>CAZHNG010000090.1:0-20846 GCA_964533785.1 uncultured Saprospiraceae bacterium | reverse complement strand
GGGATACGAAAGGACCTCAGATGCGGTTGCCTTTTGTGGTGCCTTTTCGGTAGGGGCTCAATTTGGAGCGCTAGGCAGCAGCTTTCACGGTCTATGATTGTACTTGGGGCTTATAAAGGTCATAGACCTTTTTATATTCCTGTCAAGTCTGGAGATTTGACAGGTCAGGATCGATTTCAGTCGGTATTTTTCAAACTACTGCACCTCCGCTTTATCCCCGGCAATAGTCTTTATAATCTCTTCCACTAACTGCTCCTCCACCTCAAGTATTTCAAGGATCTCCTGCTTGGCGTACCCTTTTTTGAGCATGTTTTTGATGGCAGTGGTGGAACGAGCACGATCACCTTCTTGCAGGCCTTTTTGCAGGCCCTCTTTTTTTCCTTTTCTTTCTCCAACGGCTTCAGCCTGTTGTCTTACTTCTGCTAAAATACCTTCTGTGATTCCCATAGGTGCTCGGTTTTTAAAAATTACGTTTTCAAATTTAGTAAAAAATTGTTCATCCTTAAAACGCGTATAGAACTTGACAAAATCCAATATCCGCTAGAAACCTATACTTCATTCGAAACTCCAATTGTGCATTATAATCCAGTTGTACGGTGATAGTACGGGCATCATGATTGACCTCTCGCAGAGTCTCACCCGCATAATCTACCACCTTGGAATCTCCACTGTAGTAAATGCCATTAGCATCTTCTCCGGTCCTGTTCAGACCGACGGTGTAACACTGGTTTTCAATCGCCCGGGCCACCAAAAGAGATTTCCAGGCATGACTCCGCTTTGCCGGCCAATTCGCAACGTAGAGTAACAGATCGTAACCCTCTACATTCCGGCTCCAGACGGGGAATCGCAGATCATAGCAGATCAAAGGCAGACACTTCCACCCTTTGATCACCGGGAATATCTTTTCTTTTCCTCGTGAATAGTAAAGATGCTCCTTGGCAAGGCTGAATAAATGCCGTTTATCGTACGTCAGGTATTGACCTTCTGCATCCACCCATACCAGCCGGTTGTAAAAACAACCTTTTTCTTCTACCACAAAACTGCCCGTTAATGCAATTTGATGCTGCCGGGCAATATCTTGCATCCACTTCAGCGTTGGCCCTTCTAATGGTTCTGCCACTTGCTTTGCATTCATGGTAAAACCGGTAGTAAACATTTCGGGTAAGACCACCAGGTCCGTACGTTGTTCTATGGAAGCAATACGGTCAGCAAAAGCCTTTAGGTTAGCATCCTTATCTTCCCAAAATAACGGGGCCTGCACTAAAGAAAGGGTCAATGTCGTAGATTTTATTGCCATAAATATTTTTTTGAATGAATTTCTACGAAATTAGAGCTTGTTTTGATTTTTTGCCGGCCAGGCTCCAAATCATTGGGAGCAGGCGGACAGGAAATCAAAACATTTTCTTAGAAACTACAAGATCTTTACTTTAAACAGAAAACATTAAAATGATGCGTTCTATTCTCCTTTCCCTGATGGTCACATTGTTATATTTCAATTCTACCCTACAAGCTCAACCCATGCTGGAGAAAAAAATCCAGACCCAATTGATCATGGTAGAAGATGGGGGTACCATTGAACTACCTGCCGGGAAAATTGAGATCATCGGCAGCCTTGCCATGGAAGGTAAAAAGAAGGTGACCATCAAAGGGGCAGGCATGGACAAAACCATCCTTTCTTTCAAAGGACAAAAAGAAGGAGCACAAGGTTTGAAAATAGCTAATTCAGAAAGCATCATCTTAGAGGACTTCACTATTCAGGACGCTTTGGGCGATGGCATCAAAACACAGGAAGTAGACGGCATTTCTTTTGTAAGAATTAAAGCAGAATGGACGGGTAAAGCCAGCAAAAAGAATGGGGCTTACGGACTATATCCCGTGCAGTGCCAAAATGTATTGATCGATGAATGCGTGGCTATCGGGGCATCCGATGCTGGCATTTACGTGGGGCAATCTCACCAGATCATCGTGCGCAACAGCCGCGCTTATCGCAATGTCGCTGGTATTGAAATTGAAAATTCGACGATGGCTGATGTCTACAACAACATAGCGGAAGGCAATACGGGAGGAATTTTGGTTTTCGACCTTCCCGGCCTGATCAAAAAGAAAGGCGGGAACGTAAGGATTTACAATAATACCGTACAAGCCAATAACTACAGGAACTTTGCCCCCAAAGGAAATACCGTTGCCGATATTCCTCCCGGTACCGGCGTGATGGTTTTAGCAGCTAGCGATGTCGAAATATTTGATAATCAAATTTTGGACAACAAAACGGTGGGCACCAGTGTCGTCAGTTACTACATTACGGAGCGCAAATTCGAAGATGATGAGTACGACCCTTATGCGTACCGCGTGCACATTCATGATAATACTTACCGCCGCAGTAAAAATGGAAAAATGATGCCGACCTGGAGCAAAAAAATTGGCCTGCTGCTGTTCTTTAAATTCGGCAGAAAAGTTCCCGATATCCTGGTGGATGGGATTTTCAACCCCGAACATTTAGATGAAAACGGAGACCTCAAGCCCAATTTCAAGATTTGTATTAACAACAATGAAAATGCTGCTTTCGCCAATCTGGATGCGGAAAATGATTTTGAAGGATTGACAGAAGACCTAACTGGCTTTGATTGTACTTCCGAACCTTTATTGTCTACTACTATTCCCAGCAAAAGGGATTAATATATTTTAAAAATATAGGGAAATATTATATTTTTGAAATTGCAAGTCTGTCTAATCAAAAGTAACTATCAGTATTTCTAAAAACTGGTATCTCCCTTAGAAGACATTTGGAATTCTTTGCCAGCTTTGTTTTAACTTAAACACCAATAGAACAATAGTCTATTGTTCCTTGCATGGAATTAGAAAATTGGTCAAAGATACCACATAAGATATTGCTTAATTAGAATCATCCTCAAATCTACGTAAGTTCGAAATTTTGAAAAAATAGAAACGTCTTTTTGCAAGGCCATCTATTTGTATTCCCTCTTGGGCTTTACTTTTCCTGAATAATTGCTAAAAACAATCTTGCAATTTAGGATTAGAAAGCCATATGTCAAATTTGAATTGAATTCACAAATGCTGAATTTCTGTTCAACTAATGTCCCTCTCATTAGCCTAGATTGAAAGGGCGATAAAACTTCACATGATAACAAATTAACGTTGACGTCTACCACCAGTATTCTATTGTCTATGTGATCAACAGACAAAAGGGAAGGGTCTGTTGTTGGTGGAGGTCACTGTAATTATTTGTGTGTTAACCAAATTAAAACTATGAATCCAAGACACTACTCCACCTTGATGTGCTTAGTCATTGCTTTGACAAGCTTAACCTTTGTGCTATTCAGTCAAAACCCCATCGTAACGGAAAATGCCCTTCCGGGCAATCCTCCCTCTGAATGGGATATCAGCGGGGCCGGAGATCTTGACATCCAAGGTTTCGCCACTGATATTAGTGTAAATAAAGGAGAAACCATAAGATTTAAGATCAGTTCGGTAGCCGATTTTACCATACGCATCTACCGGTTGGGTTATTACAATGGAGATGGTGCCAGGTTAATTGCTGACCTGGGATCTTTTACCGGGCAAGTACAAGCCGTACCTGCTCCTGATCCGGTTACGGGTTTGGTCGACTGCGGCCAGTGGAGCGAATCCGCCAATTGGGCGGTACCGGCAACGGCCGTTTCGGGTGTTTACATTGCCAAACTAACGCGTAGTGACAATGGTGGCGCCAGCCATATCGTCTTTATCGTGCGCGATGATGCGGGAACAGCAGACATACTGTTCAAAACCGCTGACGCCACCTGGCAGGCCTACAATGTCTTTGGCGGCAATAGCCTTTACGTGGGCAGTACTCCCGGTTTTCCCAGTGGCCATGCTCCAAAAGTAAGTTATAACCGCCCTTTTATCACCCGTAACGGCGGTGGTGGCGGTGGCGCTTCCGAAGACTGGCTATTCAATGCCGAGTATCCCATGATCCGTTGGCTGGAACGCAATGGATATGATGTCAGCTACTTTATAGACATCGATGCTGACCGCTTTGGCAACCTCATTCAAAATTACCAGGCTTTTCTTTCTGTGGGCCACGATGAATATTGGTCGGCTGCCGAACGCGCCAATGTAGAAGCTGCCCGTGATGCCGGTGTACACCTGGCTTTCTTCAGCGGCAATGAAGTCTACTGGAAAACCCGTTGGGAAAATAGCGTCGATGGAAATAATACCCCTTACCGGACTTTGGTATGCTACAAAGAGGGAACTTTGGGGGAAAACGTTTGTGGCTTTAAATGCGATCCCGAACCCAACATCTGGACCGGACTATGGCGAACCGGTTGTGCTGAAACCAACGACGCTTGTATGCCGGAGAATGCCTTGACCGGCCAGATCAGCTGGATAGATAGCGACGGTGCTATTACCGTATCCGACGAATATAAAGACCTGCGCTTCTGGCGCAATACCAGCGTAGCAACCTTAGGGGCCGGTCAATCCGTAAGTTTTACCCCGGCTACCATTGGTTACGAATGGAACCCCCAACAGGCTCAGTATGCTGATAGCTATCCAGCCGGGCGGATTATCCTATCCGAAACCAATTTACCACAAGGAACGCATCATCTTTCATTATACCGCCATACCAACGGAGCACTGGTCTTTGGTGCCGGAACGGTACAATGGTCCTGGGGGCTGGATGAAAACCACGACCGGGGATCCGATCTACCCAGTGTGGATATGCAACAGGCTACCGTTAATTTATTGGCCGATATGGGCGTTCAGCCCGGGTCAATTCAAAATAACCTGGTCGCCGCTTCAGCATCAACCGACGCTGATCTGCCTTTATCCACCATAACCTTTCCCAGTGAAGGAGCTACGCTGACCAACGGAGCCACCGTGACCATTACCGGTACGGCATCCGACCTAGGAGGAGCGGTGGCCGGTGTAGAAGTATCCGTCGATGGCGGTACCACCTGGCAGGTTGCCGAAGGCAGAGAAAACTGGACTTTCAACTGGATACCTTTCACCAACGGAACGGTCAATATTCAAAGCAGAGCATTTGACGATTCCGGAAATATTGAAATTCCTTCTTCCGGTATTAACGTTAATGTGGAAACCGGACAGATCAACTGCCCCTGCTCTATCTGGCCTCCTAGCGCCACTCCGGCTACCATAACGGAAAATGATCCCCAAGCGGTGGAACTTGGGGTTAAATTTCAAAGTTCAGAGATGGGTTATATTACTGGCATCCGCTTTTACAAAGGACCATCCAATACGGGTACGCACACCGGAAATTTGTGGACAACGGGAGGAACGAATCTTGGCACGGTTACCTTTACCAACGAAACCGCCGATGGCTGGCAGGAAGCACTTTTTGCTGCCCCTATCGCCGTTGATGCTAACACCACCTACATTGCTTCTTATCATACTACCTCTGGCAATTATTCGGTTACTTCTCCTGGTTTTACAACCGAAGTGCTGAATCCCCCCCTTAAAGCACTGGCTGACGGAGCAGAAGGTGGTAATGGTTTGTATACCTACTCCGGCGCACCGGCTTTCCCCACTCAAACTTTCGGGGCATCTAACTACTGGGTGGATGTCGTATTCGAAACCGAGATCGGCCCGGATGAAACACCTCCGACAGTGGTAAGTAATGTTCCCGCAACGGGGGCTACCGGTATTGCCGTTAGCTCCGATGTCCAAGCCTTTTTTAATGAGCCCATTGATCCGGCAACCGTAAATTCCACCACTTTTGAGGTATTGGATGGTTCTACACCAATTGCAGGAACCGTTTCCTACGATCCCGGCTCCCGCTCTGCTACTTTTGATCCATCAGCTGACCTTGCTTATTCCACTACTTATACGGCACGATTGGTAGGAGGCGGCTCTGATCCACGGATAAAAGACCTGGCCGGCAATGCTTTAGCGGCCGATTATACCTGGACCTTTACAACGGGGGCACCACCCCCTCCGCCCCCAAGCGAAGGTCCCGGTGGTCCTATACTTGTCATTAGCTCAGCAGCCAATCCTTTTAGCCGCTACCCGGTTGAAATTTTGCGCACCGAAGGCTTCAATGCCTTTACTGCAGAAGATATATCGCAGGTGACTCCAACCGTGCTCAGCAACTACGATGTGGTTATTTTAGGCGATATTTCACTTAGTTCAGCAGATGTTACTAACCTCACGGATTGGGTAAATGCCGGCGGGGTATTGATCGCATTTAGCCCCGATCCGCAATTGGCCTCTTTACTAGGTTTAACCCCTACGGGCGGAACCTTGTCTGAAGGCTACCTGCTGGTAAATACCTCCACCGAGCCCGGAGCCGGTATCGTCGGTGAAACGATTCAATTCCACGGCACGGCTGATCTATATACGCTCAACGGTGCCACCAGCTTGGCAACACTGTATTCCGATGCAACTACTTCAACAAACAATCCGGCGGTAACCACTATCGATGTCGGCAGCAACGACGGTAAAGCCATTGCTTTTACCTACGACCTGGCCCGGTCAATAGTCTACACCCGCCAGGGAAACCCGGCCTGGGCAGGACAGGACCGCGATGGCCAGCCGCCGGTAAGGGCCAATGATATGTTCTACGGCGATGCCGCCGGTGATCCGCAACCCGACTGGGTGAACCTCGACAAAGTCATGATCCCGCAAGCGGATGAACAACAACGATTGTTGGCTAACCTCATCGTCTTAAACAATTTAGCGAATAAACCGCTGCCTCGTTTTTGGTATTTACCCAGAGGTTTTAAGGCTGCGGTGGTGATGACGGGAGACGACCACAGAGTTGCCCCCAGTACTTCCATTACCAGTGATTTTTTTGATCTTTTTCTCGCTGAAAGTACTGATAACAGTTCCCAGGGAGTTGCCAACTGGGATGCCGTTCGGGGCTCTTCTTATATTTATCCGGGTAATACCACTACGGACGCCGAAGCAGCAGCCTACGAAACCCAAGGATTTGAGATTGGCCTGCATTTTAATACGGATTGTGTCGATTGGGATCCCTTGACTTATGAGACCAATTTCGAAAACCAGTTAGGTCAATTAGCGGCTCAGTATCCCAGTATTTCACGTCCCCAAACCAATCGCACGCATTGTATTGCCTGGAGCGATTGGTCCACTCAGCCTGAGCTCGAAGCCAAGATTGGTATCCGCCTGGATGCCAATTACTATTACTGGCCACCGGAATGGGTACAAGACAGACCCGGGATGTTTACCGGATCGGGCATGCCCATGCGTTTTGCCCAGGAAGATGGCACCATCATTGATTGCTATCAGGTAACCACGCAATTAACCGATGAGTCGGGTCAGAATATCCCGGTTCATATTGCCTCTTTACTGGATAAAGCAGTAGGCCCGGAAGGCTATTATGGAGTCTTTTGTGCCAATATGCATACTGACCGACCAGGTTCTATTACCTTAGCTGCAAACATCATTGATGTTGCTAAGAATCGCGATATTCCCGTAGTATCTTCCAAACAAATGCTGGACTGGCTGGACGGACGTAATGGTTCTTCCTTCGAAAATATCTCCTGGGCCAATAGTATCTTGAACTTCAGTGTAGACGTAGGTACTGGGGCCAATAACCTGCACGCTATGCTGCCTTATAACGCAGGAGCAGAGCAATTGATCAGTCTGACCCTCGATGGCGCACCGGTCAACTATACACTGGAAACCATTAAAGGCATCGAATACGCCCTTTTCCCTGCCGCTGCGGGGGACTACGTTGCCACCTTCGATGAAGACCTCAATGGTCCCGTCATTTCAAACATCACCGCTACGCCTGGCCCGGATGGTACGGCTACCATTACCTGGGATACGGACGAGCCGGCCACCTCTCAGGTTGACTATGACCAGGTGAACGATCCATTAAACCAAAGTGAAAGTGATGCGGCATTGGTTACCAGCCACAGTATCGAATTGAGTGGTCTTTCAGCAGCAACGACCTATTACTACCGGGTTACCTCAACCGATGTGGCTTCCAATAGCACTACTGACCCGGTACCGCCATCTACGCTAACCTTCACCATGCCGGCAGGGCCTTGCGCAGAAGATGATACCGACGCTGACTTCAACTCCGGAACGGTTGACGCTAATACGCAAGTGGTGCTGGAAGGCGACGGCGGAGTTGTTCTAACACCAGACTTAAACGAAGGTTTTACCGCCACCAGCCTTCCCTTAGCTAATTGGGACGATGGTACCTGGAATGCCGGCGGATCCATCAACCTGAGTAACGGAGTAGTTACGGTAGATGGAGCACGTATCGCCACTAAGGCAGCTAGTCCTTTTAGTCCAGGGAGCTCCGTTGAATTCGTAGCCACTTTTACTGGGGGGGAATTCCAAAATATCGGTTTTGCCACTGACTTTGACTTTAATGCCCCCTGGGTCACCATCGGTACGGGAGCCAATGTTGGTGGGATCTACGTTCGAAGTAATTCTACAACAGATGAACTTTTGACAGGCGTAACCTTTAATACTCCTCATCTATTTCGGATCAATTGGAATGCCACCGATTTTGAGTTTTATGTCGATGGCAACCTGCTGTATACCTTGCCTGTGACTATTGGATCGGATATGGTCGTCCAGATCAGTGATTTTCCCGTTGATGCCTTTGCCTTGGACGTAGATTGGATCAGAATTGGCAACTATCCTGCATCGGGTGTCTTTACTTCGCGTGTTTTTGATCAGGGAGGTCCGGCAGACTGGGAGATCATGAGCTGGAATTCCAGGGAACCGGTTGGTACGAGTATTACCATGGAAGTGAGGTATGGAAACACACCTACCCCGGACGGAAGTTGGTCGAGTTTTCAATCGATCACGAACGGAGCGTCGGTAGGGGCAAACGCCCGGTATATTCAATATCAGGCCACCCTCAGCACCACGAATAATCAATTTACGCCCGTTTTAGAGGATGTGGCTATTGGTTGTGTTTCAACGCCTGATGTTACCCCTCCCGTGATCAGCAATGTTATGGCCGTTCCGGGTGGCAATGGTACTAGTGCTACCATTACCTGGGATACCGACGAGTTGGCTACTTCCCTAGTTGAATTTGGAACGGATCCCGAAAATTTAACCCAGTCTGTATCAGACGGAGCTTTTGTTCTTGCACATAGTCTGGAAATAACAGGACTGAATCCGCTTACCACCTATTACTTCCAGGTTACCTCCGTCGATGCTGCGACTAATACTGCGACCGATCCAATGGTATACTCTTTTACTACTCTTTCCAGTGCTTGTTTTGTTGACCAGGTTGCGGCTGACTTTGAACTGGGCACGCTTTCCAATACTTACATTCAGGTAGATGGAGACGGAGCTATCGTGCTTGCTCCACAAGAGGGTTCTGAATTTGAAGGCCCTACCGATCCTGTTGGCTGGACTACTACCGCCTGGGGTGGTGGCGGCACTACCACCTATGCCAATGGACAAGCTACCGTAGACGGTGCTCGTCTTAATGCGGATGCCTTCATAACGGCACCAGCGGCAGGCGAAACCAACGTCTTGGAATTTCAAGCTGCCTTTTCTGCCACCGCTTTTCAAATTATTGGTTTTGGTGGAGGTGACAATACTACTACCACTACAGGCATGTTCAATACTGGTCCCTGGGCAGCTTTTCGTACGGGCAGCACAGGTACTTCTTTACTAGCCTCAACTTTCCTGGGATCAATTGTGGATGTAGATCTTGGTCCAGGTAATTTAGGTGTTTTGCATACCTATCGAATTGAATGGCAAGAAACCGAAATAAGATTTTATATCGATGATCAATTAGTGCATACCGAATCGATAACTATATCAGCAGACATGCGTATTGGAGCCAGTGACTTCAATGCAGGCGGAAATAACGTTGTAGTCGACTGGATGCGACTCTTCCCTTACACAGCTAGCGGCAGCTTTGAGTCGCGGATTTTCGATGCAGGAGAGCAAAAGGACTGGCAGGAAGTGAACTGGGTAGAAAACCTCCCTGCCGGAACCAGTCTACAAATTTTTCAACGCCAGGGGAATACACCTATACCGGATGGTAGCTGGACCTCCTTCTCGGCCATCCCCTCCAATGGGGCAATTATCGGCGGCACCTCGCAGTACATCCAATACCGGGCGGACCTGGCAACCACTGATCCTTTGGTAAGTCCAGTGCTTGAAGCTATTGAGTTCCGGTGTGCGCCGGCTCCTCTGGCTGCTCCAACCGTACTGGTCGATCCGGTCTCTACACAGATCTGCGATGGTTCTTCCGTCAGCTTTACCTCTGCGGCCCAGGGTAATCCGGCACCAGGCCTGCAATGGCAGGTGAGTACCGACGGAGGCAATCAGTGGAATGACCTGACAGGAGAAACGGCAAGTCCTTTGACTTTTACCGCTACGCTTGCCGAAAATGCTTATCAATACCGGGCAGTTTGGTCGAATAGTGAAGGAACGGTAAATTCCGCAGCGGCATTATTGATAGTGGACAATGCTCCTGGCGGAACACTCACTTCGATCAATAATACGCTTTGTAATGGGTCATCAATTGATTTGGTATTCAATGCTGATCCTGGAACCACCGGACCGTATAATTTGGAAATTAACGAGCAAGTTTATAGTGGCATCGAAAGTACTATACCCTTTAATATTGGATACACTCCTTTAATATTAACGCGCAATATTTGGGAGAATCCGATCCCCGAACCTTCATTACAAGATGATGGGACTCCTCTTTCTTTGGGTGTAAAATTCCGTTCCTCAGAAAACGGGTGGATCTCAGGCATAAGATTTTATAAGGGATGGGAAAATAACGGAACCCAGGTTTATACCGTCCGGTTGTATGATTTGTCTGGCCCTCCATATACGCCTTTGGCGATAGCAAATACCACACTTGGTGATTCGGAAAAAGGTTGGCAGCCAGTATATTTTTCCAGTCCTATTCAGATTTCAGCCAATACAACTTATATCGCCTCCTTTGAAACACCAAATGCTTATGTTGCTACCACAAACTATTTCAACACATCTTATCAGGAAGATGGCTCTCCATTGACAGCCTTAGCTGACGGCATTGACGGATCTAATGGAGTTTTTATTTATTCAGGTCAGCCAGATTTTCCTTTCCCAAGTAACTCATTCAATTCAGCCAATTACTGGGTGGATGTTCTTTTCCAACCATTGTTGGCACGGCCGAATTATCAATTAACCAGTATTGAGGCATCGAACGGTTGTGTTAGCAGCGACAACCCGATTGCACAGGTGGATATTCCAGTTGTAGAATGCCCCTGCGATCTTATCATAAATGGAATGGTTTTAAGACTTGAGTCAGACGCAGGAGTAGACCTTAGTGGTAATTTGGTAAATAATTGGATCGACTTGTCCGGTGCAGGAAATGATCTGAGCGCTTTCCAAGATCCTATTTTAAACAATTCGGGAGGACCTAACGGATTGCCATTTATCCAATTAGACGGCATCAGCCAAAAACTAGAGCGTACTGCTACAATCAACGGTTTACCGGCGGGCAATGACGACCGCACGGTATTTTTCGTAGCCCGCTATAATACTGCGCCAGCGGCAGCCGGGTTTGTTTACGGTAATACCGGTACGGACCAAGCTTTCGGTTTGGTAGCAGATGGGGTTTCCGGTAACCTGGCTATTACGAGCGGTACTTCTGATCTGGTGTCATCAGGTTCGCCGTCGAACGGTGTTGGAACGGGTTGGCTTTCTCAATCCGTAGTACTTTCGAGTGGAGCTTATTCGCATTATCGAAACGGAGAAGAAATTGCTGCCGGCACAAATACTTTTGCCACCGATCTTAACAAAATCGTAATCGGAGAAGACATTGGAGGTAACGGTTTTGCAGCAATTGATGTTGCTGCGGTATTGATATACGACCGGGCACTGAGCGACGGAGAGCGGAAAGAAGTAGAAGCCTATTTACAGAATAAGTATTTTGGTTTAGTTACCGACAATTTGGTATTGCATCTAGAGGCCGATGCCAATGTAACGGCCGCAAACGGCACAGTGAGTAGCTGGGGAGACCAATCCGGCTCCGGGAATGATCTATCATCCGCAACGAGCGACCCACAACTCATTGAAACAGGTGGTCCGAATGGTCAACCTTACATTGAGCTGGATGGTACCGATGACAAACTGGAAAGAACGACCAATATCCAGGGTTTCCCAATTGATGATGAGGGTCGCAGCGTATTTTTGGTTACCCGCTATAATACGCTTCCCAATCCCGGCACTACCGGCTTTGTCTATGGTACCGATAATGACGGAGCGGCATTTGGCCTGATCGCGGATGGTGAGAGTAAAAACCTGGGGATAACTGGAGGTGGAACGACTAATTTTAATACCAATGCACAGGGAGAGTCCGCCGGTTGGCTGATACATTCTGCTATTCTCGACGACCTCGGCAACCTGCGGCAATTCAAAAACGGTACGCTGTTGCAAACCGATAATCCAAACCTTGATACTGATTTAGGCTCCATCCTGATCGGTAAAGACCTCGGTGGTAATGAATTTGCGGCAATGGATATCGCAGCGGTACTGGTCTATAACAAGGCTTTAAGTGAAGTGGAAAGAGGACAGGTAGAGACCTTTTTACAACATAAATACCTCGGAACTGGAAACGGCTGTATCGAAATAACAGCCAAAGCATTCATTCAAGGAGCATTTGATTCCGGTGCCGGGCTGATGAGAGATGACCTGAGGGCCGGAAACCTGGTGCCTACCATAGAACCCTATGTGCAATTAGGCTTTAGCCACCTGGGCGGCGGGTTCGAGACGATCAATTCTTCTCTTTTCAGTCTCACCGGAGATAAGGCAATCGTAGATTGGGTATTCCTTGAGTTGAGGGATCCGGCCGACCTGACTTCCGTCCTGGCTACCCGTTCTGCACTGTTGCTTAAAGATGGAAGCATTGTGGATCTGGATGGTGTTTCACCCGTTCGTTTTCGGGATATAACTCCCGGTGATTACCACGTAGCGGTAAAACACCGGAACCATTTAGGAGTGTTGTCAGCTTTGCCGGTATCAATTTCCAGGACTAGCGGGAATTAAATGATAACCAAGGCGTTTGGGAAGATTAACACTACACCAGAAACCTCCGGAAAGGGTAAAAAGGCAGTCTGATATTCCTGATCGAGGCGAAATGACTTTCGGTTTTCTTGGTTAACTTTGTAACCATGAACATGGGCAATTCAGGAATAAAGCTTTTAACTACGATGAAAAAAATGAGATGGATATTGCTTGCAATGGTTAACCTTTTAGGACTAGCCAGTCAATGGCCGCAGGCAGATCCGATAAGTTTTCAAATCGAAAAAGAATATCCCTTTACCCTTTCCGAATACGGTTTTTTCGAAGGTAAATTAGCCGACCTGAAACCGGCGGAAAGGGTCATTCCCTATACGTTAAACACTCCGCTTTTTACAGACTATGCCCATAAAGCCCGGTTTATCCGGTTTCCAGAAGGTACAAAAGCTCAATACGATCCCAGGCAAGTTTTGGATTTTCCGGAAGGTACCGCCATTATTAAAAATTTCTACTATCTGGCGGATGAACGCAAACCGGAAAAAGGCCGTACCCTTATGGAGACCAGGATATTATTGAAAGCGCAAGAAGGATGGACTGCCCTCCCCTACATTTGGAATGAAGAACAAACGGACGCCTATCTGGAAGTAGCCGGCGGGCGTAAGAATATTCAATGGAGGGATCAAAAAGGGAAGAAGCAGAAATTGGAATACGTCATTCCGAATATGATCCAGTGCAAGGAATGCCATTCCCGCGATAAAGAGATCGTGCCGATCGGCCCCTCCGCCCGTCAACTGAACCGGGATTTTGAATATCTCACCGGAACGTTTAATCAGTTAGCCTACCTTGCTGAAAACCACTTTTTAGAAGGGTTACCGGCAAAAGAAGAATGGCCGCGTTCGGCACAATGGGACCAGCCCCAGGCATTCAGCCTGGAACGACGGGCCCGCGCCTACCTGGATGCCAATTGCGGTCACTGCCATAATCCCTTAGGCCCCGCTAATACTTCCGGTATGTTTCTCGACAGTCATACTACCAATCCGAACGAACTGGGCGTCAATAAAGTCCCTATTGCTGCCGGTAAAGGCTCCGGTGGTCGTGCTTACGGTATAGTTCCAGGAGACCCCGATGCTTCTATTTTGGTGCACCGTATGGAATCTTTAGATCCCGGCGTAATGATGCCGGAACTGGGCAGAAAGATGCGGCACGACGAAGGAATAAACCTGATCAAACAATGGATTACAGCCATGAATTAAGGCTTCGACCGGTTCCAATAGATCTTCAAATTGTGCGTACTGCGGCCGGCGGCGATGATATCCTTCCAGCCATCCCCGTCGAGGTCGGCTACCTTTAGGTCTTCACAAGCCATGCCGTTTTGATCGATCCAATGAGACTCCCAGGTAGACCATTCGGGATCTTTGGGTACGAACAGTTTAATTCCCATTTCCTCCCAATCGTTCTTTTCTCGCCATCCCACTACGATCTGCTCCTGCCTTCTTTGTAACAAATCATCAATCACTAAGGCATGGCCCTGTTTCAAGGAATCCGTAAGGATAACCTTATTTTTTTCTTCCCCATGGTAGAGTGCCAAAGCATTTCCGTGCATGGGCTGAATAACGGTAAAACCATTTTCCCCCATCCTTATTTCTCCAAAACCGGCGTCTTCGGCTAACCATTCGTGCTCGGTTGGTACTTGCCATTGCCCTCCATTAGGAGCTATAACTTTAGCTCCCTCTTTACCGCCGATCAACAGCGCTTCTTTTCCATCGAATTTGATCACATCAAAATTATGAGTAAGATGCATCGTACTGTCCAATAGAGTAGTAGTCCAAGGGTCAGTGGGATCTTCCGGCATTTGATAAGCAAGAACGCGAACACCTTTACCTGCTCCGTTTTTATTGCCCCGGCCATGCAATGGCAATACCACTAACTGAAATTCCTCACCGACTTTTACCCAATGCATGCGGTGTACGGTGGGCTCATGCGGCAACTTTACCGGCTGCCACATTTGAGTAGGATCTTCGGGACGGATCAGGTGATGGACAGCGCCCGATTGCGTAGCATCACTTGTTTCGCCGGGATTCCATTGTGCCCCCACGGCCACCTCTACCTTACCGTCACCGTCAATATCCTGTGCTGCCAGGCAAACATTATCTCTTTCCGTTAAACTATCAACCATTACAAACCGTTGCCAATCCGGATTGCGGTACCAAACGAACTGTTTTTTATCCGCCAGCAGAATATCCGGCTTGCGGTCACCATTTACGTCACCAATGCTCAAACCATATCCGATCTGTACACCATCGTCAATGGTATCCGCTACAAATCGTGGAATATTTTCTTTTGGCGGAGCAGCATTACAAGCCAATAAGAATAGGGAGGATAAAATGAATAAATGAGGTATTAAAGTATGGTTTTTCATAATTGAATTAGTTTTAAAGTATGTTTTTGATGTCAAAAGTTAAATCATTCTAAGGTGGCTAAAAATTAGTAAGTGTTGTCATAAACTAACTGCCCGCCAGGGGAATTAAGTGGTGCTGAGGGCAACTATAACAAATCAGGAAAAAACAAATTGCCAGGAAAGAACTACTTAATACGACTTTGTCACTTTAAAGAAAAATCTATATTGACTGATTTTCAACTTGTGACGGACTTGGTTATAGAGGTTATCTGGTTATGCGGTTATAGATGACGAAGCCCTCTTGTCGTTATTCAATGAAATTCAAGCGATTTTAAACTAATCACATAATCACATAACCAATAGCTGACTATACAATATTCAATACAATCAACTGATTCTCATTTAAGATGACAAAGTAATATTAATTCCACAGGCAATTTAAAAAATACTGTCATTTTGTCACAAAAAATGTATCTTTGTCGCCCAATTGAAAAGAGATAAAAAAAGACGTGATGTATAACGATAATCCTACATTGACGGGGACGAGCAGAACCATGGATGAACAAAGGCAGGGAGAGGTATTTTTTCAGGAGGAAAAGGCGCAAAAAAATGGATCTGCCAAACGCTTTTACATCGAAAGTTACGGCTGTCAAATGAATTTCAGCGACAGTGAGATTGTGGCTTCCATATTAGGAGAGATTGATTATCAGCCTACGCGCAATTTAGAAACAGCGGACCTGATCCTTATCAATACCTGTTCTATACGGGAAAAAGCGGAAGAAACCGTTCGCAAGCGCCTTCGGGTATTTGATAAAGTAAAAGCCAATAAGCCCGGCACTTTAGTCGGTGTATTGGGTTGTATGGCAGAGCGTTTGAAGAAAAAACTGATGGACCAGGAAAAACTGGTCGACCTGGTGGTCGGTCCCGATGCTTACCGCGACCTGCCCAAACTAGTCGCAACGGCTGAAGATGGTGAAAAGGGAATCAACGTTATCCTTTCCCGCGAAGAGACCTATGCCGATATCAGTCCGCTCCGGTTGGACAGTAATGGTGTTACCGCCTTCATTTCCATCATGCGCGGCTGCGACAATATGTGCTCTTTCTGTGTGGTCCCATTTACCCGCGGCCGGGAAAGAAGCCGTAATGCCTATAGCGTAGTAGCCGAAGCTACTGACCTTTTTGAAAAAGGGTACCGGGAAGTCACCCTTTTAGGTCAAAATGTTGATTCTTATAAGTGGGAAAATCCGGAAACAAAGGAAGTCGTTAATTTTGCACAGCTACTGGAAATGGTAGCAAAAGTCCATCCTGATTTGAGGGTTCGCTTTTCCACTTCCCATCCTAAAGATATTACGGACGAGGTATTGCACACCATGGCAGCCTACGAAAATATTTGTAAATACATCCACCTGCCCGTTCAATCGGGTAACAGCCGCGTCCTGAAGTTGATGAACCGTACCTACGACCGCGAATGGTATATGGAAAGAGTACGGGCGATTTACCGAATTATTCCGGAATGCGCAATTTCTTCCGATATGATCGCTGGTTTTTGTACCGAAACGGAAGAGGAACATCAGGAAACTTTGAGCATGATGGAGTTTGCCAATTACAGCATGTCCTATATGTTCTATTATTCCGAGCGTCCCGGCACATTGGCAGCCCGAAAATATGAGGACGATATACCATTGGAAACCAAGAAAAAAAGATTGCAGGAGATCATTCGCCTGCAAAACCAAATTTCTTTCAAACATAACCAGACGGATATTGGCAAAACATTCAAAGTCCTTATTGAAGGGGATTCCAAGCGGTCAGATCAGGAATTTAAAGGAAGGAATTCTCAGAATAAAATGATCGTTTTCCCGAAAGTAGAAGGCCGGAAAGCGGGGGACTATGTTTGGGTGAAGGTTACCGATGCTACCAGTGCTACGCTACGGGGAACGATTATTGAATAAATCGTTTTTTGGACCGCTGTTATTGAAGAGACAATATTGTTTACACATCAATCACTTACGATCGGCCAAATACAGCCCGTTATCTACCGTCTTCCTCATCGGAAAGAACCAAACAGATCAACCATAATAAGCACTATACCACACACCAAATAACCAACTCAATAAAGCATGGCGAACAACTTACAAGTAATCAAACAACGATTTGGAATTATTGGGCAATCGGAGCTGCTGGACCGGGCGTTGAGTACGGCAGTGCGCGTATCCGGAACTGATTTGAGCGTACTGATCAGCGGGGAAAGCGGGGTAGGAAAAGAAGTATTCTCGAAAATCATTCACTCTTTGAGCGCCCGCAAACACAATAAATTTATCGCTATCAATTGTGGTGCCATACCGGAAGGTACTATTAACTCAGAGTTATTTGGTCACGAAAAAGGAGCATTTACGGGTGCTACGAGCGAACGCAAAGGGTATTTTGAAACCATTAACGGCGGCACTATTTTTTTGGATGAAATAGGCGAAATGCCCCTGGACACCCAGGCCTACTTGCTTAGAATATTAGAAACTGGTGAGTTCATCAGAGTAGGCTCTTCAAAAGTTTTAAAAACAGATATCCGCATCATTGCAGCAACCAATGTCAACCTGGAAGAACGTATAAGAAAAGGAAAGTTTCGGGAAGACCTTTATTTTCGACTCAACACTGTTCCTATCCAGGTTCCAGCTTTAAGAGAAAGGCCAGAGGATATTTTCATGCTGTTCCGCAAATTTGCCGTTGATTTTGCCGAGAAGTACCGAACAGAGCCGATCCAGCTCGACGAACGTGCCATCTTATTACTAGAAAACTACCGTTGGCCGGGCAACATCCGGGAGCTCAAAAACGTTGCGGAACAACTTTCCGTGCTAGCGGAAAAACGGCTGATCACTGCCGAAGACCTGATAGACCTGATCCCTAATATCAGCGAACGGAATCTTCCAATGATCCCGGAGGCTTCTGAAAGTAAATTTCAAGAAAGGGAGATTTTGTACAAATTGCTGTTCGAAATGAAACACGATTTGACGGAATTGAAATCTTTCTTGTTTGAACTTATCCGGAACAATAATTTGAATGTTTCAGATACCCAAAGTTTGCGTGCTCTTCAGGCGCCGTCCAGCAGTTCTTCTTACCAGGTTTCAGATCCGGTTAGCGCAAGCGATCTTTATAGTCAAATGGAAGAAGAAAAAACTGCTGCCTCCTCCCATCGCAAAGAACTGTCTTACGATAAACCGATCATTCTAGACCGCAATGACCAGCAATACGAAGAAACAGAAGTAGTAGAAGAAAACCTTTCTCTGGAAGAAAACGAAAAAGCCTTGATCAAGAAGGCTTTGAAAAAGCACAATGACAAGCGAAAGGAAGCAGCCCAGGATCTTGGGATTTCGGAGCGGACGCTCTACCGCAAAATCAAGCAATACGCATTGTAAGACTTACCTGGAAAATCAAGCAACCGAATCAGCTATCCATTTTTCATAGGCTTTATTGGCACTTACTTCGATGATCATTATACAAGGCACTTCGTAGGGGTGTAAACTTTCAATGCGACGCATGAGTTCCTCGCGTTTTTCCATAGTTGTTTTCAGGATGGACACCCATTCCGCTTCGTTTTCGATGATGCCTTCCCACCAAAAAGTACTGGTGATGGGGAAAACATTACCACAAGCGGCCAATCTTTCGCCGACAACCGTTGAGGCTATTTCATCGGCCGTAATTTCATCCGGATGAGTGACATATAGAATATTGAATGCCATACTATTTTTGTTTTGGTACTCCATAGAAAAGGGTGAACCATCAGTAAATCAAATATGTTCAGATAGTAATGAATAAAAATGCTAAAATTGCCTTTTCTCTATTGATTCTTGCTGTAGTTGCCGTTTTAGGAGGTCGAAGCTGGCAACACCTATTTTGGGATGCGCCGTATAGATCGCTGTTGTGGGACCAGCAAATAATGGAACCGGTTATAGAATCCTGGGGAAATACTACGTGGGAAGAATACGTGAGCAACTTAGCAATGGATCGCAATATTCAATTCCTGATCAAAGGGATTGGGATTTTTTACGCTATCGTTGCTTTGTTGGCTTTATTTGCCAGAAAATTACCAAAAAAACTGCTCAATCCACTATTAATAATAAGTACGCTAAGTCTGGTCTTTTTGGCATTTTTATACGCTAAGGAAAGATTTTACGAAGCCCCTCAGTTCTGGGAATATTCGCTGCAATTCGGAGCGCCATTATTTCTGAGTTGGTGGTTAGTTAAAGGGCGCTGGACCAAGTCAATGACCTTTTTCATGAAGGTCGCTATAGCGATCACTTTCATTTCGCACGGTCTTTACGCTGCCGGTGTCTACCCAAAACCAGTTGGCTTTTCTAATATGACCATTTCTATACTCGGCATTAGTGAATCCCAAACCGACACTTTTTTAAAAGGTATTGCCGTTGCTGATTTTGTAGCGAGTGTGCTGATTTTTACCCGGAAACCACTCATTACGATGGGATTAATTTATTGCATCATTTGGGGCTTCCTAACAGCTATTGCCAGGTTTTGGGCCCACTTCAATACGGAGTGGTGGATGGAAACCATGACCCAGTGGTTACACGAAGCACTATATCGCTTTCCGCACTTCCTTATCCCGCTTATCGTTCTTTTACTGCAAGAAAAACAATTCACAAAAAAACAACTTCCGGAAGCCACTGAATAGTTACTTTTGTATCGATTGTGAATAAAACACCTGCCTGATCGAAAAGGAACCTGAATTCATGCAAACACATAAAGTAGTCATCCCAAAGACTGCACATTACTATACCCTCGGCGAACCGGGTACTCATATAAAATACTTTTGGTTGGTATGCCATGGATACGGGCAGGCAGCCAGCAATTATATCCGCAAATTCGAGAGTATCAAACAAGACGACACTTTTGTTGTCGCGCCTGAGGGCTTATCCAGATTCTATTGGGAAGGATTTACGGGAGATGTCGTCGCGTCGTGGATGACGCGCAAAGACCGGCTCGATGAAATTAAGGATTATGCCCATTACCTCACCAAATTATTTTACTATTATAAAGGACAATTACCTGATGACGTAGTCATAGTGTTAATGGGATTCTCACAGGGTGTCGCGACACAATTTCGGTGGATCATGCGGGAATTCCCAGATTTCGATTTTCTTATTTTGTGGGCGGGACTTATTCCGGAAGACCTGGATTATCATCCCCATAAAGCCTATTTCGATCATAGATCCCTTTATTTTGTATTCGGTGATCAAGACCAGTTCCTTACAGCAAAAAGGCTGGAAGACCACATAGCACTGATCAACCGTTTTCAATTTCACATTCATCCACATCAATTCCAGGGGAAACACGTGGTGGACCGAAGTGTTTTACAGCAGATCGATAGCATTATCCGGGAGCAGGCGCAGAATCGATGAAGTTAACTCCAACATTAATAGACTTGTCTAGACGGTGTATTCAAATTGGAAAAATGAGGAATTTT
>CAZHNG010000089.1:0-21164 GCA_964533785.1 uncultured Saprospiraceae bacterium | reverse complement strand
TGCTCATTGCCCCATTGTTCATTGCTCATTGCCCCATTGCTCATTGCCTACTCCTGAGAAATAAGCCCATTATTCAAAGCATACAGTACGAGCTCAGAAGAAGTATTCAATTCCAGTTTTTTCATGATGTTTTTGCGGTGGGTATAAACGGTATGAGTGCTGAGGTGCAGGATATTAGCAATTTCTTTAGCGATCAATCCTTTGGCGACTAGTTGTACGATCTCGATCTCCCGTTGAGTAAGCGGAGTGGTTTTATTTTTTTCAGGCTCTTTAGCGTAGGATCTTTCGATGAGATAGTTGAGAATATTGCTGCAAAAAAACTTTTCTCTTTTAGCGGTAGCTTCAATGGCATCGAGGATCTCCTTTTCGTCACAGCATTTTGTTAGGAAGCTATTGACCCCAAATTCAAGGGTTTGATCGATCTTGTTGCGATCTTCATCGGCGCTAATGACCAATATTTGGGTAGCAGGAGACAGTTGTTTTATTTTTTGAATGGTAGCAAAAGAAAAATGATTGGGTTGGTTGTGGTCGATGATGAGCACCTGAGGGGCTTCTTTTTTTATGCTGGCGATCAATTGATTTTCGTTAGCTGCCTCAGCAATTATCTCGTAGTTCTTATGGCCGACTATGATATGCTTCAGCCCTCTTCTGATCAAATAATGAGCATCTGCCAGTGTGATTGTAATTGGTGACTGCATCTTGTATATGGTTAATTATTGATTCCAAAATTAAACCGATTCTAGCGGCGAACAAAACTTATTTAGAATTAGTTTAGATAAAAATATCAATCAAGAGAAATTTATGGCGCCAGAAAGCAATTAAGTATTCTTGAATTACTAAATTACCTTCTTTCGTGTATATTTGCGCTTGATTTCATAAAATTACTCAAGAAGGCTTGAGTACTATCGTTTTGTAAGAACAGGATATTGTAAAAATACGAACAATACAATGAGTGAAAAAACAGAAGCTACCATTCAGTTTGATAAAGCAACCTATTTGCATTGGTATGAACTCATGCTGCGTATTCGCCGGTTTGAAGAAAAAGCTTTATTCCTTTACGGGCAGCAAAAGATCCGTGGTTTTTTGCACGTATATATAGGTCAGGAAGCCGTTACTGCGGGTATGGAATCTGCTTTAAAAGAGGGGGATGCTATCGCGACCGCTTACCGTCAACACGGTACTGCCATAGGCAGAGGGGTAGATACAAAATCTTGCATGGCAGAGTTATTCGGCAAGGAAACAGGAGTAGTAAAGGGTAAAGGGGGATCTATGCATTTCTTTTCCTCTGAATTGCGTTATTTTGGCGGCAACGGTATTGTTGGAGCGCAAATCCCAATTGGAACGGGCGTTGCTTTTGCTGAAAAATACAAAGGAACAGATAATCTTTGTGTAACTATGTTTGGTGACGGGGCTGCCCGTCAGGGATCTTTGCATGAATCCTTCAATATGGCCATGAACTGGAGGCTTCCCGTATTGTACGTTTGTGAAAATAATGGGTATGCTATGGGGACTTCCGTTGAGCGGACCAGTTTTTCTACTGATCTGTACAAACTAGGTGCTCCTTATTCTTTGCCCTCAGAACAAGTAGACGGTATGCAGCCGGAATCCGTTCACGAAGCAGTGACCAGAGCCGCTGAACACATTCGGGCGGGAAATGGTCCCTATTTTCTGGAGATCCGTACTTACCGCTACAAAGGGCATTCCGTTTCGGATCCGGCAAAGTACCGGACTAAAGAAGAAGTGAAAGAATACAAAGATCGCGATCCCGTTAAGGTAACAGAACAGAAACTGATTGACAAGAAGTTCGCTACCGCCGACGAAGTAAAGGAAATAAAAAATAAAATTAAGGCGGAAATCGACGAAGCGGTTGAATTTGCCGAAAAGTCAAATTATCCGGATCCTTCGGAATTGTACACTGACAATTGTGTTCAAGAGGATTATCCTTTTATTGTTGATTAGAAAAGTGAATACGCATTCGACTTTCTTTCACACCCAACGCTCTCCCGTTGATTACTGGTATCACTTCTTGCAGTACAGCGTCTATTTGTCTCATATAATTTTGTGAAGAAAACAATCATTCCATAAAATGGCACAGAGAAGAAGGAAAAAGAAACAACAGGATGATGAAAAGTTAATCGACATCCTGGAAGCTACGGATCAGGCCCAGACCTTCTACGAAAAAAATCAGAACCTGATATTGGGTGTTTTAACGATCGCCGTTCTGATCTTCGGAGGTTTGTTCGCCTACAATACCTTTTACAAGGCACCTCGCAATGAGGAGGCTATCCGTCAAATGTCACAAGCTCAGATCATGTTTGAAAGGGATTCCTTTCAACAAGCGCTTGTAAATCCCGGAGGTGGCTTCAGCGGTTTCGTAGACATTGCTGAAGATTACAAAGGAACCAATGCGGGTAATCTGGCCCTTTATTATGCCGGTATTTGCTACCTGAACATCGGGGATTACGGTATTGCTTTGGATTATCTGGATGATTTCGATCCGGCGGGAACTATAGCTCCTATCATGAAATACGGAGCGATGGGAGATGCCTTTTCCGAGATCGACCAATTCGATAATGCATTGAAATACTACAAAAGAGCGGTAAATCAATCCGATAATGAACTGCTCGTTCCCTATTATTTGAAAAAGATCGGCTTATTACACGAAAAACAAGGCAATTTCGCCGAAGCGAAAACTTTCTACGAGCGAATTAAAAACGAATATCCTGATTCGCCGGACAGAGCTGGTATCGAAAAATACATAACCAGAGTTGATAATAAAGGGTAATTCAATCATAACCATCAATTCTTAAATACTCATATGGCAAGTACTACGAACGGGCTTTCCAGCTACGATGAAAACAATATTCCATCGGCGGAAAAATTCTCCATTGGGATCGTTGTGTCAGCGTGGAATGCTAAGATCACTCATGCTTTATACGAGGGGTGTTTAGCAACTTTGAAAAAACACGGTGCGAAAGAGTCCAACATCAAGACCATTCAAGTTCCTGGTTCTTTTGAGTTGCCTACCGGTGCCCGTTTGTTATTGGCCAATGATAAATACGATGCGATTATCTGCTTGGGATGTGTAATTAAGGGGGAAACCAAACACGATGAATATATCAATCAGGCAGTATCCATAGGAATCACCAATTTAGCCCTTACCAGCGGCACTCCCTGTATCTTTGGAGTGTTGACTCCCAATAGTGAAGAACAAGCCTTGGAAAGAGCCGGTGGAAAATACGGCAATAAAGGCGTAGAAGCGGCCGTAACCGCTATAAGGATGGCTACCCTGAAAAAGGAATTGGCAGCCAAAGAGACTAGGATCGGTTTTCAATAAGACCTGCCTGCAATTTTTAAGCTATGAAATTAACCATCATTGAGACAGGACTATTCAAACTGGACGGAGGAGCCATGTTTGGTGTAGTTCCTAAAACACTGTGGTCCAGGAAGCATCCTAGTGATGACAATAACCTTTGTACCTGGTGCATGCGTTGTTTACTGATCGAAACAGAAAACAGAAAAATACTGATCGATACGGGAATTGGCAACAAGCAAGATGTAAAATTCCGCTCTCATTTTCATCCTCACGGATCGGATAGCCTTGCGAATTCTCTTTTAAAGGCCGGTTTGCGGCCCGAAGACATTACGGATGTTTTACTCACCCATTTTCATTTTGATCACGTCGGAGGGGCCGTCATGAAGAATCCATCCGGTGACCTTCTTCCTGCTTTTCCCAATGCGGTTTACTGGACCAACGAAGCCCATTACAATTGGGCCTATCAACCCAATGTAAGGGAAAAAGCTTCTTTTCTAAAAGAGAATTTCGTTCCTTTAAAAGAGCAAGGACTACTTCGGTATATTGATGTTCAAAAAGATGATGTCGAATGGTTACCCGGTATAAAATTGAGGTTCGTCTACGGGCATACGGAGGCTATGATGATACCCCTGTTAAGCTATGAAGGAAAAACCATTGTTTACTGTGCTGACTTGTTGCCTTCGAACTTTCACATCAGTTTACCCTACGTCATGAGTTACGATGTAAGGCCCTTAAATACCTTGGAAGAAAAAGAAAGGCTGCTTACCGAAGCGATCGAGCATGACTATTATTTATTCTTTGAGCATGACCCCACCATGAGCTGTGCTACTGTTGCGAAAAACGAAAGAGGCAGAATAGTGCTGAAAGAGTCGGTAGACTTTGCTAAATTAGTCACCGTATAAGAAAAACAAAACACATGAAAAACCACTTACTGATCCTCTTAGCATGTCTGCTGGGGCTATCTTTGTATAATTGTTCCGATGATACGGCACCGTCAGAGGAGCCAACAAAACCGAATGTAGTGATCATCTTTCTGGATGATGCCGGCTGGGGAGATTTTGAACCGTTTAGTAATGGTGAATTAGCAACGCCAAACGTTGCACAATTAGCGAATGAAGGTTGTACCTACCGAAATTTCTACGTTCCTCAGGCGGTCTGTTCTGCATCCCGTTCGGCTTTAATTACGGGGTGTTATCCTGGCCGGACGAAGGTATTCGGGGCGCACGGTCCTAAAGCCAGGGGATTAGATCCAAAATTTAATACCATCGGTGAAGTATTTAAAGAGGCGGGTTATCGCACGGCCATTTTCGGTAAATGGCATTGCGGTGATCAACCGGATACCAGGCCACCCGCCAGAGGTTTTGATGAATCTTGTGGATTGATGTATTCCAATGATATGTGGAAATTTCATCCGGAGAATCCGGACTACTGGGGAAAGTACCCTATCCAGTTTTGGGAAAACGGGGAGGTTACGATCGAGGACGTTTCCAAAGAAGATCAAAAGTATTTAACGAAATGGTATACCGAACATGCGGTATATTTTATTCAACGCCACCGCGATTCGTCCTTTTTATTATATGTTCCACATTCTATGCCGCACGTACCGTTGTTTTGCAGTGAGGAATTTGAAGGTAAATCCGGACAAGGTTTATACGCCGATGTTATGTTGGAGCTGGATTGGTCGGTAGGACAAATCAACCAAGCCTTAAAAGATAACGGCATTGATGATAATACCATCGTAATCTTTACTTCCGACAATGGCCCCTGGATCTCTTACGGTAATCACGCCGGACAAACGCCTTACCGCGAAGCAAAGGGAACCTCGTTTGACGGAGGTATCCGCTCTCCTTGCATCATAAAATACCCCGATAGTATTCAGGCCAATACCAATTCTACTGCTACCATTTTTACGGTGGATCTATTACCCACCCTTTGTTACTTGGCGGACGTCCCTTTACCACAGCATGAGATCGACGGACGAAACGTCTGGGGGCTGATGAAGGGTGAACAAGACGCTGTTAATCCTCACGATTACTACGCTTTTTCGAATGGCAGTAACTTTGAAGGTATTATGAGCGGGGACGGCAAATGGAAACTGCATTTGCCGCACAATTACCGGACGCTGGAAACCAACGGTGGAGATGGTATGGCCGGCAAATACCGGCAGGCGCAGATCGATACTGCTCTTTTTGATATGGAAAACGATCCTTACGAAAGTACCAATGTGCTCGCCGATCACCCGGAAGTCGCTGAAAAATTGCTTCAATTGGCGGAGAGCCACCGGCAAAGGTTTTACGGTTCTGAATAAGTATTTGGAGCTCAGGTGACCGGGCAACTCATTTGTGAAATTTAAAATAGTGCAGCAACAACGGATTTAGTTCATTAAACCCTTCAGCAAAATAAAAGACCGTAAAAGAATGATATCACAGTTTGGACGCAAAATAGGTATTACGCTCTTTTTCCTCGTAGCTTGTTTTTATCTGTTCGGCCAAGTAGACTCCTCCGCTGTGAACAATTCTCCTTACAGTGTTATCTATAATCATTTATACTATCTACAGGAAGAAAATTACGATCCCGGTCGTGCTGCGCTGTCTATCCCTCCCGGCACCTCAAACCGGAGAGATGTTGCCATTCAATTGAAGAAAATACTGGATGGCAAAGGTTATTATGTCGATATTAATCGGCTACCCAAACGCAATAATTATCAAGATTCCACCGCCAACAATGAATACATTTATTTCATCAACAAAGATGAACCCAGGATCTACGTAGAAAGAGTAGAGGGGCAGTGGTATTATTCGCAGACGACCATAGAACAGGTGCCTGCTTTATTTAAGGAAGTGTTTCCTTTCGGGACAGGCTTTGCTCAAGCCTTTCACGGCCCCTTCTGGGATTTTGAAATACTGGATGTAACCGTAGCAAAGTGGTTAGGAGTATTGGTGTTATTGTTGTGCAGTGGATTGTTCTTCTATTTGATCAATTGGCTGGCAAGACGGATCGTTACTTCTTTTTTGAAGAAAAGGTTGGGCGTACCAGAGCAAGTCAATCGTTCATTGTCAAAAATGGCAAGGATCTTCGGGCTCTTTCTGACGACCAAACTGCTATTGTACTTCTTGCCAATGTTTCAGCTGCCGATCCAGTTCAACGCTGTACTGATAAAAGGATTGGGTATCTTGGGTATTTTCTTTTTGATCTTGTTCATTGTACAAATCAGCACGATCATATTCCAGTACCTGGATAATGTGACCAAAAAAACGGAGAACACCCTTGATGATCAGTTGCTTCCGGTTTTAAGCCGCATTGCCAATATCATTATTTGGGCAATTGGTGTAATATACATCCTCGATTACTTGGCGGTCAACGTAACCGCTTTGTTAGCGGGGATATCCATTGGCGGATTGGCGATTGCCCTTGCTGCTCAGGATACGGTAAAGAATTTTTTCGGTTCCATTATGATCTTCGTGGATCGTCCCTTTCAAATCGGCGATTGGATCAATTTCGATGATGTGCACGGAGTAGTAGAAGAAGTAGGCGTGCGTTCCACCCGGATCAGGACTTTCGCCAATTCTCTGGTTTACGTACCTAATGGCCAGTTGGCCGACAAGGTGGTCAACAATATGGGGCTCCGCCAATACCGCCGCTTTAAAACCGATATCGGAGTGACCTACAATACCCCACCAGACCGGATCGATCTTTTTGTAAAGGGCATCAGGAAAATTATCGAGAACCATCCGATAACCCGTAAGGATTTTTACGAAGTACACCTGAACAGCTTTGCGGAGAGCTCTATCAATATTTTGGTATACTGCTTTTTCGAAGCCATGAATTGGACGGAAGAATTGAAAGCCCGGCACGAAGTGATGTACGCCATTATGTTATTAGCCAAGGATCTGGGCGTTAGTTTTGCCTTTCCTTCGCAATCGGTTTACATTGAATCCTTTGTTCAGGAAAGAGTGGCCGATCATTCCATTGGCGATAGTAGCGTTGAACCTGCCCTTGATGCCAGTATGGATAAAATAAAAACCTATTTTCAAAAGAAGCTACGGGAAAATAATTATGGAAAAGTGACTCCTCTTGGCGGGGAATAATGGGTTTATATGCTCTTTCAACCATTTCTTAACCCAGGTGTTTTAATCTATATTTCGAGGTATTTGTAATTTGCAGTGTTGGGAATCAGGGAGAAATAAAGCAAGAATAACTTCGGCTAAAATAAACAAGTAAACATAGAAACAAGCCGCTACTTAATCTGACTTGGTTTGCTTCCACCTTGAAAATATCAGGCATTCCGCACGAGTTTTGATTTTAGTGTTATAAAATGTAGCTAGTCAATAGCGTTCATCATTGGGATGTAAGCGGGAGAAAGGAGTGTCTATTTTAACGGAAAATAAATAAACACCTATGACCGCTGTTGTAATCGACGATGAACAATCTTCCCACGATATTGTCGGAGAACTACTAAAACACTTACACCCGGAAATTAAGGCTGTAGGTCATGCTTACAACGTGGAATCTGGTATTGAGCTGGTAAATCGCAAAGTGCCAGACATGCTTTTTCTTGACATCCAAATGCCGGACGGTACTGGTTTTGATCTGCTGGAAAAAGTAGAATACCACCGCTTCGCCATTATTTTTATTTCTGGACACGAGGAATACGCGCGCACTGCTATTGAATTTCAAGCCATGGCTTATTTGGATAAACCGGTAGCAAGTGAAAAATTGACCAGGGCGATCGAAGATGCAAAAAAAAGATTGACCTATCGCAATTTTGAAGAGCAAACGCAAGATTTCCAATCGATGATCAATGATTTTCGCCAGAAAAAACCTCCTACACGCCTAAGTGTCTCCAATAATACGGGTTTTCATTACATACCCATTGAAAATATTAAATATCTGAAAGTGGATAAGGGGTGTACTATGATCTATTCGCTGGATTATCCCAAGGTGAGTGTGTCCAACAATTTGGTTGAATACGAAGAACGTTTGGCGCCCTATGGATACTTCATGCGGGTACACCGTTCTTTTATCCTGAATGCCAAGCAAGTCAGTAGCTTGTCCAACGATACCGCTACACTTTTCACCGAAGAAACAATTCCGGTCAGCCGAAGACACCATGCACAACTTAGAGATCTACTAGATGAGCTATGAGGCTCGCTCACGTGATCAAAAGGCCATTTGACAGGAAGAAATAGGCTCTTCTCGGGAATCCGTTAAAGTTTACTCTTTAATATGCTAATTATGTAGGAGAGAAAACTATGAACCTATGCCTTTGATCAAATTAGACTTCCTGGATATGTGAAAGTTGTGTAGATTTAAGTATGATACTAATGCTACTCAATCGAACATTAAGAAGAAGTTTGCTGCTGACAGTCTTCTCTTCAATTTTGCAACTAGGATGGGCTCAAGAAAGGGTATATTATTTCAATCACTTATCCGTTGAAGAGGGACTTACTTCCGGGCAATATAATTACTATGTATATCAAGACTCCGAAGGCCTGGTGTGGATCAGTTCTATTACCGGCCTAAACCGTTTTGATGGTAAAACCGTAAAGCAGTACCATCCCAACTCAAATAAGGCAAACAGCTTATTGAGTGAATTAGCTGCACAAAGCCTTTTCTTTGAAAGCAAAGACCATAGCCTTTGGTTTACGAACAAAGTGAGTTTGGCAAGATATGATCGCGAGCAGGATTGCTTTTCTCATTACCAGTTTGTAAAAAATGAAAGTGATACCATACAAACAGGGTATTATTGGTGCTTCCTGAATCCGAAAAATGGGGAATTGTTTGTCAGTGCCGATCGAAATTTATTCTATCTAAATATAAAAACCCCCGAAAAGTACGATTCTCTGGGAACAGTACCCATCGGGATAAAGGATAAAATGTTTGAAACTGCGGAAGGTGATTATCGCCTCTTTTTGATCAATAAGGGGACCGATACCCTCCGGCTAAGGTCCTATAGTAGCAATAAACCCACCGGGAAGCCCGCTCACTATCGCAATCCTGCGGGTGGGAAAATTCAAGATGTATTTTATGAATCGGATCAATTGGTTTGGTTAGCAACAGATAAAGGTCTTTGCAAATTGAACCTCAATACCGGTAATTGGGAGCAGGGACCTTTGTCATTTAAAGACTCAAAAGTCGAAAATATCGTACAATTAGCGGTACTTGAAGATGGACGATTATTGGTTGCTACGCTGAATAATGGCATTTTCTTTTTTGATCCCGAAACAGGCAGGTATACCGAACAAGTTTTCCATGTTCAAAATGGAAATATCGAAGCTTTTCATCCTACTATCGACCGAATGAACATAGATTGGCAGGAAAATCTGTGGGTGAGTGCCAAGGACGATGGTGTTTATTATACCAATCTGAAAAAGCTCAAATTCAAGATCGAAACGCTGGCCAAACATAGCCAGTATAATAGTGTGAAATCTCTGGTAGAAGGTGAAAATGGCATTATCTGGGGATTGAATGAGCGACAAGTATTCAAAATATCTGATGAAGTTACGGTTGTTTGCAATTTACCTGTTTCAGGGATTGACCTGGAACAAACCACAAGGATCTATCAGGATAAAAAGGCCAGGCTTTGGATAGGTACCCTAAGCGAATTGTTATTATTGGAGCCGGGAAAAGAAGACGCTACGCCAATCGATCAATTGCCAGCAAACGAAACCAACAGTGATCCTTGGTTATAACGATTTTTTTGAACTGCCTAATGGCGACCTCTTAATAGCTACCAATCAGCGTTCCGTTCTTCACTTGAAAGCAGATTTGAGTCATTCCGAATGGTGGGAGCCAGGCATTATTAGTCCGCGGTGTTTTACTAAAGGAAAAGACAATCAATTGCTAATAAATACCTACCATGATTCGCTTTTTATTGGTTCGATAACTGATTCATTGAAATACTCGGTAGATACTGTAATTACGGGTTTGCCATTTATTTCGGGCATTCAATGGGATGCGGCGCGCAGTCTGTATTGGGTCTCTACTTTTAGCGGATTGTATCGGCTCCAATTAAAAGGAGAACATTGGCAGGTGGAAAAAGACGGCTCCTCTCCATTGGGGATTATCAGGAGCCTTATCCTTGCTGATGACGGAAAGCTTTGGATGACGGTATCCCAAGGTATTTCCGTTTTTGATCCGGAAAGGGAGTCATCACGATTGTATCATAAGGCTAATGGCCTGCAAGGCTTAGACTTTAATTTGGGCGCTGCTTTAAAACATTCGGACGGCCGCTTGTTTTTTGGAGGTATTCACGGCATGAATTTTTTTAATCCGGACGAGGTTGTATCTCAAATTCCAGAACCCCAACCCCATATTGTCGGTATTTCAATAAACCAGCGTTCGGACAATTTGCAAGAATATAGTAAAAGCAGAGTGGCTAACCCGATGCATATCAAAGAACTCCAATTAACGCATCGCCAAAATAATATTTTATTAAAAATTGCCGGGTTGGATTACTCGGATCCTGATCATTGTATTTTCAAGTACCAATTGATTTACGGAAGAGATACCCTGACCGTTGACCACGGACCAAATCCAGAGCTTCCTTTTCCAAATTTAAGCTCCGGGAAATATACCCTGAAAATTTGGGCAAGAAACTCAGATGGGGTATGGAGTAAGGATCCTACACAACTGATCATCCATATTTCACCACCCTGGTATTTTACTTGGTGGGGGATAATGTTGATCGCTGTTCTGGTTGCTATCGTGGTGTCAGTATTAGTGCGCGCCAGATACAAAGAAATAATCAAGAATAAAAACTTCGAAAAGGCGGCGATCGAAGCCAAACGCAAGGCAGCAGAAACTGAATTGGCGGTGTTACGGTTGCAGACGAACATAATCAGGCGAAAGGCACTACCGTGAGGTTTTATTTTCCCCGGTCTGTTTCTGGGTTGTATTAATTGGCATACCCTTAATTTGACTCGGTCTAAATCAACAATTTCATTTCTATCGCAGAAGGTTTTTGTTTTAGAAGCCACGGATGCACGGATAAGAAAACTTTTTTGTAGAGAGGACATTTCAAGCACGGATGTCGGCTCCGCCGAGCAGAGAATTACACGAATTGCAAGTCATCCACTTACTACTTTACAAGATAATTCCGTTCGTTCTCAGGTTTAAACTACCCGTACGCAGGATATGAGGAATTAGTTACACCTAAAACTTTAACTTTATTCTGTAGTTTTTGTTTGTCACAATTTTTTATAGCCCTTTTAGCAAATAAGCATTCAACTTTTTAGGACTAATGATCTGATCACCAATCAGAATTTTCCCCAAAAGCCATTTTTTTCTAGCCGCAAAAAATTAAATAGCTCCAAGTAAGAAGCCAGTCATTATTCTGCTGAATAGCGGAATGATTTCTGGCTTCTTTTTTTCTTTGGAAGACTTGCCTTCATCGTTGTGGTCTGCAATGCCCTTGCCCCGTGTCTTTGTTGGTATTTGCATTTTATTAAATTTTTTGTTATTTTTAAGTGGTCAAACAAAAAACATTATGCCAAAATTAGATGTCAAAAAATCAATCCAGATCAACGCCCCGAAGGAAAAAATTTTCAAAACTTTAAATGATTTTAATCATTGGACAAAGTGGTCGCCGTGGTTGATCATGGACCCCAACGCGAAGGTTGCCGTTTCCGACGACGGTAAGTACTACGAATGGGAAGGAGAACGGGTAGGCTCCGGTAACATGAATGTTATCCATGAAACCCCGGATGAATCCATCGATTACGATCTCACCTTTTTAAAACCCTGGAAATCGAAATCTAAAGTACGATTCGAACTTAAAGAGGAAGGAAAAGGTATCAAGGTTACCTGGCTGATGGACAGCCGGCTGCCGTTCTTCATGTTTTGGATGAAGCGGATGATGACTGAATTCATCGGTATGGATTACGAAAGAGGTCTGGCGATGTTGAAAGACTACGTAGAAGATGGGGAAGTGCATTCCAAGTTGCACTTCAAAGGTATTTCCCACTATGACGGGTGTACCTATATCGGGGTCAAAACGGATTGTACGCTGGATGAGGTAGGGCCGAAAATGCAGGAAGATCTAACCAAAATTGGTGCTTACCTTGAAAAGCACCAGGATAAAGTTGCCGGTGAACCCTTTTCTATTTATCACAAATGGGATATGGTGGGTAAAAAAGTATCGTATACTTCAGGTGTACCCGTTACCTCCGTACCGGAAGACCTGCCGGAAGATATGATCAGCGGGTCAATACCTTCCACTAAAGTATATACCTTGGAACACGTCGGTCAGTACGCTCATTTGGGTAACGCCTGGAGTACGATGTACAATATGCACCGGGGAAAGGTTTTTAAACCCAAGAAAGGCATCCATCCGTTTGAAGTCTATAAAAACAATCCAGGTGAAGTACCCGATGATGAATTGGTTACTGAAGTTAATTTTGCGGTGAAGTAAAAGATCTTGTCAAATATGTATTAGCTAGGACTTCTCAATAAAAAATATTGAGAAGTCTTTTTTTTTAGCAATATTCAGAATTTTCTCTTACCCCTAGGCAACCTTTCCCGGAAAAAATACACCTCTTGTACAGTCTAAATGCATAAGCTATTGATATATTAGAAAGTTTATGGAAACGAACAAGGCTGTTCAACTGGCACAAGACGGAGATTTAAACGCGCAGCGACATTTGTACGAACAGTATAAAGTAGCCTTGTTTTCTGTATGTCTACGTTACGGAAGAGACCACTCTGAGGCTGAAGATATATTACAAGAAGGCTTCATCCATATTTTTAAAGATTTGCACCAATATCAGGGTAAAGGCTCTTTGCTGGGATGGATGCGTAAGGTGCTGGTTAATAATGCCTTACAATATTTACGAAAGTGGAAGCGTGATTGGAATCATATCGATATCAGTGATTACCAAGATACGTTTTCTACAAGCGGAGACATTTTCCAAAAACTGGGACTTGAAGAGTTAACTCATCTTATTCAAAAGCTTCCTGTTGGCTACCGCCTAGTTTTCAACTTGTACGTGATTGAGGGCTACGCACATAAAGAGATTGCCGAAATGCTTAACATCAGCGTCAACACCTCAAAAACTCAGCTATTTAAAGCAAAGGCATTGCTAAGAAAGCAGTTAGAAACACAATTGTTAACCAGAATTGAAGTATATGGATAACAATAGACCAAAAGACGGGCTGGAAGAATTGTTTGGCCGATTTTTCAATGATGATGAAAGAACTGCTAAAGCAGAAGGATGGAATGTACCCGGAAAAGGTGTTTGGGCAGGTATCGAAAAAAGTTTAAGCCAAGAGAGACAACCCAAAAGGAGCATACTATTTTGGTATTGGAGGAGTATTGCGGCGAGTATATTATTCATTTTCGGCGGATGGTTTATCACTTATTATCATTTTAGAATCAATGAATTATCTGACCAATTAAATCAATTGGAAACCTTCGTATCTGAAAAGACCGAAAGATTGAAAATTGAAAAAGGATCCCAAGATCAAAATATTGAAATTGAAAACTCCATCCCATCAGCTAAATTTCTTGAAACAGTCTCGTCGAATGACCTTAAGGCCATTCAAACTTTTGATCAAGACAAGAAAGAGAATCACTTTGGGTTAAAGAAAGGCAAAACAGTGATAGAACCGTTGGATTCAAATGCTCTAGTGCCTCGGGAACTAAGTAATAGTAGTAATTATTTAGTTCCTGAACCCTTAGTGTCAACAATAAAAAAGCCTGCAATTATTGAATTGCCCAAGTTGGTCCATCAACTAAATCCCCTTCCGATTCCGGATGAAGACTTAGATGTTAATACTCCATTGAAAATAAGTCCGACAACAATAAACAAGAGATGGTATTTAGCTGCTGACTTTTCACCTATTTGGCAATCTTTACAATCCAACCAAAAGCCGCCGGATCGATTTGCGGCTTTACCGAAGGCCGAACGACAAGAGCATACTTACTCAGCGGGTTTATCACTTGGCCTTTCTATGCGTAATGGATGGGGGATAGAATCGGGAATCAGATACACCACAACAAAAATTACTATTCTTCACGATCACCGGGTGACCTACGGACTATTAACTGAGCAACTGAATAACCTTGGACAATACGAAAGTACCGTCAATCTACTGGCAAATTCTTCTGCTGGTATCCTTGAGACAAATATTCTATTGGTAAGAAATTCCGATGTAGTTGTGTCGAATGATACCCCTCTAAACTTCAATACTTCCTTTTCCCATCAAATCCATTACTTAGAAGTGCCCATCTTACTAAGAAAAAGATGGGCTTTAGGTCGATTGGGATTGACCTTAAAAGCCGGAGCGCAAAGCCGCTTTCTGATCAAAAAAGAGGCTAACCTAAATAGTATAGCATTGGATGACAAAAGATTCCAATTCAATTTTGAAGAGGGTAGGAGGGGACCAAGGCCTTTATCGAACATCTCCTTTTATTATGTAGCCGGTGTTGGAGTCGATTACAATCTTGATCCAAAATGGAGTTTGTTTGTGGAACCTACATTTTCCAGAAGCCTGGAACCCGTTGTTAATCTAGGAAAGGCAAAGGTCTTTTCCGAACAAACGATGGTAAATCTTGGAATGCGTTATCAGTTATGATATTCGTATCAAATCATTCTAAAAATCCTATTAAATGAAGCGATTTTTAAAGGGTATGCTTTGTCTTTTCTTTTTGTTGCTAACCCCCTACCTTTTTTCGCAGGAGAGGGTTAAGTTAAAAGTTAAGGGTAGCTACAATGACCAACCACTTAGTTTAGTGCTGTTAGATCTTGAAATCAATTACCGGCTAAAATTTGAATATGGCGACCTAAATATTGAGGAAGTAGTCGTCAACCAATCTTTTGGGAAATTGCCTTTAAAGGAAGCGATGACGCTTATCCTCCAAGGCACTGGTTTCACCTTTGATTTGCAGGATAATAATACCATCCATATTCTTGCAGAGCCCCCTTCACAACAAGAGGTAAGTAAACATTCTCTATACCAACCAGAGCAAACGAATTTTACAATCAATGGGTTAGTGAAAGATCGTAGTAATGGAGAGACCTTACCTTATGCCAGTATCTTAATCCAGGATTCCAATAACGGCGCTACTACCAATGTAGATGGGTATTTTACGCTTTTCAATGTACCTAATGATACCGTAGTACTGGTAGTACAATATTTAGGTTACCAAACAGAATACTTCCGCCTTGAACCAGGAATGAATTTCTCAAATTTGGTTATCGAACTTGGAGGATACAGCGCACAATTGGCAGAAGTGATAGTGGTGGCAGCAAATGAAGACCAGTTATTGAAAGCCTCATCTGGAATAAGTCAAATCAGTGTCTCGCCCGCACAACTAAATTACCTGCCCAGTTTTGGCGAAAAAGATGTATTTCGATCTTTACAATTATTGCCGGGCATCAGTGGCACCCAGGAGAATTCATCCGGCCTTTTTGTACGTGGCGGAACACCGGACCAAAACCTGATTTTATTCGATGGTTTTACGGTGTACCACGTCGATCATCTTTTTGGATTTTTTAGTGCTTTTAATAGTAATGCCATAAAAGATGTTCAACTGTATAAAGGAGGGTTTGAAGCGAAATACGGAGGCAGGTTATCAAGCGTGGTAGAACTAACGGGCAAAGATGGAAATACAGAGCAATTTAATGCGGGCCTGGGTTTGAGTTTATTAAGTGTGAATGCATTTGCAGAAGCCCCCTTTTTGGATGGTAAAGGCTCTTTCCTGGTAGCAGGGCGTCGCTCTTTCCAGAGTAACTTCTACAACAACCTTTTCGATTCTTTTACGGAAGCTAATCAGGGAACTGCAACCACCCCCTCTCCGGCAGCGAGGGCGGGGAGGTTTTTGGGGCAACAAGAGGTGCAACCCAATTCATATTTTTATGATTTGAATGCCAAGGCTACTTACCGTCCCAGCGACAAAGATGTAATTGCACTGAGTTTTTATAACGGTATTGATGACCTGGATAATTCAAGGATTACGGATAATAATTCTTTTCGTGGAATATTTGGCGGATCACAAAATCTTGATTTTAATTTTCAAAGTGATAATACAGACCTTACCCAGTGGGGAAATTGGGGCAGTAGTTTGAAGTGGTCGCGCAAATGGTCGGATCGGATGTATACCAATGCCAATATTTCTTATTCAAACTATTTCAGCGAAAGAGACCGGAGGAATGAAACAACAGTTATCCGAAATGATACTTCCATAGTCCGGAATAATGGGGCATTTGAGTATAATGATTTACGTGATTTTACCATTAAATTGGATAATGAACTCAGTCTTAACCAAAAGAATAAATTAGAGTTTGGTCTTCAAACTACGTTCAACGATATTGAATATGAATTTACTCAAAACGATACGATCAGCGTATTAGACCGGGCAGATCGTGGATGGACCACAGCAATTTACCTACAAGACCGTCATAATTTTGCCAATAAATTTATTCTTTCCGGAGGAATAAGGGCTACCTATTACGATGTCAATGGAAAAAGTTATTTAGAACCTCGCGCTTCACTTACTTACCTGTTTAGCGACCGCATTAAACTCAAAGCAGCTTACGGGCAGTATTATCAGATGGCCACCCGTATTGTACGGGAGGATATTCAGCAAGGAAGCCGCGATTTTTGGCTTTTAGCCGATGATGACAGGGTCCCGGTAGGTTATGCCGAACATTTTATTGCCGGAGTGAGCTATGAATCCCCTTCGTTTTTATTTGATGTAGAAAGCTACTACAAAAATCTGGATGGACTGTCCGAATATACCACCCGGTTAGCACCCACCGGTACTGGCCCTAATCGGAGTCTAGATTATGAAGAACTGTTCTACACAGGAACGGGGGTTGCCAAAGGTTTGGAGTTTTTATTCCAAAAGAAGAAAGGAAAATTGACCGGCTGGATTGGCTATACCTTGGGAGAGGTCAAATATAACTTCGAAGCCTTTGGCGAAGAGCCGTTTTTTGCGAACCAAGACCAAACGCATGAGCTAAAACTCATTGGAAGTTATCGACTGAATAAATGGAATTTTGGGGCTACTTTCATTTTTGCTACTGGCAGCCCCTATACCGCACCTACCGGTTATTATGAGTTGACCTATCTCGATGGAAGTACTAACGATTTCTTTGAAGTTAGTGAAAAAAATGCTTTTCGCTTACCGGATTATCATCGGTTTGACCTATCCGCCACATATAATATGAATTGGGGAAACTCCAAGGCAAGTTTGGGGCTGTCATTGTTTAATATCTATGACCGCAATAACGTATGGTACAAAGAATATGAAGTTATAGAAGGAGAATTACTAGAAACTGATATTTCTCTATTGAATTTCACACCCAGTCTATTTTTTAATTGGTCCTTGCGCTAAGTGAGAGGCCAGGTTTCAGACGCTACCTGCCCACTAGATACCAGTCCGTGTGTGATTGATCCCGATTGTTATCGGGAGTGAGTCCTGATGCTTGCGATCAGGATGACTGTAAACGTCAGGAGGGTGTGGCGGCTTCGTAAGTGTAAAAAATACCATTCCTGCTCTAATATAAAATTGCAAAACATATGAAAATAAAACTGATACCAATTGGATTAACCTTAGTGTGCTTCTTGTTTGTTGTAGCCTGTGAAGATGAGGTCAGCAATCTTACCATTGATAGTCGAACCGCAGTGGTAGAAGGGTTTTTATTTGCAGGTCAAGCTTTAGATTCATTAAAAATCACTCAAGCTTTTTCATACGCAAGAGAAGATACAAATCTTATTTCCCTGGATGGCCTCAATGTCATCATAAACGACGGGCGGACCGAATACTTATTGAACAGTATTGGGAATGGGTTTTATGAGAATAAGGACTTCTTTCCTCAAAGTGGCCTATCTTACTTTTTATCTTTTGAGCACAATGGTAGAAGTATAAATGCTGAAACTTACATTCCAGAAAAACGAACAGCCTCCATTAGCCAAACTTCGGTTAAAATAGAAAAAATTGACTTTTCTAATGGTTTCCCCGTGGGAGGTTTTACTCAATTGGATCCAATAGAAATAACCTGGGAGAATCCCGAAGGGGATTATTACTACGTGGTTATTGAAAACCTGGAAGATGACCCCGAATTTGTCAATGACCGATTAGCTGAGTTTGACGCTAATGGAGATGTTAGGAGATTCCTGCAAATTACCGAACCTGAGATTACTGATTTCCATTTGATTAACCCCCGTCGAGAACTTATTCAATATGGCACTTATCAGATTATTGTTTTTAGCGTAAACCCTGAGTATGCGGCCTTATATCAGTCTTCTGGAACTTCTTCGGTAACGCTTACCCAACCTGCGAGCAACATCAAAAATGGATTAGGGATATTTACAGGAGTGAATAGTGATACTCTGTATTTAGAAGTGACGAAGCTTTAGTGGAGAAATTGTATCGCTGAATAGGTAAATGGATGACACAAAACTGATTCAGAATGTTTTCTCATATTTCTCACTAATTGAGTACTTACCTTGGGTGCAATTTCCTAAATTTAGGCGTGGATATTTGAAAGAAGGTGAACAGAACAAGTCACCTTTTTCCATTCTGGCATTGTTTCAAAAAATTACACCTAAAACATGAAAAAAGTACTTCGAACTCTTCTCGTAATCGGGGGTATTATGCTCTTGATCCTAGTGGGATTAGTAGCCTTTGTTAACTTAAAATCTTTCCCAAGCTATCAGGATGTAGTTATTCAAGACATACAATTTGAGGTTACTCCGGAACTAGTTTTACATGGAAAGAAGCTGGTTGATCACGATTGTGCCGGTTGCCATAAAGGAACTTCTTCCAAGTATGAGGGAATGAAATTCGAAGATCTGGCGGCACACGAGGCTTTCGGTACTATTTACACTCCAAACATCACTCAACACCCGGAATATGGCATAGGCAGCTACTCAGAGGGAGAGTTATACCGGCTTTTAAGAACAGGAGTCAAGAAAAACGGGCAGGTTATGTTACCGATCATGCCCCGTTATGTTACCACTTCCGATGAAGATATTTTCGCCATGATCGCTTATTTGAAATCGGAAGATCCTGCTGTCCAGGCTTCGGATAAAAAACATCCAGCTTATCAACCCTCCATGTTGGCCAAAATGCTTTTGAACTTTATGATCCAACCTGCTTCCTATAAAGAGAAGTATCCTGCAAAGCCTGCTATCGCCGACACATTAGCTTACGGAGCGTATGCGGTCAACGATCTGTACGGTTGTTATTTTTGCCATTCCCAATCTTTGGAAGAATGGAATTTGGAAAATCCATCCCAAACCCCTGGATATTTGGGAGGTGGTACGAGTTTCAAGCTGATCGAATATGAGGTAGTATCTCCCAGCCTAATCATGGATGGTGAGTCGGACGTAAGCCAGTGGACGATCGAAGATTTGTCGACGCCGTTAAATACGGACAACGGCCCGGTAAGCCCGCCTATAAAAGACCGATGCACCCTTATCCCATGATGGATACTGCGGAGGTCAGAGCGATTTATCACTATTTGAAAGATTACAGTGAAAAATTATAGTTAGATATTAAAAATCACTACCATTTTCCGACAGTAATTTGTGCTGTATTTCCGTCAATTCGTCGATGTATTTTCCATACATCCAATACAAATATCTGCGATTGACAAAACGGATGAATATCCAAATGAAAACAACACCAACCACAATACTTACAATTAAAACAGAATATTGAAGGGGTGAGAAACCTAATCGTTCAACAAAATGGAGGTATAGAGATAGCCAGGATTTTAATTGATGAGCGCAACCGCAATTGGATACCCAAAGAATTGGAGTCAAACCTTTAGCGTTTAATCATGCATTTCCCAAATTAATGCGGCAAATTAAAGGAAGTCGTTGAACCCCTGAAGAAAAGTGTTGGCACATTCCTTATGATCATGAAACCTACCGACAATTGAGAACCTTGTTTGGGAAAGAGAATATATTTATCCCTGAAACAGAGACGAAAAAGGAGACAGATCTAGTAGGAGAAGTATTCAAAACATCTTTCGCAAAGCCGTAGATAAATCTCGTGTTAATCCTTTCACGGCTATACGCCACGCTGTGGCCGTTACAAAGATGTTAGGCCTCATTAAAATATTATTAGACCAAAAAACAAATCTGTGAAATTCAATGGCAAATTTCAGAATATCAAAACACGCAAGGGAACAAATGGAGGAAAGGGGTATTTCTGAAGACATGGTAAATGAAATTATGGAAAATCCCGACCAGACCATTGCCGAAGATGAAGACAAATTAATCTATCAATCGATAAGGGAATTTAATTCAGAACAAAAGAGTTATCTTGTAAGGATATTCATCAATATTTTGAAAATCCCATGGTTGATAATAACTGTGTACAAAACGAGTAAGATCAAAAAATACTGGAAAGATGAAGATTAAATACGATCAGGAAGTAGACATATTAGTAATCAGAATATCAGATAAAAAGATCGTAGACAGTGATGAACTAAGAAAAGGTATAATACTGGACTATGACGAAAATGGAAATGTTGTTAAAATAGAAATATTAGACGCTTCTAAGAAAGGGGATGCTTTGACCAAAATCGAATACGAGCTAATACCTTCCTAAAATGAAAAAACGAGGCCCAACATCCGGTAGCCGGCCAGCCTTCGCAAGCTACGGCCGATCGTCTAGCGCCACGTTGCTTGAAATGCAAAAAAATCTAGCCAATCAGACAAGCATTGAAACTAATTCTCAAAAAAACGGATTAAGTTAAATACACTGTAACATAAGTTTCTTAGTGTTTTGAACCACCGGATTTTTGTCCAAATCGATGAGGAAATGGGATTAAGGGGCCCATATCCGAATATCGGCGGAGCCTCGTGGCCATAGTCCCGAAGGCGAGCACGT
>CAZHNG010000088.1:0-21449 GCA_964533785.1 uncultured Saprospiraceae bacterium | reverse complement strand
CGTCATCCATAACCAAGTCCGTCACAAGTTGAAAATCAGTTAATATAGATTTTTCCTTAAAGTGACAAAGTAGTATTATATTCCTGATTGAAAATAAATTTAAAATCTATGGACTTTTTCAATGATCTACTAGCAAATATTATCGGATATTATGAAGCCTTTATTGCTTTTCTTCCAAAACTGGTCATTGGCCTTGTCGTTTTTCTATTGTTATTGTGGATTGGCGGGCGTTCTAAGCGTCTTTTTCAATCCCGTTTAGGCGATAGGATCGATGATGAATTATTGACTAGTTTTCTTGCTCAAATCGTTCGTTATGTTTGGGTTATCATTGGGTTTTTGTTGTTTTTGAAAATAATAGGGTGGGGGGGAGCAGCCACCAGTATTCTGGCCACGGCGGGTGTTTCTGCTTTTATCATCGGTTTTGCCTTTAAAGATATCGGAGAGAATTTTTTGGCGGGTATTGTAATGGCTTTTAAACGTCCTTTTAAATTAGGCGATGTAATAGAAACAAATGGAATAGTTGGAACGATCAATGCGATGTCCATCAGAGAAACGCTGGTAAAAACTTTTGATGGTAAGGATGTACACATTCCCAATGGATTAATCCTTAAGAATCCACTACAAAACTATACCATTGATGGTTTTCTCCGATTTGATTTCAATTTAAGGCTTGATTACCATACCGATTTTCAGAAGGCAGGTTCTATAGTGATGGAGCAAATCAAACAAACGCCGGGAATTCTTCAGGAGAATAAATTACCCGTAATAACAATAAGTGGTTTGGATGCCAACGTCGTCAATATGACGGTGTATTTCTGGATCAATACCTTTGATCCCAATACCTCCGTCTTTACTATAAAAAGAGAATTGATCGCTAATATTCTCAAAGCACTATCTGATGAGGGGATTTATTTGCCGCATAATATTGTGGAGATGAAACAGTTGAACGAGTTAGCGGGTTGAATGGGTTGGAAAAGTTAAATGGGTTGCGAGGGGAATAAGTTTTGTGAAGGTGTAAAGCTTGGTTTCGCTGAATGCTTGACTGCAAAAGGCATGTTATTTTGTTCTACATTTGAAAAAAAGATAACTTGAGCTATGCCAAATCCGTTAACAAAAGCTGAATTGGATAAGATCGTTGGAAAACTGGCGAGTCATAAGCTCGTTTTTGGGACTGTATTCTATGTATCCTCGGGTGATGGACTGATTGATTGCATCAGTGCGGCCGGTAACATGCAGGAAGAGACTCCTTATTACATCGCAAGTATCAATAAGTTGATTATTGCTGCGGTTGCTCTACGATTAATTACGGAAGGTCAGCTCGGCATGGAAGATAAATTAGCCGTCTATCTGAAGCAAGACGAAATAAAAGGTTTGCATGTGTACAAGGGAGTAGATTATTCCGAAGACCTCTCTATTGTCCATTTGTTGTCGCAAACTTCAGGCTTACCGGATTATTTAGAAGATAAACAAGCCAACGGAAAAATTGCTATGAAAGATCTTGAAGCGGGAATAGATCATCCCTGGAATTTCGAAAAGGTACTGGAAGAGGTAAAGCAAATGTCCCCACATTTTCCTCCTGGCCAAAAAGGGAAAGCAAAGTATATCGATACCAACCATCAGATTTTGGGAGTTGTCATTGAAAGAATTACGGGACGTGGTTTGCCGGATGTACTCCATGAGGTATTCGGAGAACTGGGAATGAAAAACACTTATGTTTTCGGTGAAAAGGAAGAACCTTTTGCTCCTATTTACTACAAGTCAGCGATCATAGAAGTGCCGATCTTTTTGGCATCTACCCGCCAGGACATCATTTCTACCGCAAAAGATCAAATGATATTTTTAAAGGCTTTTTTTGAGGGGTATTTCTACCCAAAAGAAAAATTAAAAAGCCTGGAAAAGTGGAATCGTATATTTTTTCCTTTTAAATATGGGATCGGGATTCAGAAATTTTATCTACCCGGCATATTTTCCCCGTTCAAGAAGATTCCTGAAATGATCGGGCACAGCGGTTCTACCGGAACTCTGGCGTTTTTTCTGCCGGAACGGGATCTGTATATAACCGGCACGGTTAATCAACAAGCTGCTCCCCGCTTAGCATTCCAGACCATGTTAAAAATTATCAATTAACCCATCTTCCCTAAATTTTTTCTAGTATATAAATACAGAATTTTTCAATTCTTCTCTTAATTTCATTGATTCTTTACCAACTATCGATAGAAACAAAATGATAACTAACTTTAAATTCATCTTTTCAATAGCGTTGGCATTAATGACGATTACCCATCTCAAAGCTCAGCATAAAAACGCCTTTGCCGTACAGGCAGAAGTCTCGAATGGTGTGATAGAAGGCAATTACGATACCCATACTAACATACAATCCTATTTGGGTGTTCCTTATGCTAAACCGCCGATCGGGGAACTACGTTGGAAGGCTCCACAACCATTGGAGGATTGGGAAGGAGTAAAAGAAACCAAGCACTTTGGCCCGCGGGCGATGCAGACCTTGGTTTTTGAGGATATGGACTTTCGCTCAAACGGCGTTAGTGAAGATTGTTTATACTTAAATATCTGGACACCCGCCAAGCGAAATACAAAGGGACTTCCGGTGCTGGTGTATTTTTACGGAGGCGGTTTCGTGGCCGGTGATGGATCAGAGCCGCGTTATGACGGGGAAAGCATGGCCAAAAAAGGTATTGTCGCCGTTACGGTCAATTACCGGCTGAATATATTTGGCTTCTTTGCACATCCGGAACTGAGTGCCGAAGCACCGTACAAAGCCTCCGGTAATTATGGTCTGTTGGACCAAAATGCAGCTTTAAAATGGGTGAAAGCAAATATTGCAGCCTTTGGTGGAGATCCTGATAAAATAACCATTGCCGGCGAATCTGCCGGTTCCATCTCCGTTAGTGTACAAATGGCTTCGCCGCTATCCAAAGACCTGATCGCCGGAGCGATTGGAGAAAGTGGAGCAGCCATTACCCCCACTTTGCCACCGGTAAGCTTAGAAGAAGCGGAAAAAACGGGCGTTGAGTTTGTCAAAGCGGCAGGCTATGATAGCTTCGAAGAATTCCGTCAACTCAGTACACGCGATATTTACGAAATTTACAATGAATCCCAACGGTTTGGATTTCCAATGGTCATTGACGGCTATTTATTACCCAAAACCCTGCCTGAGATCTTTAATGCCGGGGAACAGGCACAGGTACCCTTATTGTTAGGCTGGAATTCCGCTGAGATCCCAGGAATGGCTTTCATGCAGGGGATGCCTTATACAAAGGAGAATTTTATTACTAAAGTAAAGCAAACGTATCCGGAAGATCACTCGGAAGTATTGGAATTATATCCTCATAACACTGCCAAGGAAGTGGAGTACGCCGCTACCGCACTAGCTTCTGATCGGTTCATTGCCTACAGTACCTGGAAATGGTTTGATCTACACCGTAAGAACAGCGATCAGCCTGTTTATCGCTATTTATACAGTAAGCTGCGTCCCCCATTAGTCGATGAAAACCTCGTTTCTGGTTTGGCCGGTGGTACCCAGCAAAGAGATCCCGATGCGCCTAAAGCTCCGGAACCGATCGGTGCCCCCCACGCCTGCGAAATTGAATACTGCATGGGTAATCTGCATCTGGTCGACGATTATGCCTGGACCTCCGAAGACTTTGAAGTTTCTGAAACGATGCAGGCATATTTTGCCAATTTTATTAAAACGGGAAACCCCAATGGTGGGGAGCTGGTAAAATGGCCAGCGGCTAAATCTGATGATGCAACTCCAGCCGTTATGATCATAGATACTCAGTGCAAAGTCGTAAACGCTTCAGAGGACAACCGGTACATTTTCCATGATAAGGCTTATGGAAACAATTAAAGACAGACTGATATGAAGAAAAAACAGCAAGAAAGAAGATCATTTTTGCAGAATGCAGGACTACTTACGCTAGGTGCTTTGACGGTCCCCCAATGGGCCTGTAATAAAGTGGCATCGACTGCTACCCGTAGTTCAATGAAAAGAGGTGATACGGGCAGCCTCGATAAATTCGGTATCCAGTTGTATACCTTACGTAAGGAAATGCCTAAGGATCCTAAAGGGATACTCAAGCAATTGGCCTCTTTTGGATATCAGCAAATCGAAGGATTTGAAGGCAGACAGGGCATGTTCTGGGGAATGTCCCATACCGATTTCAAAATGTACCTCGATGACCTTGGCCTGGAGATGGTTGCGAGCCATTGTAATATATTGGAAGACTTTGAAAAGAAAGCCGAACAGGCAGCGGAAATCGGTATGTCTTACCTGATCTGCCCTTACGTAGGACCGCAAAAAAGTACGGAGGACTGGAAAAAAGTGACCGAGAAATTCAATGAATGTGGTCAGATCTGCAAACAAAATGGTATCCGGTTTGCTTACCATAATCATGCTTACTCTTTTAAAGCCTTTTCGGGCATGATCCCGCATGACTTTCTGATGGAAAATACCGATCCTGACCTGGTAGATCACGAAATGGATATCTATTGGGTCGTTACTGGTGGTGCTGATCCTATTGATTATTTTAACCGTTACCCTAATCGGTTCCGCTTATGTCACGTAAAGGATCGTATGAAGACTGCTACTCCTGGTGATGGTGATGCTTCCTGTGATTTGGGAACCGGGGCTATTGATTACCCGAAAATCTTAAAAGTTGCTGCTGAAAAAGGCATGCAGTACTATTTCCTGGAGCAGGAGCGGTATGATAATTCTACACCGCTAAAAAGCGCACAGAAAGGTGCGGAGTATTTGAAGACTTTGCAGTTTGCGTAAAGGTTGCTACAGTACTAAGATATCAAATCTTAAGGTCTATCTCCCAACTGGTAGAACTTATACTCTTTAGGTGGCGTTGCGCCGAGTAAATTTTTGACAAAATAATCCCATTTTTTACGCATAAAAAAAGGATCGTAGCCGAATCCATGCCGCCGATTGGGCATTAAAATGAAATCAAAATCTTTGTTAGCGGCGATCAGCGCATTCACTACCACCATCGTATTGTAATACGGGACATTATCATCCATTGTGCCGTGAGCGATCAGTAACTTCCCGGTGAGGTTTTCTGCCAGTAATTGGTTGGCCTGGTTGTCATAGTTGGTCGTTCCGTCAGGATTGGTTCGCAATAAGCCCTGCCATTTTTCCCCCCAGTCGTCTTCGTAATTGCGGTTATCGTGATTGCCGGCGCTACTTACCGCAACCTTGAAAAAATCAGGATAACGCATAATGGCATCCGCAGAGGCAAAACCACCACCCGAGTGGCCGTAGATACCGGCCCGATCCAGGTCGATCCACGGGTATTGTTCAGCTAATTGTTTCATCCCGGTAATCTGATCAGGCAGACCGTTGTCGCCCATATTACCGTAATAGGCATCGTGAAAAGATTTCGACCGCATGGGGGTACCCATCGCATCGATCTGTACGACGACAAAACCCAAATGCGCCAATGCCTGTGCATCCCCCCGCGAAGGAGAAAAACTACGACCACGTACACTTCCCGTTTGTGGTCCCGGATAAATACTGTTGATGATGGGATATTTTTTGTTAGGATCGAAATTTCCCGGTTTGTAGAGTAAGCCGTATAAATCAGTTACGCCATCTCTTGCTTTTACTGTTATCGGTAGGGGCGCTTCCCAGCCAGCTTCCAATAATTTGGAAATATCTCCTTTTTCCAGAAGGGTGATCAATTTACCATTCTTATCTCGCAATACGGTTTGGGGTGGGGTAGTGGGAGTAGAAAAATAATCTACAAAATAATCTCCTCCCGGCGATAAGTAAATCACGTGATTAGCGCTATCTTTAGTTAATCGCTTTGGTTCTTCCGAACCATCCACTTTCACGCTGTAGAAGTATTGAAAATAAGGATCTCCTGGTTCTTTTCCAGTAGCGGTAAAGTAGATTTTACCTTCCGTTTCATCCACTCTTTTCACCTGGAGGACTTTCCAGTTTCCTTTGGTAATTGGATGTTCTAACTGTCCGGTCGTTAGATCATACTGATACAAATGTCCCCAGTCACTACGTTGTGAATACCAGATCACCCGGTTGCTTTCTTTGAGTACTCTCCAATTAAAGGTATTGTAGCCGGATTCGAAAAAAGTGGCTACTTTTTCTTCCAGGATATCCCGTACCTCTCCGGTATTAGCATCTGCTATGCGCAGTATAGCTTCCTTATGATCCCTGGAATTCGATAAAAAGGCAAAATGACGGCCATCGGCACTCCATTGTGCGTCGAGCAGGGTTCCGTCACGGTCGGCTATGTGGTCGGTAACGGATGAGCGGTGTTGGTCCGGCTCCATTTTCAAAGGAATGATCATTTGCTGATCTAAATCGATAATGATCCGGTGGATACGGAAAATCACGCTGTCTTCCGGGAGCGGGTACTTCCAGCTTTCCAGTTTAGGGTGACCGACATTGGTGGTAACCAGGTGCATTTCTCCGACACCTCGTGCATCGTGTCGAAAGGTCGCTATCTTTTTTGAATCTGGAGACCATAATAAGACCGGGCGGTCATTCCTTATCCAGCCAGCATTATTGGTGGCGTAACCAAAATCTTTTTCTCCGTCGAAAGTGAGTTGTTTTTCTTCACCGTTTTCGACCATTTTCAACCATAAATTATGATCTCGGATAAAAGCGGCTTTTTTACCGTCCGGAGCGTAAAAGTAACGGTTGCCCCATTTTTCGGGCGCGGTTTCTGAGCTCAATTCCTGGTTTGATTGATCGTAAGTATATTTTTGACCCCTCCAAACAAAGGAAATAATAGCCCCATCTTTTTCTACCTCGATCCTATAAAAGGGCAACTGAAAAGGGCTTATCTTTTCTCCGGTCGATTTTGCAAGAAGGGAAGCAAGTTTTTCGTGATCGAAAGCTCTTTCCCGTTTCCCTTTTTGAGCATCTACTAAAATAAATTCGGTGCCTTCTGCAAATGTATTTCGGTACCAAAAGCTTTGAGGGCTGATCCACTGAGGACGAATGTTCAATCCATAAACCAAATCGTTGGTGTACTGACGAAGAGTGCTTTCCGCCCGTTGATAATCTTCAACCGTAACTTTTTCCGGCGCATAGCTATGTTGTCCAATTAATACTATACTGCAGCATAAACAAGAAAGAAAAATTGGAAATCTCATGTAGTGAAGGGTTTAATAAGCTTTAATAGAGGAAAGTATATAAAAAAAACAGGGGCTGCATTTGAGTATGCAGCACCCTGAATAACCCCAAAAAACCAAATGAAAACATATTAAGTTTTGAATCTCGATATGTCCTCATCGCAATGGGCAAGATCACATTTTATTAGTTGATAGTGTATAATTAACACTACTACGTTGCAATTTATAACATATAACTCAAAATTCAGAAAAAAGTTCTAGAAAAAATGCAAAAGTATTTTTCTTTTAGCTTTATTTTTGGATTTAAGTCATTGGAAATCAGTTTTTTGGTGGATAGAGGGTGTTTTTACTTTCGCTACATTTAACGCTTAAAAAGTCAGGTCTTTGTCCGAAGAAATTTCCATCGATGCTAAGCATATGACTAAAGCATCACTCCTGTAAGAAGCAAAAAACACCCTTTTTGTTCGAACTAATGATGTCGAGCTTTCCATCGTCGTTAATGTCCTCTACGGTTAGGTGTACGCCTACACCTGAGTCGTTATCGATGAGGTGAGGGGTGAATATAGGCTTGTTATTTCCATCTCGCTGTAATTCGTACCAATACAGAACAGGAGTATCCATCCCTCCGAGATCTTTTCCCAGGTGGGCAAAATGGCGTTTTCCGGTAATTAAATCCGGTAGTCCATCCTGATTTAGATCTTTAAGTACGATGGCGTGGGTTTGAGAAAAAGAACTATCGATCAGGTGGGTCATAAAAGTTGTACTATCCCCCTGTTCGATCATTTCGTGGAGCCAAATCCCGTAAGCATGGGCCGAGGCGGATATGATATCACTATCGCCATCAGCATCAAAATCGTACGCATACATCTGGGAACAAGGCTCGCCCAGTGGTGCGGAATGAAAACGCCAGGGTAATTGTTGCCGCTCCTCAGGCGCTTCCCACCATCCTTGACGAACGATTACATCCTTACGTCCGTCTCCATTGACATCTCCAAATCCCAGGCCATGAGAAAAGCGATTCGTGCCAGGGGCATTTTTTTCGCTTAAAGCCTGTCCTATCCAGCGAATACTATCACCCGCTTTTTCGGCTTTAAACCACATCATTTGCCTGGTACGTTCGTGAGCGAAAACCAGATCTTGCTTGCCATTACCATCCAGATCGACCATCATGGGGGATTCATTACAGCCGCTTGAGTCGATCAGGTGCTCTTGCCAAGTTTGGCTTGCTCCTTTGGGATTTTCGAACCAGTGAACCTCACGCCCCGGAAAACCAAAACGGATGATGTCTGTCCAACCGTCTTCGTTAACATCCATCGCAAAATTCTGAAACGAATTACTCCATTCTTTGGCCGGATCAAAGTTTTTTGCCGGGAATATAGTGTGGCTTTTCCAACTCGGTGCTTCAAACCAGTATGGGCCAGCCGCAATGTCTTTCTTTCCATCCTTATTAATATCGGCTACGGCTACTCCTTCAGAAATAAAAGCATCGTGAAGGGTGATTTTTTTGAAATGGATTCCCTGGTTATCCCCGTTTTGTGAGGCTTGCCCCCAACCGAGAAGAGGAACTGCCATCATGAAAAGAAAACAGCAGACAGGTCTTTTTAAAACAATCATAAATGGATTCATAGCTGGCAATTGAATTTTGGTGATAATGGTTATTATGTGCGCTAAGGAGGACCGCAGCTCCCAGATGTACTGCCGGGCAAACTTGAGGTCAAAGTTTTTACTCACCGCAAAGACCACAAAGAAATGCTAAGAAAAAGAACTTCGCGTTTTTAGTGGTGATTTAACCTCAGAGTTTTTCCAGGCGTTGATCCTAAGTTCAAGGGCAAAGCATCTAGGTGTACTACCGTGTAAACTAGGGTCAAAGGTTATACTCATCGCAAAGTGCACAAAGAAGCGCGAAGAAAAAGAACTTCGCCTTCTTTTGAAATCAGCGTAATGCTGCGTCTTTAATTTCCAGATGGTAGAATAAAAAACTAATCCTACCGCTCATTCAGCAAAAACGCCAATAGATCGTAATAGTCTTCTTCCGCAATAACTTCCCCAAAATAATCAGGCATCAAGGTATAGGGAGAAAGCTCTTGCTCCGCGACCTCACTTTTATCTACGGTAAACTCCTTTCCGGTCAGGTCAGCAAAAACCAGTAATTCTCCTTCTTCTCTGCGGAATAATCCGGACTTACTTTCCCCATTTTTCAAAGTGATCGTATAATTTTTGAAAGCCTTGGAAATATTGCGATTCGGATCTAATATTTTTTCCGTTAACGCACGGCTTCCCCAATTGCCGATCCCATCCAGTTGTGGGCCAATATTGCCGCCCTGACCATTCATTTCGTGGCAAGCTGCACAATGTTGGGTGAAGATCTGGCTACCTTGTTCAATGGAATGTCTTGCTTGACCATAAATTCGTAACCGTGTATTGATCATGGCTTGGCGTTCTTCTTCCAGCGGAGGAATCCCGGCCGTCAACTGAGCAAGTGTTTCTTCCTGCTGGGGCGAAAGATTGGCAGCTAGCTGCGTTCTTAATTGCGGTTCGAGCAGCAAACGAGGGTTGATCTGTGCATTTTCTGCCGCATTAAGGATCTCTTTTATTCCGGTGGGTGATTGACTGATATTTTGGAGCAAGGCTTTCTGCTTTCGGTAAGATAGATCACCAATGAATTCCATTAATAGTATAACACCATCCGGATAAGAGGGGTTGCTCAATACCGTAGCCAATTGCTCTTTCAGTAACAGGGCTTCATTATCATTTTTAATGAGCGGCTGGATAGTCGTTACCGCCTTTTTGCTGTTCAGGCTGTACAAGGCTTCTCCCGCTGCTGCTCTGGCATAAATATCAGCCGTCGGGCTGTTCAACAATACATCTAGTCCCTCACTCAGGTTTCCCGTCTTAAATTGTTGCGCAACTTGACAAGCGAAAATCTGTTTTTCCGCGGTCGTTTTTGGACTTTCTTCCGGAAGGGTAAGTACTGACGGTTGAATACCGCCTACGGCAATGAATTCACCCCAAGCAGAAGACCCGTCAATGATCGCTAGATAAGCTTTTTCTCCTTTATGACTATTGGTATTCCAGTTGATTTGCTTTTCGTGCTCCGGCAGAGATACCCATTGTTCGTGGATGACCTCGTCATTTTCAGCTAATCGCAATTCGACTTTATTAGCGGGAGGCAGAGGGGTTTGATTTTCCCTTATTTCATTTTTTTGCCCTAAAAGGTAAAAGGAGAGGGATCCTTCCAGCGTGAAGGAGGGGGAATACATCGTGCTCATAGCGCCTCCACCATTGAAAATAGGTCCGCTGGCCAGGAACAAAACTTCTTCGTCTGAAGATTTCAGTTTTCTACCGGCAGTATGCCAGGGGTTTCCGGCATAAGGATTTTTATCGTTAGGCTTTACCCGCCACTCGTTAGCCTGAATATCCTTGGGTTGCAGAAAATTTCTCGCTAAGGTAACTCCCCAGGCCTTACCTTTTGCCGTCATTTCCCGGCCCGCTTGTGCCGTCCCTGCCTGAATGCTCCGGTACAAGGGGTATTCAAGCGCTAAATCGTCCCCGGCGGTTTGCCGGGTTGCGGTTAATAGTTGGTCCAAGTCGTTATTATTTTGCAGAAAGATGGCTGCATGTTTGGCGTACTGCAATACTTTTGCCTGGGGTTCAGCATATTGCTGCAAGTGTGCCAATAAAAAACGGGCTGCATCTTCCAGATCGACTCCAACCATGACCGCTGCCAGTTTTTTGGCTTCTTCTTCCTGCCACTCCTGGGCCAAACCCCACCGTAGAATGTCGGGATCGCGAAAATGGTCACGCAACGATTGCTTGACCGAGTAGGCAAAATGAGAATCTTCCTCGGGAATGTTTTTCCCCATTTCGAGCAATAGTGAAACCTGTTCGATCACCGGGTTTTTGGCCGCGACCATCACGGCTTGCCGCTGCAGGTGGGGATTGCCGGACTTCATGGCGGCCCGATTTAATTGCAGCAACTCGGCAGCGGGGGCATCCATTTCAAATAAAATTCTCAATGCATGCACCTGAATGGTCTGGTTTTCGTGCTGTATGGCTTCGGCCAATAGGGTTTGCATGGAGGCATTCAGGCGATACAATATCCACATTCCTTGAACGTATTGTTTCGCGGTTGTTTCCGAAGCTTGAATCATTTTTGTAACAGGCTCGACAGCTTGCTGCCCAAAGTGATCAACAATTTGATCTGCCAGCCGCATGCGCAAGGGTAAGTTTGGATGATCGAGCCCCTCGATCAATTCATCCAGGCCGGCGGTGCTCCAATTTATTTTTCTGTCTTCTTTTTCGACATCATTACCGGTGTAAATGATACGCCATATCCTGCCGCGCTGACGGTCTCTTCCCGGATGGTCCAATGGTACTTCGTAATGTCCGATGATCCGGTTGTAAAAATCAGCAATGTAAATAGCGCCATCAGGCCCCAGCTTTACATCTACCGGCCTGAACCAGGGATCATTGCTGACGATGAAATCCTCTTCCCATTTCACTTCCGGCGTTGTACCTTTCATTTGCATAGTACTCCGGTACACCTTTGATTTAACAACATCGCCCAGGTAAAAACTATGCTGGAAAGCAGTAGGGTATTGATCATCGATATAATAATCCAATCCTGCCAGGGCAGTGGATCCATAATTATGCGACATCAGCGCCGGTCCAAAACCAATACCGGTAGGCTTTTTTCCAAAATGAGGATAATCCGCTCCACGTACCAACTGGTAGATCGGACTGGAGTGGCAGTCGACGGAATAGGTATATCCCAATTCGTCGTAAGCATAACCGAAAGGATTGACCCTCCCCGTGGTCGTAAATTCGATCCGGCTGCCGTCCATTCTAAAACGAAAGGTATTGCCGGATTGCAAAACGATGGTATCCCCGTCGCTGCCGGCCACGGTAGAAGTATTGGCAAAACCATGATCGGCGTGTATCCATCCATCCCAGGAACGCACCAGGTTGTTGATCATTCCGTGCGTATCCTTATACTGAAAGCCGGTGTACAATACTTTTCGTTCGTCTACCTTATCATCCCCGTCGTGATCGATAAAATGATAGATGCTCGGAATGCTGTAGGCGATAGCACCATCGGCTACTGTCGTAATCCCGATCGGAATGTTTAAAGAATCCGCAAATACGGTAAATTTATCCGCTCGGCCATCACCATCCGTATCTTCCAGGATGGATATCTTATCCTTAGTATTCCCCGTTGTATCGGGAAATGGATATTCATTAGATTGGGTAACCCACATGCGTCCTTGGGCATCGAAAGCCATATTCATCGGCTTACCGATATCTGGCTCGGAAGCAAACAATTGGATCTCAAAACCAGGCGGTAGAGTGAAGGCTGCTTTTTCTTTGTCGGGGGTAAGGGCTTCGGTGGTACGAATGTGTTTGGCAAGTTGTTCTTCTAATTCTTTAGGTGTTCCTTGTTCATTGATACTACATGCACTTACCATCAGTATAAAGAAAGTACTGTAGACTACCAAGTCCTTCGCATTCAATGACATGATCGTATAAATTAAAGTTAATGTTCCGTTTTGTTATGCAGAATGAAAATACAGTTTCTTTTGGGAAATTCAAATGAAAGGTACTGGCTAATAGCAAGAAAAGTGATAATTATCAAATGAACAAGAGATAAATATCATTGCGCAGATGTTTTTTTACGGACATCTCAGTCATAATTCTAAAGTGAAATTCAAAGATGCTAGTGATGAAGAGTTGGTGGTCATTAACACCCTCACAGAGGTGGCTCATGTAGTGCAAGTTCCGCATGATTGTGATTCAATTGGGATCTTGCCGATTTTTAAAAATATAGATTCATGGACTAGAGGAACATTGACAGACGAATGTGGGTATTCAGAAGCTTGGATCATTAATTTTATTTACGCTCATGTTTGGATATATCGTCTGTGGCCTAGTGGAGGAAGTACCGAGGCGGTTAACTCTTCTGTGTCAGGGGAAAATGGCGGTAATGGCTCTTTTAAAATTGGTGCATTTTCTAGACGCTAAAAGCTAGACTGTCCTGCATTTACTGCGGGATTTGAGGACTAGTCCTGACGGTACCGTCAGGAGTGTGTGCGCTTTCAGTAATCTAATTCTGCTCGACTACTTAATTGAATTATTTAATTAGGGTTCAATTTATCCAATTGCATGCCTTCGGGTTCATGATTTCCGCGATGGAGAGCATTTTCATTGCCCTTTTTTACCACTTTTGTGATTTGAGTAGTAGGGTTCCATTTTCTGACATAACCACATTCCGGACATTTGAAAATGAACCAATCTCCTTTTTTAGTTGAAACACAGGTATGTTTTTCAAAACCTTCTGAAAGAAACCTAAACTTCATTGTACATTTTTTAACCTAACACAAAAAACACATTTATTTTATTTGGCTCTTCAAATGGTGAAGGTGAGGTTAAAACTGGAATCTGGTTTTGAATAAGGTTGGAATTATTAAAAATCAAAACGTAAAAAAAGGGTGAATGTTTCAATACGGCTTATGTTTTTTACTGGTTATCAATAAAAAAGCATGGCTCTTTTGCTTTAAAAGCCATGCTGAAGACCAATCGTCAGTAAAACTATTAGTTTAACATAATTAAGCGGTTTGCTTGATAATTGTTAACAGGATTGGTGGGGGTACCGTGTTGCACTGTAGCAGTAAACCTGTACATACCTGGTTTTAATTGAAGATTGTTCGTTATAGGTATGGTAAAATAGCCTTGAGTAGGCGTTTGATTACTAACCTGACCAATTACAATAGATTTTTTGTTGTCTAGTGATTGTGCTTCAACTATACCATGATATTCGGTGTTACTAATCCCATGCTGAAATTCGGGCAGGATTTCAACTCTTAGGAGATTATCTATCCTTGTTGTAACACGAACCTCTTCTCCGTAGACCCCACGAATTTTTAATATTACTTTGTTGTCTGTTTTTTGTTGCGATTCCAGCATTAGCTTTTCCTGGTTTTTCTGGAGTGAATTTTCGGTATCTACGTTAATTCCTTCTTTTTTCTTTTTTGGCGAGTCATCATTTGGATACGCTCCTTTTTGAGTAGAAGGGAGTTGCGATCTTAAAAAATCTCCGATCTGTTTTCCGTTATTGGATTCAAATTGATTTGAATCAGGAATAAACTCAGGTTTAACTACCCATTTGCCGGTATCGGGATAATAGATAACTGAAAATTTATAGCGGGGCATTTGGCCGTTCTTTTCTTCCTGTTTTGATTGTTCTACTACTTTTTGCACAATACCTATTGAGGAATTTGATGCCAGTTGATCTGACGAAGTTGTAAGCTTTGGCTCTTTAAACTGATCAAGAGCTTTGTCAGCATGGGATTTTCGAAAATAATCTCTTTTAGCCTCTAGCTCTTCTTTGGAGTTAAATAGTCGGCTACGACCAAGTTCTACGTTTGCTTCTGATTTTAAAGTGAAAAAAAATTGACCTTTTCCGGATTCAAAAGTTTCGTAGTTGGCTTCGTGAATGGCATTTTGAGCTACCATTTTCATCCCGTGATCGCGGCTTTTTTCCGAAGGATAACCGTAACTAAAAAGGATGGGTTCACCTATATCATCATTGAATTGGAAGTAGTACAACCCATTGCTTTTGAAGAAGGTACTAAAACCATATGAGGGAGTGTTAACTGCATTCATAATACTGGTTTTGAAGGTTAAAAAAGAGAGGGAACTGAGTTAATAGTTCCCTCTACTGAGCTAAATCATCTTCCTGAAGATCCTAATTGATTAGTCTTCATATACTTGTAACATGCCTACCTCGGCAAATCCAGCAATTGGAGTCACGTGGTTGTTTTTATTGTGCCATACCATCGTAGCAACTACTTTATAAACGTTAGCTCCTCTTTCGTGAACTCCGGTAGGAATAAAGTAATTTGCCGGAACGGTAATGGTGTGCTGGTGAGGCACGTCGTCCATAGGTGAGACAGGTGTGTCATAGAAAACATTAGCTGGTGCTTCTCCCGGTCCCATTTGTTCGAAAAGAACCGTTAGGTGCCAATGACCGTCCGGGCATAGATGAGTCGGGATGGCGCCGGTAGCTCTCCAGGAAAAGTTGAGGTAAAGTTGCTGATCGGCCTGAATAATGTTAACAGGCGAGGAAGGAAACGGGAAATTACCCGTGGGTGCAACGTTCAAACCAGAAATTGGTCCGCGTTCTTCTCTCATTCTAATGTCGGCCTGTACATTCAGTGCCCAATCAGGATAATTACCTTCAAATTGAAATTGTGCCATTTTGATTAAATTTTACACCTCCCATATAATAGTATAAAAGGAAGTGTTTGTTAAAAAATTTGATTAATGAGGTTTGATAGATTAATCTGATCAATGACTGCAATTTCAAAAACAGGAATTATTTGAACCTTAGTTAACGGTTAATTAACTAGGAAAAAAGCGGTTAATTTTCGGTTAATTAAACGAAAACTACTGAATCAGATGAAATGAGCTGGAATTTTTTTCATCAAATCCAGAAATTTTTTGGTGAATAGAGTTGCTGATAAGGGTATATTTTTAATTAATATATATTAAATAAACTATATGAAGTAAAAATTATCTCACAAGTGGTGATTAATTCATAAAATTTTCATTTGTAGTTTATCTGATAATTATTGGGCTGGACTTATTGGTGTAATATGCTTATTTTTGCGATAGAGAACCTTAAAATGAAAACAAAATAGGAAAGCCCCCCTCTTATCTCCCTTTTGATTAGGTATAGTACCTTAAAGGGGTATGAGAAAAGTTTTTCATTCAGAAGTTAAGTTGATTCAAACTAGCAACATTAAAAATCCTACTTATTTCAAATCTTTTACCGTTAAAGTGCATTACTTTATTCACTATTAAATTTTTCTAGGCGGAAAACCAGACGAAAAAGTCTTCCTAGGAAAGAAAATTCACAACTGTATCTTCTACAAAAGGTAAAAGTAGTCTATCACTGAAGCAATATTTCTAATGATTGATTTAAGGGGGTGATTGTCGATTGTAGCTTTTGGACAGTATCCAGTGGCTAAGCGTATCGATTTTCCTAGACTCCAGAAAATCAATTATGGCACCAGAGCGTATTCTTATTCTGGGTGGTAGCCCCAACCAGGTGTATGAGCTTATCCAGAACATACCGGATTCTTATTCTATCAAGCTGCAACAAATTGAGCAATATTTGAATGAGATTAATAAGTCATCTAAGCCATCTTTAATCATTGTTATTCCCGGTGCTTCTCATAAAAACGCATTGGAATTGTTGGATCTAATAAGAGCCATACAGGATAATTTGCCAGTGTTATTTTTAGCTGCAAATCCTGACAATACAGAAATTATTGAAGCTTTCCGGCGAGGAGCAACGGATTATTTTGTATTGCCTTTGCAACCGGAGGACCTGTGTATGACTATCGATAAACATATCAGAAAACAAAGACAAGGTAAGCAATTGCTTAAAAATTGGATAAAGATATTTAGGAGACCTTTTCTACAGGTGAAAAGCAAGCCCGGCCGGAAATTAGTCCTGCCAAATCCATTAGAAGGTTATTCCTTTGCAAAGCATAATCCACCCGAAAGTAACCATGACGTCGAGGTGCAATTATTAGGTGAATTAAAGGTCAGAATCAAGCATAAGCTTCTTCCTAACCTTCCCGGAGAAAAGGCAAATGCTCTGCTGGCTTACTTCCTGCTTAATCACAAAATACCAGTACACCGTGACCTTTTACTGGATAAATTTTGGGGATATACCTCAACGTCGGCGGCAAGAAACTCCTTGAATGTTGCCATGCACAATATCCGCCGTCATATCCAGGAACATTGTGGTGATATTGATCTATTACAATACAAAGATGGTAGATATGCGGTGAATGTTGATCTTGATGTAGGTACCGACGTTGACCACTTTTTAGCAAATTGGCAAACAGGTAGAAATCTTGAAGCTCAACAAGGCTTGGACGCCGCTTTTTATAGTTATGAAAAGGCCACTGAATATTATCGTGGGAACTTTCTTGTGAATATTCGGAATGAAGATTGGTGTGAGGTTGAACGCACTAACTTAAAAGAAAAATACTTGTTGGTATTGGATCGTCTCAGTGCCTATTTTTTTCAAAAAGGAGATTTTAAAAAGGCGGCAAGTGTATTCCATAAAATGTTGGAAAATGATAATTGCATGGAGGCCATTCACCGCAAATTAATATTCTGTTACTATCAATTAGGCCAACGGGATAAAGCTATTAAACAATTCCACAAATGTGCGAATGCATTGAAGAAAGGGCTGGATATCCAACCCTCTCAACTTTCCCGTGAACTTTATCAGCTCGTAAAAGCAGAAAAAAGTATCCCCACTTTCTTGTTTTAATACCTCAAACTCCGCAAATACTTAATACTCTGCGGTACCTGATCCAGCACCGAACTGCTTTCATCTTCAATAAAATAATGCGCTATACCGATTTTACGGGCTTCCATGAGGATGCCTTTCATGTCAATCTGCCCGGTTCCCAGTGGTACATTATATTCGACATCAGTACCACCGGTCAGGTCTTTTTCTATTCCGTGTTTCATATCTTTCAAATGCAATAACTTCCAACGGTCGCCGTATTTTTTCAGTAATGCGACCGGATCGCCTCCGCCGAACTGGGTCCAAAAAACATCCATTTCAAAGGAAACGTATTCCGGATCGGTCTGCTCAAACATATAGTCGAGCAATGTCCCGTCTTCATAAGGCTGAAACTCATATCCATGAGCATGGTAGCAAAAAGTAAGTCCGTTTTCTTTTAGGATCTTTCCTGCTTCGTTGAATACGGCAATGGCTTTATCCGCATCTGCCTTACTAAAATTACCGCGATTTTCGTGAGGGATCCAGGCGCACATGACGAATTTTGCACCAAGCGCTTTGGCATTTTCCACCACCTTCATGGGATCTTCAGCCAGGTCATTGAAGCTGGCACCCGTAGAGGGGATACTGATGCCCCTTTCTTCACACATCTTACGGTAATCCGCCGCATCAATTCTACCCGAACCGCCTTCTATTTCAGTGATGCCCATTTCCTGGATGCGGTCCAGTGTTCCCGGTATATCTTTCGGGAAATAATTGCGGAAAGAATAAGCCTGGACACCGATCGGAGCAATAAATACCGGTTCACCGGCCATTTCGTCAGCCGAAGAGGAGGCCATAGTGGCGCTATCTGTTTCCTCACCCACATCCGAGCCGGAAGAACATCCCGTAAAAAGAAAAGCGGTAGAGACACAAACTAGGAAAAGTAGGTTTTTCATCGTTTTATTTTTAATGAATAAAGATAGTTTAGAAAAGTGAAATTGAAAAACGTTGATAACTCTATTATCTTAGCATTTAAAACGATCAGAAATGAAGAACCACTTTAAGTACTTCCGAAAACCACTTTTCCTTTTCTTTTTCATTGCGGTTATTGGATTTAGCCATTATGGTTGCGAAAGCAATAATGGTGGAGCGAACGATAGTTATCCAAATCGTCCGATCACCTACATCGTCCCCTGGGCGGCAGGAGGTATGACCGATCTATCCTCCCGCATAGTAGCTGCCGTACTGCAAAATGTACTGGATCAACCCGTAAACGTAGTAAACCGCACCGGGGGTGGGGGAGTAGTGGGGCATTTGGCGATCTCGCAGGCAAGACCCGATGGGTATACCCTGGGCGCGGTAACGGTGGATATTTCTTTGCTGCACCATACCGGTTTGACCGAACTTACTTACCAGGATTATACTCCTTTGGCATTACTCGTTAATAATCCCGCTGCGGTGACCGTAAGAGCGGATGCCCCCTATGATTCCCTTCCCGACCTTGTTGCCGCTATCAAGGCCAATCCCGGAGAACTACAAGCTTCCGGTACGGCAAAATACGGTATTTGGGATCTGGCACGCATGGGTTTTTTACAGGCGGCGGGCCTGCCCGAATCAGCTATGCCGTGGGTGCCCAGCCAGGGAGCGGCCCCCGCTCTGCAGGAATTGATCGCCGGCGGGATCGATGTAGTTACGGCATCACTTTCGGAGGTGGATGCTTTACGCAGAGCCGGAAAGGTGAGGACCCTTGCCGTAATGTCAGACCAACGCCTGCCTGATTTTCCGGAGGTGCCAACCTTAGCAGAATACAACATCGATTGGAGTATTGGCGGTTGGGTAACCATCTGTGCTCCGCCTGACCTGCCGCAATCTATTCGCTCAAAATTAGATTCTGCCATCCGGATAGCGGTTCAGGATACCTCCTACCTGAACGCCATGAAGAATGCTGGTTCCACCCTGCAATATCTTCCTGGCGAAGCATGCAGGGAATTTATGGCAGAACAGGATCAAGTTAATGGTTCCCTATTAAATAGTTCGAAATGAAAGTGGATCAGAATGAACTGTTGAACGGGTTAATCCTACTAGTGTTCAGCGCTTTGATATGGTGGAAAACGACGAATTTTCCTGATCTGGAAGAAGGTTATCCCGGTCCGGCATTATTTCCCCGGTTGATTTGCCTGGGTTTTATTTTTTCGGGTATTGTGCTGGTGGTAAGGGCTTTTCGCGGAAGTGAAGCTGAATTGCTGTGGAGAAGTAGCCCTTCTGGTTTGGTGCGGCTGGGGTTAGGCTTGTTATTGATCGGTTTGTATCCTGTATTGCAGGAGCTGCTCACCTTTGCGCCCGCTTTGGGAATAGTCTGTTTCGGTATAGCTTTATTGTTGGGACTGCGTTTATGGGTAGCCGGCCTGATGGCCTTGGTGACGGTAGGATTTATATTCTTGACATTTAATCAATTGTTGAATGTACCTTTATGAGTAGTATATTTAGTTGGGAAGGAATGTTGGCCTTAATACTGGGAGGCTTGTACGGCTCGCTTTTTGGAGCCATCCCCGGTTTAACCGCTACTTTAGCGGTGGCACTCTTCATTCCTATTGCATTCTTTCTCGATCCGATGATTGCTTTGCCGGCGATCATTGCGATTTCTTCGGTAGCGATTTACGCGGGCGATGTGGGGTCTACGGTCGCTCGCATTCCCGGTACGCCGGCGAGTGCTGCTTACCTGGCAGAATTGCATCGACTGGCACGCCGGAAGAGTCCTTTTTACGGATTGGGACTGAGTGCTTTGGGCTCTGCCGTTGGGGGGATTATCGGAACGATCATACTGGCTTTTAGTGCAACGGGTATTGCCGTCCTGGCACGACAATTTTCATCATTCGAATATTTTTGGATCGCCGTATTAGGCCTGGTAGCTGGTATTTTTGCGGCCGGAGGCTCGACTTTAAAAGCGTTTGCTTCTCTATTGCTGGGCTTATTACTTTCCACCGTGGGGGTAGACCCAACGCTTGGTCATCCTCGATTTCATTTTGAAAACCCCAATTTATTGAGTGGGTTGAACTACATCGTTGCTATGATCGGCTTGTTTGGTTTCAGTGAAGTACTGGAATATTTATACCGCCCATCGATCAAGACTTATCAGCAACCCCAGCAGTTGGGAGGAGCGGCCCGGCAATTTTACCGGCAGCCGTTTTTATTGATCGTTCGGGAAAAATGGCTGGTATTGCGTTCTTCGCTCCTGGGGGTATTTGTCGGTTTTTTACCGGGGGCCGGCGCCGATATTGGTGCTTGGGTGTCAACGAGTTTTCAGCAGTTACGGCAAAAAAGAGGGGATGCAGAAGAGGACAAAGACGATGAAGATGACGACCGTATTATCCTATCCGGAACCAGCAGTAATAATGCAGCGGTAGCGAGTGCCTGGATACCGGCTTTGTCCTTGGGGTTACCAGGTGATACCATTACGGCTATCGTATTAGGCGTTTTTCTGATGAAAGGCATTACGCCGGGCCCCTTATTGTTCGAACAACAACCCGATCTGCTCTGGGCCCTATACCTCACTTTCCTGATTGCCAACGTTTTTTTGTTGCCCATATTCGGTTTTATGACCGCGCGGATGGCAGCTTTGTTGATCCGGATACCCTTCCCCATGTTGCTTACTTTCATTACTGGGCTTTGCATCGTTGGTGCTTACGCCATCAATAACAGCCTTTTCGATGTTTGGATAATGGCAGCCATGGGCTTACTGGCGTTTTTGCTGCGAAGGGGTGGTTTCCCTTTAGCCCAGGTTGTATTAGGCATGGTACTTGGGCCCATCATGGAACAAAATTTTATGGTAAGCGCCATTAAATCAAGGTGGGATTTGACCAGTTTCCTGGAAAGACCGGTGGCATTGGGCTTAATGTTGGCAACGGTGTTGATCGTAGTGCTTGGGGTACGGATCAGGGGAAAGTATCTAAAAAGGTAATAGACTTGTTTGGTGGGTCATGAACGAGCGAAAGCGAGGCAAATTTTATGCTGAACGAGGCAAAAA
>CAZHNG010000087.1:0-21479 GCA_964533785.1 uncultured Saprospiraceae bacterium | reverse complement strand
TCCCCTCCGTCATCGAGCAAAAGCTGCAAGTTGCCCAATAAATGCACGATCAAAAATAAGATCAGAAAAAGACCTGTTAAACTCATTAAAACTTTGCGACCGATCGAAGATGTCAGAAAATTGGCAAACCAATTCATCTATTTAAAATTTTACTGTTTTTTGTTAAGATTTCTTAGTATACGTGCTCACAAATCTACTCTATAAAGGCAATCATCCCAAATATTGTTCGGCTTTCGTACAGACCCGTAAGTTATTTAGAATGATTCAAAATTACTTGTATTACCGAACATATTTTTAATGGTGAATAAACTTATAAATTATGTATTGTCTTCAAAAAACCTTTGTTAAAAGCTTATCTTTGTTGGCAACAAAAAGATAACATGAACCATACGAAAGTAAGCCTGGAGGAATTCCTTGCTTTATTCCCGGAAGTTGAACTTCCAATCACGCTGAACGATGAAATTCACCATGTTTTTAGCAAGCAGAATGTCCCGGTTCCCAAAGTAGTAATTGAACAGTATTTTGCTTACCTGGAGGGAGAAGCAGATCCCGAAATGGCAGAATTCGTCGCTTGTTTTAAAATTCCCAATACCTACCAATTTCACGCAATCGTTTACTGGAAAGCAGAATTGATGAATTATGAATATGTATTGCTGACCTTGACTAAAGCGGGTGAAATAATAGATAAAAAAGTAATTGCCGGAACTAATTCAGACGGAAGGAGGTTAACCAATTCAGTTGCCACCATTGATGAAGACTGGACCATCTATATCGTCTCCGGTCAATCTAATCAGTCCTCTCCAAATTACGACCCAACTACCAGTACGGCTTTTAAGCTTGAATTATTACCGGAAGGAAATATCATCGCGCTTGAAGAGGAGGATTAATCCATATATTAAAAGAAATTACTCGACACAATGGCAAGAAAAAAAACTAAAACCAAAGACAAAAAACTATCATCCAAACAATTACAAAGCTTAATTTTCAAGTTATTCAAAAGGCACCCCAGAAAGATCCTCAATCCTAAACAGATTATTCAAAAGTTAAAAGTAACCAATAACAAAGACTCTGTGCAGTATGCTCTGGATCAGTTAGTGGAAGGTGGCAAACTTTCTACCAAAGATACACACCGGTATAAACTGCAACCGAAAGGACGGTCAAGGTCAGGTTCTACTTTTCACGAGGGAATAGTAGATATGACCAGAAGTGGTTCGGCCTACGTAGTATGTGATGATCTTGAAAATGATGTACATGTATCTTCAAAATACATCAACGGGGCACTGAATGGTGACCTGGTAAAGATCAGAGCCTGGACGCCCAGAGGCCGCCGCCGGGCCGAGGGTGAAGTAATCGAAGTGGTGGAGCGCAAGCGCGAACATTTCATCGGTACGCTGTGGATGTATCCCAAACATGCGATCGTCATTCCCGATGGGGTTGTTGCAATGGATATCGTCGTTGAGCATGATGATGTGAAAAATGCGAAGGAAGGGGAGAAAGTGGTCGCCAAGATAGTTGATTGGGAAGATAAAAAGCATAAAGGCGTAAGGGGAGTGGTTACTACCGTTTTAGGAAAAGCCGGTAGCAACGATATTGAAATGAAAACTATCCTGATCAACAACGGCTTTCAATTGGAATTTCCCGATCCTGTTTTAAAAGAGTCGAAGGCCCTTTCCGAAACGATTTCCGAAGAAGAGATTGAAAAACGACGCGATTTCCGGCCCATTACGACCTTTACCATTGACCCGGATACCGCCAAGGATTTTGACGATGCTCTTTCTATCGAATATCTTGATAATGGGGGTTGTGAGGTAGGCGTCCACATTGCTGACGTTACCCACTACGTTGCCGAAGGATCTGCTTTGGATAAGGAAGCGCTGGACCGTTCAACTTCCGTTTATCTGGTGGACAGGGTACTGCCCATGTTGCCGGAAAAATTATCGAATGAATTATGTTCCTTGAGGCCCAATGAAGATAAGCTGACCTTCTCGGCTTCCTTCGTATTCGATAAGGATGGCAAAATACAAGATCGCTGGTTTGGCAAGGCTATTATTCACTCCGATCATCGCTTCACCTACGAAGAGGCACAGGAAGTGCTCGAGGGAGGAAAAGGTCCATTCAACAAAGAATTGCGGCAGCTCAACAAGCTGGCTAAGATCCTTCGGAAAAAGAAATTCAAGGATGGGGCGATCAACTTTGAAACGGAAGAAGTAAAGTTCAGATTAGACGATGAGGGCAAACCTATAGAAATATACGTTAAAGAGCGCAAAGATGCCCACATGCTGATCGAAGATTTTATGCTGCTGGCTAACCGCGAAGTGGCATTGTACATCAATAAAAAAGCGGCGGGTAATGAAATTCCTTTCATTTATCGAGTTCATGATGAACCCGCTATTGATAAGGTAGAAGAATTCGCACGTTTTGCCCGCGAGATCGGCTTCGAAATGGATATTACCGATCCAAGGAAGATCGCTAAATCTTATAATCTTCTGGCAGAACAAGCGAAGAACGATCCCGGACTTAAATTGATCATGCCCCTGGCGATACGAACCATGGCCAAAGCGGAATATTCCTCGGAGAACATCGGGCATTATGGGTTAGGTTTTGAATATTATTCTCACTTTACTTCTCCTATCCGTCGTTATTCGGATGTTCTAGCCCACCGCATTTTGGAAAAGAACCTGCAGGAAGGCAAATTTTACCGGGTCAATAAAGCAAAGCTGGAAGAGAAATGCCAGCACATTTCTATGCAAGAACGCCGGGCCATGGAGGCAGAGCGAGAATCTGTTAAGTACAAACAGGTCGAATTTATTGAAAACCATATTGGAGAGGAATTCAATGGCTTTATATCGGGCATCGTGGATCGTGGTATTTTCGTAGAATTGAAAGGCAGCCGCATAGAAGGTATGGTTTCCTTTGAAAGCATGGATGAAACTTTCACGATTGAGCCGGGCAGGCTGAAGATCAAAGGCTTTTCGAGCGGGGAGATTTACAAGATCGGTGATGAGATCCGGGTGCGTATCGTCAGTGCCAATCGGAGCGCCAAGCAAGTAGATATGGCCTGGGTGGGATGAGTTCCGGCGGAACCATCAGAAGAGAATTGGTAGTAACCAGTTCTTTGTGGTAAATCTATCAAATCGCAATTTCAGTTAAAAAAGATCGCTCTGTAGATTTAAAGTGTAATCTACAGAGCGATTTTCTATTTTGACTTGAGGGCAAAGCTATTTAACATAGAACTTACAGAAGTATTCGTACCATTTGCCACACTTAGTTTTTACGCGGCACTTCAAGTTATAGGTACCTTTTTTCAAATTGCGTAAGTAACTGTCACCGTTGCCGCTTCCTTTTGCCCACTCATACGGATAATTTGACTCCTTACGAACAAACTTTCCATTTACGTATAAGTGCATTTCCTGAATGTCCTGGTATTTTTCTGTATCCACTCTTACGTATACATCGTCACCGTACTTATACGTACCGTTATTTTTAGGGTACTTAAACCATGACTTGTACTTACAGTTTCCGCCACCATTATTGCCACCTTTTACCATGAATTCGCAGTAGTAGTCTTTGTATTTTCCACAGTCATCGTATACTCTACACTTTAATTTGTAAGTGCCCGGCTTCATATTTCTCAGGTAGCCATCACCATTACCGCTTCCTTTAGCCCACTCATAGGGGTAATTGGTTTCTTTGCGGACGAATTTGCCGTTTACGTAAAGTTCACAGTACTTGATCTTGTTGTAGTTTTGGGCATCTAATTTCACGTATACATCGGATCCGGCGTTGTAATTTTTACCATTTTGTGGATATTTAAACCAGGCTTTGTATTCACAGTGTCCGCCGTTATCGCCACCTTTTACCATGAACTCGCAATAGTAGTCTTTGTATTTCCCACAGTCATCATAAACTCTACACTTTAATTTGTAAGTGCCCGGCTTCATGTTTCTCAGGTAGCCATCGCCATTACCACTGCCCTTAGCCCACTCATAGGGGTAATTGGTTTCTTTGCGGACGAATTTGCCGTTTACGTAAAGTTCACAGTACTTGATCTTGTTGTAGTTTTGGGCATCCAATCTCACGTATACATCAGACCCGGCATTGTAGCTTTTACCATTTTGCGGGTATTTAAACCCGGCTTTGTATTCGCAGTGCCCACCGTTATTGCCGCCTTTGACGTAGAAGGTACAATAGATCTCGTGGTATTTCCCGCACTTATCCTTGATCCTACACTTCAGTTTGTACGTTCCGGCTTTCATATTGCGGAGGTAGCCGTCACTGGTGCCGTTGCCCTTACACCATTCGTATGGATATTGGCTTTCTTTCCGGATGAATTTGTTGTTCACGTATAATTCCATTTGAGCGATGTCTTGGTATTTTTGGGCATCAACTCTCACGTAAATGTCTTTACCCGCTTCGTAGTACTTATTATTTTGAGGGTACTTAAACCAGGATTTCCAGGTGCAATTTGTGCTTGTTGTAGTTGTCGTTTCAGCAGAAAGGTTAAATGATACTGTTAAGAATGCAGCTAAAAGAATGATTGCTAAGTTTTTCATTGTATTTAGTTTATGAATTTTAAAAATGAGGTTATCAATTTGATTGTTTACACGCTTCTGTAAACTGGATCACAGAAGATGTCCCTATGTTTTAAATTCTTAACATTTTCTTAACACTTGTATTTTCTTTTTATTGAGCCACAAGTAAAAAATGCAAGGTGTAAAAACTTGTACATCAGTCGATTTAGTATTATATTGGAAATAGCATTAACAGGACGTATGAAAACCAACGATATCAGGAATTGTATTTTTTTAGTTTCTATTTTCTTATTGGCGGGTTGTAATGGCGAACTATCCGATGAGGTTCAACTTCAAATGGGCAATGTACCCGATGAAGTGGACTATAATTTCCACGTAAAGCCGATTCTTTCTGACCGCTGCTTTGCTTGCCACGGTCCTGACGCTCAGAAACGAAAAGGAGATCTTCGTTTAGATACGGAAGAAGGCGCTTATGCGGCGCTGGCTAGCGGTGCCGGGCATGCTATCGTACCGGGTAATATTCAAAACAGCGAGCTGGTTGACCGTATTTTGTCGGATGATCCGGAGAGGGTTATGCCGCCGCCCGAATCTAACCTAAACTTGAATGCTATTGAAAAAGCAACCATCATCAAATGGATCGAGCAAGGTGCTGTTTACAAGCCGCATTGGGCATTCACCAAACCAAAAGCAGATGAAGTTCCGGCTGCCGGTGATGGTTGGGCCAGCAATGAAATTGACCGTTTTATCTCGGCAAAACTGGAACAATCTGGCATTAGCCCAGCACCGGAAGCAAAAAAAGCACAGCTCATCCGCCGGTTGTATTTCGACATAACGGGTTTACCCCCAACGTTGGAAGAGCTGGATCGTTTGTCCAAAGATAATCGCCCCGACTATTACGAGCGGTTGGTAGATAGTTTATTGAACCTGCCGGCTTACGGAGAACGGATGGCTGCCCATTGGCTTGATGTTGCCCGTTTTGCCGATTCGGAAGGTTACCTGGATGATTTCCATCATACTTTTTGGCCTTACCGGGACTGGGTTATTGAAGCTTTTAATAAAAATTTGCCCTACGATAGGTTCATTCTTTGGCAGGTGGGAGGCGATCAATTACCCAATGCCGGTACCGAACAGATATTAGCTACCGCTTTCAACCGGCATCATAAACAAAACTCCGAAGGGGGAATCATTCCGGAAGAATTCAGGGTAGAATACGTCGCCGACCGCACCAATACAGTGGGTGCAGCATTTATGGGTTTAACCCTCGGCTGCGCCCGCTGTCATGATCATAAATACGATCCGATCAGCCAGGAGAATTATTTCCAGTTGTTCAGCTTTTTTAATTCTACGGTAGAAAGAGGGGATGGCATATTTGCGTACAATTCTATTGAAAATGGCCAAATGGTACCTAATAAGCTTTCGATGAATGCCGGACCTGTTTTACCATTGCCCGATGATGAAGTGGCCGCTGTTCGAGAATACCTGCTCAAAAGTATAGCAGAACAGCAGGATAGTATTGAAATCATTGCAGAGACGAATATTAATACTTTTCAGGAATGGGTAAACCAACAGAATGAAGCCTCCATATTAAGTGATGTAGTTGATAAAGCTACCGTAGCTCATCTAACCTTTGACGATATGGCCAATGGCCAAGCAACAGATCTCGCTCAAGGTAATGCAACCGCTACTTACTGGGGTGATGTAAAAGCAGTACCGGGGAAAAAAGGGAAAGCCATTAGTAGTCATGCTCAGGGACAATTCGTTTCGGACGGCAGCCGGGTCTCCTTTGAACGTATGGAACCCTTTACCATAAGCTTCTGGATCAATATTCCAAAAGCTTTTAATGAAGCTCATGTTATATACAACGGAAATAACCGCATTCAGGGTTACCGGGGATGGGATGTTGTTTTGGATAGTTTGCAATTGCATTTCCGCCTCAACCATGCACATCCTTACCAGTCATTGGATATCACCCATCTGGAAGACCTTCCTTTGAACCAGTGGGTACATTTTGTCTGGACGTACGATGGCTCCAGTAAGGCGGAAGGCATGCAGCTTTATCGTGATGGGGAGCTTATTCCGATCCAAATTGCCCGAAATTACTTGTATCGTTCTACGAAACCCTACCTGGACACCCGGGCAACCGTTTACATGCCTTATAAAGGTATGATCATCGGGAACCGGCACTACGATCAGGATTTTACCGGCGGATTATTAGATGAGGTTCGCATCCTTAACCGGGAATCAGGCCCTTTGGTAGCCAAATATCTTTACGACGCTAAGCTTGGGATAACCACATTTGAAGATGCCCTGAAATCAAAAACACAATCTCTTCATCTTTTCTACGATCTTTTTATCGATCAGCAATTGGAGTCGGCGCGATCTGCCATGCGTGAAACGCAACTAAAGGAAATCATCACGATCGATACGGTTCAGGAAATAATGGTCATGGGGGATTGGGATAACGAACGACCCACCTATATTTTAGAACGTGGAGTTTATGATGCTTATGGTAAACGGGTAAAACGGGAGGTACCTTCCTCCATTCTGCCCTGGCTTGAGGAGTTACCCAGAAATCGATTGGGACTGGGTCAATGGTTGATCCATCCCGACCATCCACTAACGGCCAGAGTGGCGGTTAATCAGATGTGGTATTTAATGTTCGGCCGAGGCATAGTGGAAACCGTTGAAGACTTTGGCAATCAGGGGGCATTACCTTCTCATCCGGCCTTATTGGATTGGCTGGCGCTAGATTTTCAAAGGAACGGCTGGGACGTGAAGCGCCTCATCAGACAGATGGTGACTTCTGCAACCTACCGGCAATCCTCAAAGATCAGGCCGGAATTAGAAGAAATTGATCCCGATAATTACCTGTTGGCCAGAGGGCCGCGCTACCGGCGGTCAGCAGAAATGATCAGGGATAATATTCTGGCGGTTAGCGGACTGTTAGATCCTAAAATCGGTGGCCCTTCGGTATTTCCGTACCAGGCACCCGGCTTGTGGAAAGAGGTGATGACCCACGGTTTCTTTCCCGACTGGGAAACTGATTACGAAAATGGCTTGTACCGCAGAAGTATTTATACCTTTTGGAAACGCAATATGCCTCCGCCGGGTATGCTCATTTTCGATGCGGCTCACCGTGGAGAATGCCAGGTTAGACGTCAGATCAGCAACACGCCGCTACAAGCTTTGGTACTGTTGAATGACGTGCAAATGATCGAAGGATGCCGGGTGTTGGCGGAACGATTGTGGAAGCAAACCCATGGTGAAGTCCCCAAAGCTACAGTCCAGGCATTCCGGGCACTGACAGGTAGGATGCCGACGGATAAGGAGCGGCAATTGCTGTTGCTGCAGTACACAGAAGAATTAGCTTATTTCCGGGAAGATGAAGCCCGTACTTTAACATACCTGGACATGGGACACCAAAAGGTCAACGCAAACTTACCGGCAAATGAAGTGGCTGCTTTGACGAGAGTCGTTAATACGGTCTTAAACACGACGGAGTCTTATTTTAAAAATTGAACGCTGCTTAAGATTAAATAGCATTTCAAAGATAAGTAAGCAAGAGGAAACCAAATAAACAATAAATTAGTTTTAATAGCAAAGCTTTAATATCATGATAAACTATAAAATGTAAATAGATTCAGACCCGAAAGTAATGCTGGGAAAACCCAAAATCAAAGGAACCCGAATAACAGTAGAATTGATTTTAAGAAAAATAGCGGATGGTTATTCTTTTGAAGAACTTTTAGAAATGTACCCTCATTTAAACAGGGAATCTATTCTGGCCTCTGTAGCTTATGCCGCATCAATAATGGAATCTGAAGAGGTAATTCGTGCCGCATGAATGGGGGGATTTTAGCTGACGAGGGGTTTATACCGACGTTGAAGTAGTTTGGGAACCCAAACAACCTTCAAGTACGGTATATACTGACCGAAGTAGGTTTGGGAAGTCCCAAACCACTTGGCGTCAAGTATAAATGGAAATATCATAAAAACATTGAGAGACAATGGTTTTTCGATTGACTGGGTTTTAGAAATAAGCCCAGGTATCTCTGACGAAGAAGTTATTGAAATTGCAAAGAGAAATAAGCAAATACTTATTACAGAAGACAAAGATTTCGGGAAATGGGTATTTTCTCACCAAATCAGGGGTTTGACTATCATTTTTTTACGGTACGAAAAAGAGGATTATCTCCAGGTAATGAATTACTCAATTACAGTTGTTAAAGATATCATCAATAAAAATTCAAAGGAGGACTATGAATTCGTTACTATCAATAGGAATAAAATAAGAAAAAGAGCAATCTAGGCTTACTGATTATCGTAGTATTGGAAAACCAACAAAATGACAACCAACACCGACCTACAACTAGCAACCTACCAGAAGACCCGTCGCGAATTCTTGCGCACCACCACGAAAGGCCTCGGCGCCTTAGCACTTGGCTCTATGATTTTCCCTGATCTGCTCAAAGGGCAAGCGCATAATTCCAACTATGGCGACCAGCTTGGGATCCCGGGCGGTGGCGGAGTCCTCAAAGCCTTACACCATGCCCCGCGCGCCAAAAGAGTGATCTATCTCTTTCAAAGTGGCGGGCCCAGCCAGATAGAGTTATTCGACTATAAACCTGAGTTGGCTAAACGGTGGGGCCAGGAAATCCCTGACAGTGTGAGAGGAGATCAGCGGATTACGGGAATGTTAGCGGCTCAGGCAAGCTTTCCCCTGGTGGGATCAAAGTTCGAATTTGCCCGCCACCCCAAGACCGGGGGGTATTTTAGTGATCTTTTACCCTATACTGCCCAGATCGCTGAAGATATCTGCGTGGTACAGTCCATGTACACCGAAGCGATCAATCACGAGCCGGCCATTATTTTTTTGCAAACGGGTTCGCAGCAAGTGGGCCGGCCTAGTATTGGTTCCTGGATGAGTTACGGTTTAGGCAGTCCCAACCAAAATTTACCGGCCTTCATTGTTTTATTGTCCAAGGGCAAACCGGATACGCAAAACCTTAATATGCAGGCCTGGAACAGCGGTTTCCTGCCTTCCCATCATCAGGGGGTACGTTTCCGTTCCGGAGCAGACCCGGTCTTATTTCTTTCTAATCCCAACGGAATTGATCGTAACAGCCGCCGGCGTGAATTAGACTATTTGGAAAAACTGGAAAAAGAACAAAAAGAAGTCTGGGGCGATCCGGAGATCGACTCCAAGATCAGCCAGTACGAAATGGCTTACCGTATGCAGACCAGTGTTCCCGAAGTAACGGATCTTTCTGATGAGCCGGACTACATTTTCGATATGTATGGTTCTGACGCCCGAATTCCCGGCACTTATGCGGCTAATTGCTTACTGGCCCGACGGCTTGCAGAACGTGATGTCCCCTTCATTCAACTGTACCACATGGGTTGGGATCAACACGGTAATTTACCTAATGATATTCAAACCATGGCCAGATCGAGCGACCAGGCTTCCGCCGCACTCGTTAAAGATTTAAAGCAAAGAGGGCTACTGGAGGATACGCTCGTCATTTGGGGAGGAGAGTTCGGACGGACCAGTTTCTCACAAGGACGATTGACCAAAGAGAATTACGGGAGAGATCACCATCCCCGGTGCTTTTCCATTTGGATGGCCGGTGGTGGTATTAAACCAGGAACCGTCTATGGACAAACCGATGCCTTCAGTTATAATATCGCCAAAGATGGTGTTCATGTACATGATTTCCAGGCTACTTTGTTACACTTGCTCGGGGTAGATCATGAAAGGCTGACCTTTAAGCACCAGGGGCGCCGGTACCGACTTACTGATGTGCACGGGAAAGTGGTAAAGGGGATCATTGCCTGAAAGTGAGGAAAAATTACCCGCATCTACTTTCCCTCTGGCATCTATTATCTGGTATCTTAACCCTACTGCGGCGGCACACCCGGCAAACCATCCAGGCTTTTCCGGTTTTTCTCCTGCTGGTAGGCAATAATACCATCTTCGCCCTTGTGATCTGCCCATTTATTGAGCACATCGCGTTCCCCTTCGAACTGGTATAAAGGCACACTATAACCACAGGAATCAGCTATTCTGGTTAGATTGACCTTAATGATGGAGCGTTCTCCGCTTTGTTCCGGAAACCGGCCACGCAAGACCTGATAAGCCTCCGTTCCTCGATACAAGACTTCTCCCTTACCATATAATCGTACAATCTTGGGTGGCCCGCTAAAAGCACAGAACATGATGGTGATACGTCCGTTTTCCCGCAAATGAGCGATCGTTTCAACACCGCTGCCGGTAAGGTCAAGGTAGGCCACAGTATGATTGTCGAGAATCCGAAAACTGTCCAGACCTTTGGGCGAACAATTAACCAGGCCTTCTCCTGACAAAGGGGCGGTACTTACAAAGAAAATATGTTGTTCTTCAATCCACTTGCACAGACGATCATCTAAGGCGGAGAATACTTTTCCCATTTTAAAGGATTTTTTAGTTGTTTATCAAGAACAATTAGGCTTGGAAAATATAATCCAACTCTTGGTCAATTAATGTTTTTAAAACCCTCGGGTCTTGTTCGATCTTAGCAATCACTTTGAAGCCATTATAAAAAGTAAAAAGGTGATAAGCGAGATCAACCGGATTATGATCAGCTCCGATTTCCTGCCGCTTTTGGCCTATTGCAATAATATGGCTGAAGAGTTGAACGACCTCGATCAGGTTAGTTTTAACCAGTTGTAGAATTTCTTTATTTTGATTACAAAGCTCGGTTGTGGTATTCACCACCATACACCCCTTATTTTGGTGGTCTTTTTGGATTTCTTTTAAAGCCTCGTAAAAGTATCCTTCCAAAAATTGGCGGACTGACTTTTTTGCCAATTGCTGATCGGTAGCTTTAAAATATTCTCCTTCCTGGTCTCGGTACAATTGAAATGCTTCTTTGAACAACTGTTCTTTTCCACCAAAAGTGTCGTACATGCTCGCCCGGTTTATGCCGCAATGATCCACCAGGTCCTGTATGGACGTAGCATGGAAGCCCTTATTCCAAAAAAGCTCCATAGCTTTTTCGAGGACTATTGTTCGGTCAAATTGTTTCTTGCGAGGCATAGTATTTTTTTGAAGGGATAGCCGCAACGAAGCACTTGTCTGTTTGTTACCCTACCAAAGTGTTTGGGGGTAAAATCTACTTAAGCTCCCTATGATACCGCCTCGTTGGGGCTATCCCGTAGTGCCTAGATCAAAACTGCAATCCCTCCATCCACATTATACTCTCCTCCTGTAATGAAAGAAGCATCATCGGACGCCAGGAAAGTTACCAATTTAGCAACTTCTTTTGGATCGCCAAACCGTTTCAGTGGAACTCTATTTTGCATAGAAGCAGCAAAACCATTTAATTGTTCTTCCGGTAATCCGGTTTTCCCGAAAATCGGGGTGCTAATGGGGCCTGGGTTAACGGCGTTCACCCTGATGTTTTTAGGCGCTAATTCTGTGGCAGCTGTTCTGGTAAAAGAATTCATTGCCGCTTTTGAAGCCGCGTATACCGCAGTATTTGCCATACCCGTATAAGCATTGATCGATGATAAATTAATAATGGAGGCACCCTCATTCAAAATTGGCAAAAATTTCTCCAAAGTAAATACGGCCCCTTTGAAATTGATGTTCATTTGCTGGTCGAAGACTTCTTCACCAATACTGCCTACAGGTGTCGGGAAAAATACCCCCGCATTAATGAATAACACATCTACCATTCCGAATTCCCCTTTGACTTGAGTAACCAGGTGGTCAATTTGTCCTAAGTCGCTGACATCCGCCACCATTCCTTTAACGCCTAATTCTTGTGCGGCCTTTTCTACCTTTTCCGGTGACCGCCCGGTAATGATGACCCGTGCGCCTTGTTCTTTTAGTTCTTTTGCTGTGGCATAACCGATACCACTGTTTCCACCGGTAATAACCGCGGTTTTTCCTGTTAGATTCTGCATGATTTTAAGTTTTAATTTTATTTTGGAATGAACGTTCTGTTTGAATACATTTATTTTGAAACGTTTGTTCTATTATTGTAGAAAAAATTTTCTTCCCTGGTTGATTTAATCTCAATTCTTTGATTAATGCTCAGCACCGGATATTTAGTTAGGTGTTAACAGCTGGAACTATTTACCCAAAAGGCTAGTTTGATTTTAAAACCAAGCATATGGAATACTCATTGGATTTGATTAAAGCGCGGTACGACAATGGGGAAGTGCTGAAATTTTTATTCTTTTGGGGGCACCAACCCGCTGAAGATAACTCTGTGAATAAATCCTGCCTGAGTCAGTGGTGGCAATCTCCTTTTAAAGTTGAAGGGGTTGAATATAAAACAGCGGAACATTGGATGATGGCAGAAAAAGCAAGGTTATTTGAAGATATTAAGACTTTGGAACTGATACTGAACTGTCGACATCCGGCAGAAGCCAAAAATTTAGGCCGACAAGTTCAAGCGTTCGATCAAAAAATCTGGGATGGGAATAAATATCAAATTGTAAAAACCGGTAACCTACATAAATTTGGGCAAAATAAAGCTTTGGCGAAATACCTGGTCAATACCGGCCATCGCATCTTAGTTGAAGCTAGCCCTCTCGATAAAGTCTGGGGCATTGGAAAAAGTGAAATAGATGAAGGCATCAAAAATCCCCATACATGGGATGGTCTGAATTTATTAGGCTTTGCCCTTATGGAGGTGAGAGAAGCATTGTAAAAGAAAACATGAATCATCCCGAAATTAGATGGTATTTCAATAATTCGATTTGGCCGTGATTATCAAATGGTTAACGCGTTTCGAGTTAAATGTATCGTGGAATGCGTTCCCCCGTTAACCTAGGACGTAGTTATTTGAAAACCAATATAATAGGCTTGTGCTTGGAAATTTGGGATGACTCATGTTATTCGGACGTATTTCTTTCATCTCTAATTATAAAAAGGCCTCGTCCTTTTTATTTTTACCCTCGCATACGATCAGTAATCCTCTGAATCATTACTTTATCCTTTTCTTCCGTTGCCAGCTCTAAGCAATTTTTCATTGCTTTGAGGGCTTCTGACTTTTTCCCGTTTTCTTCGAGGATACGAGCGTAGGTAAGGTAATATTTAAAATCGGAATCCGATTTGGCGGCTTTTTCGGCAATATCCTCTGCTTCCTTCATTGCCTCAACATGATCATTGAAGTTGCGTCTGATGTCCAGTGCCAATTCATTAAGCGCCTCCGGGTCATCTTTAATGGCTTTTTTCACGTAGTCTTTACAGGCATCAAGATAACCCTCAACGTTTTTCATCTCCAGACAAAATGCCATTTCCTTTTCAATCTCGAAGGTTTTGGCCATCTCAGGGTAATGTTCCTTCATTTTATTTTGTGCCTGTTCCAGAAGATCGCGGCTCTCGAATTCGATGGCCCTTAAAACCGTATTATCACAGGCAAATTTAATCCGGTCTTTAACCACTTCCTCGGAGGTTAGAGCAGCGATCTGCTTCCTGTATTCAATTAATAATTCAAAAATGCGGGAGTCTGCATGAGTAGCTGCTTCGAGGATTAGTTTCAAGTTCTGCTCTGTGGTAAGGTCCTTTTGTTCGTAGAGGTACTCATTAGCCACCTTGGTGCTGGGTTTACCTGCATTGTTAAGCGCCCTGATATAATTGTAAACAAACTCCGGATCTCTTTTACCTTTTTCATATTCTGCCGCATACGCATCACTACGATCTACTTGAAGTAATGCTTTTTTTCCCAGTTCTATAAAGGCGTCAACGCCTCTGGCACCTTTTACTTTCTGAACGACCTCTCCTGTATAATCAATATAAAGCAGGGTTGGATAGGCCATAACTCTATATTTACTGCGCAATTGTATGCCTTCCCCCTTTTCCATATCCATTTTTACATTGATAAACTTATCGTTATAAAATTTTCCGACTTCCTCATCGGTAAATACGGTCTTGGCCATTCTTTTGCAAGGTCCACACCATACGGCATAGGCATCCATGAATATGATCTTATCCTGAGCTTTGGCTTCTGCCAGCGCTTCTTCCCAGGAGCCTTCGAAGAATTCTATGCCTCCGTAAACGGATGCCGTTATACTAAATAATAAAATAGCAAGGATCGATATTGATTTCATTTTCATTGTATTTATAACTTGTTGAGTTCCAAAATTAGTGATTTTTAGGCTGGATTTTTCGTTAAAAAAAGTTAAGGCGATTAAACGATGGGCAAATTGAGGAGTCTATCAGGCAGACCACTATTGAATGACTAATTATAAGAGTATGCATCAAATCAATCATTTGTACTGGCGAGCGGGATTTGGACTGAGTCCGGAAGAATGGAAAGAAAAAAAGGGCTGGACTGTCGATAAGGCCGTCAAACAGCTTTTTCGCGCAGCAAAAGATGTGAAAAAAATATCTGCGGAATCATTTATCCCGGAGAACCCAAGAGGCCTGACGGATGAAGAAAAAAAAGCGATCCGGGAAAGGAATCGCAAGGCTTTGTTACAGCAAACCATTGGTTGGGTTGACAGGATGGCCAATCCTGCGGAAAGTGCTTTATTGGAAAAAATGAGCCTTTTTTGGCACGGCCATTTTGCTTGCCGTTCCCGTTCCGGTGATATAGCGACAAAACAGCTTAACGCTATTCGGGAGAACGCTCTGGGTTACTTCCGCGATCTTGTATTGGCTATTGCCAAAGATCCCGCTATGATCAGGTATTTGAACAATCAACAGAACCGTAAAAGGCAACCCAATGAAAATTTCGCCCGGGAATTACTAGAGCTTTTTACCATCGGCCGCGGTAATTATTCGGAGAAGGACATCAAAGAAGCGGCAAGAGCTTTTACGGGATGGTCAAGTACCATTCAGGGAGATTTTATTTTCAGGCAACATTTTCACGATTTTGGTACGAAAGCATTTTTGGGGAAATCCGGTAATTTCAATGGAGAGGATATCCTCGATATTGTCTTGGAAAAAAGGGAGACGGCGGTATTCATTACGCGTAAAATTTACCGCTATTTTGTTAATATTCAACCGGATGAATCGATCATACGGGAGCTGGCGGATGGGTTTTATCGTGCTGACTATCATATCGGAACACTGATGGAGACTATATTCACCAGTGATTGGTTTTATCAGCCGGCTAATATGGGTACCAAAATTAAATCTCCGGTTGAATTGATTGCAGGGTTGAAGCGGTCGCTTCATATTAATTTTCAAAACCCACTGGTTGTGTACGGTGTGTTGAGGGCCCTCGGACAAATTCCCTTTAACCCGCCAAATGTCGCTGGGTGGCCGGGTGGCAAAGCCTGGATCGACAATTCCACCTTGATGATGCGGCTCAATCTTCCCGCGGGACTGCTGAAGCAGGCCAGGGTCGATATTAAATCTAAGGACAGTTTAAAAGCGCTATCGCGCAGCAAAAGGATCTCCAAGTTGGAGGCCCAAATCGATTTTTCTCCGATAGAAGAATTGACCAATGGTAAATCTGACGATGTCGTATTCGATGATTTACGGGAATGGCTGCTATTGAGTCAACCGCAATTCAGCCAACAAAACTTCGATAACGTAGTGCATCGTTTGCAGGTTCCCAGCTACAGCCGTGCCATCACGCTTCTGTTTATGTCTTTACCGGAATATCAAATGTGTTAAAATATCAATCTACTAAATCAACATACCCATCCCCCTTTCCCCACATCCAAACCGTCTAAGGTCTGACATCTGGTATCTAGCATCTAAAGTCTAAACTTAAAAAATGAAAAGAAGAAACTTCATAAGATCATCCGCATTGGCATCCACCGCTTTAATGGTGCCTTCCTTTTTACAAGCTGAGTTCAATAAAAGGCCCTTTAACAGCCGTTCCGGCAAAATATTGATCGTCATTCAGTTATCCGGCGGAAATGATGGTTTGAACACTGTTGTTCCCTATCAGAATGATGTTTATTATAACAATCGGCCAAGGCTTGCCATTCCATCCAATGAGGTATTAAAAATTCACGATGAACTAGGATTCCATCCTGCTTTATCCGCCCTGCAGCCCTTATTAGATGAAGGATTGTTGAGCATTGTTAATAGTGTAGGATATCCCAATCCCGATCGCTCTCATTTCCGGTCGATGGACATCTGGCATACGGCAAGTAACAGCGACGAATACTGGACGACCGGTTGGCTGGGAAGATACCTGGACAGCAATTGCAGTAATTGTGATGTTCCTTATCATGCCTTGGAAGTTGATGCCAACTTGAGTCTGGCTTTAAAAGGCGAGCAACGTAACGGTTTTGCGATGGGTAACCCCGGTCAACTGAAGAAAACCACCGACAACAAATTCCTGCAGTTAGCAGGTCAAAATTTTGACGAACACCATGCCGAAGAAAATGTACGCTATTTGTACAAAACCATGATCAATACACAGTCATCTGCCAAGTATTTATTTGAGCAATCTAAAGTCTATCAATCCAAAGCGGCATTTCCACAAACACCCTTCGGCAGAGATCTCAAACAGATCGCCGAATTGATCACGGCCGATACGGATACCAAGATCTACTACGTGAGTCTTACCGGCTTTGACACCCATGCCAATCAAAAAAATCAACAAGCACGATTATTACGGCAATATGCTGAAGGAGTGGCTGCCCTGGTGAAAGATTTGCAGCAAAATAATCTGTTAAACGATACGCTTATACTGACTTTTTCGGAGTTCGGAAGGCGCGTTAAACAGAATGCCAGCAATGGCACGGATCATGGTACGGCAAATAATTTATTCCTGATCGGTGGCGGTATCAAAAAACCGGGGTTCTACAACGCTGCTCCAGATCTGTTGAACCTGGATAAAGGAGACTTAATTTACCAAATTGATTTCCGCCAAATTTATGCTACTATTCTGGAGCAGTGGCTGGATACCAATGCTAACCTGGTTTTAGGACAATCTTTTGATCCTTTGGCCATGATAGGATAGCCTCAATTCAAAATGGTTTTATTTTCAGGGTACAAACAAGATTTTTATTTTTGTGAACCATTTTTCGGCAGGAAGCATTTTATGCATATCACAGAATTGTAAAAACACGCATTTGATTACCCAATCAGCAAATATTGACCATGAAGCAAGAACTAAAAGTCTATAACAGTTTAACCAGGAAAAAAGAGCTTTTCCAACCCATTCACGAAGGAAAAGTTGGAATGTACGTTTGTGGGCCTACCGTCTATAGTGATGTACACCTTGGTAACTGCCGTACTTTTGTCAGCTTCGATATTATTTACCGGTATTTATTGCATTTGGGATATAAGGTGCGGTACGTCCGCAATATTACCGATGTGGGCCACCTGGAAGGAGATGCGGATATTGGTGCCGAAGATAAGATCGGTAAAAAAGCAAGATTAGAACAGTTGGAGCCCATGGAGATTGTTCAGCGTTATACCAATGGTTTTCACGAGATGATGCGTATTTTCAACACCCTGGAACCGAATATTGAACCCCGGGCTACCGGTCATATCATCGAACAGATCACCATGATCCAGGCGATACTAGATAACGGTTATGCCTACGAGAAAAATGGTTCGGTCTATTTTGACACTATTAAGTTTGCTAAAGAAAACGATGTTTACGGCAAACTTTCCGGTCGGGTTATCGATGATTTACTGGCCGAGTCGCGCGATGATCTCAAACACCAGGATGAAAAAAAGCATCCTTCTGATTTTGCGATATGGATCAAGGCCGATCCTTCGCACCTGATGCATTGGCCTTCACCCTGGTCGGAAGGATTTCCGGGCTGGCACCTGGAATGCTCGGCAATGAGTACCAAATACCTGGGGCAGGAGTTTGATATTCACGGTGGTGGTAATGATTTGAAATTCCCGCACCACGAAAATGAAGTGGCGCAAAATTACGGTGCTTGCGGCTGCGAACCCGCCCGCTATTGGCTGCATACTAACATGTTGTTGATGAATGGCAAGAAGATGTCTAAAAGTGACGGTAACCACATTACCCCCTACCAGCTCTTTACCGGCGATAGTGATCACATCAGCAAAGGCTACAGCCCAATGGTCGTAAAGTTTTTTATGCTGCAATCCCACTACCGCAGTACCCTGGATTTGAATGATGACGCTTTAAAAGCAGCAGAAGCGGGTTACCGCCGTTTGATGGAGGCCAATAAAGTATTGCAGGAACTGAAGCATATGAAGGGAGGCGGAAAAGCCGGTGAGTTGGATAAAGAGGTCAATACTTTGATCGATCAGATGTCGGCGGAAATGAATGATGACTTCAATACCCCCAAAGCACTGGCCCGTATGTTTGAACTCGTTACCAAGATCAATGGATTAAACGCCGGGCATTTGCCAATGGAAAATATACAGGAGAATACCTTGGAGCGCTTGCAGGAACAGTTCAACACTTTCATATACGACATTTTCGGTCTAAAAGATGAATTGGATACTTCCTCCGGTGACGGCAGTCTGGTCAACGGCCTGATGGAACTCATCCTCGATGTGCGCCAAAAAGCACGTACCAACAAAGACTGGGATACTTCTGATAAAATACGCGACTCCCTGCAAGAACTGGAAATCACCGTCAAGGACAGCAAAGAAGGGGCTACCTGGACCGTAGGCTAGTATATCCGAATACATTCGGATGAAAAAGAACATAAGCCGAATAAATCCGGCACTACCATGAACCACGCTGCTCATCATATTAACGACACCATTGTAGCAATCGCTACTCCTTCGGGTGTAGGTGCGATTGCCGTCATTCGCGTCTCGGGAAATGAGGCGATCCAACTCATTAATGGCATATTTGATGGCAAAGACCTGACAAAACAACCCACCCACACCATTCACTACGGCAATATCAAAGAAGAAGATCGCCTGATCGACGAAGTATTAGTATCGCTTTTCATCGCGCCAAAATCCTATACCGGAGAAGACAGCGTGGAAATATCTTGTCACGGTTCGGATTACATCGTCCAGGAGATCCTGCAACTCATTATCAATAAAGGTGCCAGGCTCGCCCAACCCGGTGAATTCACCATGCGAGCTTTCCTCAACGGGAAAATGGACCTTAGTCAGGCCGAAGCCGTCGCCGACCTGATCGCTTCTTCTACCGAAGCTGCTCACCAGGTTGCCCTCCGGCAATTACGCGGTGGTTTTTCCAACGAAATCCAAAACCTGCGGCAAGAACTCATCGACTTTGCCAGCCTGATCGAACTGGAACTTGACTTCGGCGAAGAAGACGTTGAATTTGCTGATCGGGACAAACTCAAAGCACTCGTAAGGAAAATCCAGGGGCTTATCCGTTCCCTGCTCCGTTCCTTCCAACTCGGGAATGCGCTGAAAAACGGCGTCCAGACCGTAATCGCCGGTCGCCCCAATGCCGGAAAATCTACCCTGCTCAATGCTCTGCTCAACGAAGAACGCGCCATCGTCAGCGACATTGCCGGCACTACCCGCGATACCATCGAAGAGCTCCTCAACATCAACGGCATCGCTTTTCGCCTCATCGATACTGCCGGTATCCGCGAAGCCAAAGACCAGATCGAAGCCATCGGCGTTGAAAAAACCATGGAAAAGATCCAGCAATCTTCCATCCTGGTTTACGTTTTTGACGTCCTGCGTACTTCCCCCGAGGAAGTGCGGAAGGACCTGGCACAACTCATGCGCCCCAATCAACACCTACTCATCGTGGCTAATAAGATGGATCTTAATCCTTATACGAAATATACCGACTTTTTCCCTCAAGAGCGTAAGATGCCAGATCCTGACGATGAATACCAGGATCGGTCTAGATTGGAGATGCCAGATACTATGCTTGGTACTGAAAAAAAGACCATTGGAAAATCAAGTTGGGTACCTATTTCCGCCATCAACAAAATGAACATCGAGTATTTAAAAGAAAAGCTCTACAACGCGGTAGTAGAAGAAAGTATTGACCCTTCGAGTACGGTCGTCAGCAATATCCGCCATTTTGAAGCCCTGCAAAAGGCGAATGAGAGTCTGGATGCCGTCCTGCGTGGTTTGGAGCAAGGCATTACTTCGGATTTTGTGGCTTTGGATATCCGGCAGGCCCTCCACCACCTGGGTGAGATAACGGGGGAGGTGACTACGGATGATCTATTGGGGAATATTTTTGGGAAGTTTTGTATTGGGAAGTAGGCCTGCCAAATCAAAAAGTATTAACTGGCTTAAAATATTTCGCTTGGAAGAAAGGCAGTGATGACAATTATCACTTTGCAGCTTCCTTACTCTTCTTCAATTTGGAGGTTTTCAAGATCATCTAAGTCAATACCTCTACCAGTAGCTCTCTTATTCTTTGCTAAATCACTCAAACCAATAAAACTCAAAAGAAGGCCATCTATCTCGATCATATTTTTGGAAGGGAAGGCTTCTGCAAAATCAACTCCATCAATAGAAGTCAAGATATCAATTCGATTTGGCGCGTAAATTAACGAGGAAACTTTAAAAAACCAGGTATTTTTATTTTATGGTCAATCAGCTTATTATAGATCCCGGTGAAGCTACCGGTCCCTTCCGGCAACAGATTATTCCGGATTATTTTGTGGGGGTTATGGTAGGAACCGGAAGTAGAAAGAAAGTAAATAACGAAAATCTTGTTTTCTTATGAAGCTTAAAAAACCAATACATTTTCTTAATTGAACAAAAATCAAGGGTGTTGCCCCTAGGTCCAGACGCTAGAGTTTACCTGCCTGCCCAGCCCATCATAGCCGTCCACGTAGGGCCCGTCTGGGCAGGTTAAGGGAAACTTATTTATTTTGAAACCCGCCTACTGTGCCAGTAATGGCGGGCAGGCATAGAGAACATGTAGTGCATGGAGATATTATGTCTTTCAAAAGTATTAGTTTGTTCCGCCACTTGGGGCCCTACGCGGCTGACTTCTGGTCGGGTTGGCAGGGTCGCTAGAAGTAATTCATAGTCAATTAACTATTTTGGACTTTTGACGCTAGACACTAGACGCTAGATTTTAGACAACAAAACGC
>CAZHNG010000086.1:0-21596 GCA_964533785.1 uncultured Saprospiraceae bacterium | reverse complement strand
CTTAGTGTTTTGAACCACCGGATTTTTGTCCAAATCGAGGCGCGGCGGAGCCTCGGGGCCATAGTCCCGAAGGCGAGCACGTAACGAAGAGTTGGACGAAAAGACGGCATTCAAAATGCAAAGAAATTTGTGTTACAGTGTATTGACTACTAAATATCATTTGAGATTGCATGATTACAGATACAATACAATTTGACAGAAAGGAGTTCACCGATAAGCAACTAATTGGATTATTCACGGCGCTGGTAAAGCCCCGGCTTGTAGAGGAAAAAATGTTACTCCTATTGAGGAAGGGTAAGATAAGCAAGTGGTTTTCGGGGATTGGACAAGAAGCAATCTCTGTTGGTGTTACCAGTGCATTGAACAAAGATGAGTATATTTTTCCACTTCATCGCAACCTTGGGGTTTTTACGACCCGACAAATTCCACTCAACCGGCTCTTCGGCCAGTGGCAAGGAAAAGTAAGCGGTTTTACCAAAGGTAGAGACCGTTCATTTCATTTTGGCGCACCGGATTATCATATCATTGGAATGATTTCTCATTTAGGGGCTCAGTTATCCTTAGCTGACGGCGTTGCCCTGGCCCACCAACTGAAAAACGAAAATAAAATTGTGGCCGCCTTTTCAGGTGAAGGAGCTACCAGCGAAGGGGAGTTTCATGAAGCGCTAAACGTAGCGGCAGTATGGGACTTGCCGGTACTATTCGTTATCGAAAACAATGGCTACGGGCTTTCTACACCTTCCCGCGAACAATTCCGTTGTGAATCCATAGCCGATAAGGGTATTGGCTATGGAATCGAATCACTAACTATTGATGGAAATGATATTCTGGAAGTCTACAGCACTGTCACTAACCTTGCCCAAAAGATGAGGGAAAAACCCGCGCCGTTCCTGCTGGAATGTAATACTTTCAGAATGCGGGGACACGAAGAAGCATCGGGCACCAAATACGTACCTAAATCCCTGATGGATTACTGGAAAGCGAAAGATCCGGTCAAACGTTATGAAAGCTTTTTGTTAGAAAAACAGATAATAACGCAGGAGGAAATTGAATCCATGACAGCTCGGATCAATGCTGAGATCGACGAACATTTAAAAATGGCAAACAATGAGCCACCTGTATATCCAACTATTGACGATGAAATGGCTGATATTTATGCCCCTTACGAAAATGGAACGGTACTATCAAAAAACCCAGAAAAAGTAGAACTCAGATTTATTGATGCCATTTCCAATGCCCTGGATCTGGCGTTGGCCAAACATCCCAATCTGATATTTATGGGGCAAGATATAGCGGAATACGGCGGGGTATTCAAAATTACGGCGGGACTGATGGAAAAGTATGGTAAATCCCGTATCCGAAACACCCCGCTTTGTGAAAGTGCCATTATAGGAACCGCTATTGGTTTAAGCCTCAATGATCATATCGCTATGGTAGAGATGCAATTTGCCGATTTCGTGAGTTGCGGATTCAACCAAATCGTAAATAACCTGGCTAAATTAAATTACCGCTGGGCACATGCTCCGAATGTCGTAATCCGTATGCCTACTGGTGCCGGCGTAGGTGCCGGGCCTTTTCATTCTCAAAGTAACGAAGCCTGGTTTACTCACGTTCCGGGATTGAAGATCGTTTATCCTGCCAGTGTTCACGATGCAAAAGGGCTTCTACTTGCGAGTTTTGAAGACCCAAACCCTGTGCTGTATTTTGAACACAAAGCTTTGTACCGGAGTATCTCAGCAGAGATACCAAACGATTATTATACCGTCCCCATTGGAAAAGCAAGAATTGAAAGGACTGGAAATTCAGTTTCTGTTATTACTTACGGTATGGGAGTAAAGTGGGCAGTGGATGTTACCAGGGAACTAAATATTGACGCTGAAATCATCGACCTTAGAACCCTTGTACCTTTAGATTATGACACCATCGAAAAAAGCATAAAAAAGACAAATAAAGTCATCATCTTACACGAAGACACCATGTTTGGGGGGCTGGGAGGTGAAATTGCGGCCCATATTATCGAACATTGGTTTGAGTTTCTAGACGGTCCGGTAATGCGCGCAGGAAGTCTGGACACCCCGGTACCCTTTGCTAAAGAATTGGAAACCCAGTTCTTACCCCACAGCAGGTTCAAGGAAAAACTAAAAAAACTGTTGGCTTATTGAAGGTTGCCTTCTCTGAAAAAGGGTTAAAGTAAGGGGATACAGGGATTAAAAGTTTTACTCCTTTTTCAGAGAAGTGGCAAGTCAGGCGTTTTTCAAATATATCGATTCCTTGCCGAATTTAACCACCAACAAATAATAAAAGAGAGGACGGTACTTATTTCTTGAACTACCGAATTGCTTACAAACCTCTTTCATTGCTTCGTCAAGGTTATCTTTCTCGCTTAAACCCAGCTTTTTTTGCAGGAAATTTGCTCTCACCCGGTCGAGTTCCTTTTGATCAGAACAAGAGACCTTTGAAGAGTCTGAACGATAAATAGACGGTCCGAGTCCTCTGGCTACCGCCTCTAGTAATTCAGCATCAATAGAAATTCCTAACTTTTTTGCTGCTGCATGGTATTTCACCATTTCATCATCAAACTTACTCATGTTTATTTGTTTAAGTCAATAAAATAATAGTTCAACCAAAGGGTTATATCTTTGGCAGATAATGCTATTAATACAAAAATGGGATAGGCTAATAATTATTCTTGACTAAGAATATGGGCGGCTAACTAGGATCAAACATACAAAATAATATGAATTTGATCAAAATATTATCGAAAAATTAGGGAGAGTCATGTTATTTTTCAAAAAAACCTACACTTCCACCAACCCAGGTCTTATCTTTATTAAATCTTACACCGATCATGGCCCCTTTACTAAGCCTCACAAGATTATTTACGATCCTTGGTCTTTCTTTATCTGGCTCCCAGATCATTAACATCCTAACTTCACACTTAGCAGGAATATCAAGTGTCTCAATAACAGGTACATATTCTACCTTCCGTTGCAATAAATAATGTTCTGGGTTTTTAACGGCATCAATATCCTTTTTTTCAACATTGATGATAACTCCTGCTCCCGAAAAGGAATACAATGGTTTGAGCACAAAATTCGAAAGGTCTGCAGGAATTTCTTTCAGGTCGGAAAGCAGGAAAGATTCCGGTACGTATTTGCTTTTTATTATCGGCAGCGTATGTTTGCTGATCCTGAAGAACCAATTGGGATGACCGGCCCATTCCACATCAACGTCTTCCAACATGGTGAATTCATACTCCTTCCAGCCTTTTTGTTTGACCAATTCATCGAAGATCACCCGGTTAAAAATGCGGTGGATGGCTACTTTCTTCCCTTCTTCATTGATGTAATAAAGGGTTCTTCCCGACCTTTTCACATCTTTAATACCAACAATTCCGATACCTAGCGCTGCCCGGGTAGCGTAAAAATCAACTACTGTCATTTGTTGGAAAGGGTCAATTTCCAAAAGCACCACATTTTCCGGCTCGTGGTTAGCGACAATTACATTCCTTAACATCTGGAAATATTCCTCCGTAGTAATACCACTAAGCAAATGCGTATAACCCTCAGGAACGTTAAAGAATTTGCGGTACCCTTCAGCCACCATATTTTGGTAAAAATAGAGAGAAGGAAAACCTTGTACCTCAACCATTTGCGGAATTAATTTACCTTCCGCCGTTTTGCAAATCCCAAAATCCATTTGCAGAAAGGCCGTGTGGGAAGTCTCATTCGGCACGATATAGCCAGGGACAAGCGCTGGCTCGGAAAGCGCTGAAAAATTCGGCTGTAAAAGAACATCAATAACTTCTTCCGTAGCCCGAATAAGTTCATCCTTCAAATCATTAGGTATGAAGACGGGAGTTTCCGCAATGGCAAAAGGAGGGCGATGATTAAAATGACTAGTTATCCAATCTAAAAATTGATCGTACTTTTCCTGGCTGAATGCTTGGTTATAAGCTTGCCTTACCTCCCTTATCATGTGGATGAATTTATCTCGATTTAAATAAGAATAATGGATTTGTCTAAAGATATTAAGCGAACACTAAAGCCGATTTGAGCGCTTTTAATGACTGACTAATAAATAAAGGAATTATGGTAGAATGGGTCAAACCAATTTTATCCTTGTCTTTCAGGTGCTTGATCATATCATTGTACTTAGCTTCGCTAAATTCCTTTATTACGGCAGCTTTTCGTTCGGGATCCTGAAAATGCTTTACCATACCGTCTACATCTGCTTCAGGATGAAACTGGGTACCTATAATTTCGTCAGAAAACCGTACACTCATGATCGCTCTTTCCAACGGAACGTGTGGCCTGATTTTTTCAAGGGTCAGGATTTTTGCCCCCATAGCTTTTATTCTATTTAGATCGGGCTGAATCACCTGAAATGAACGAAAATCCGCCACATAAAAGGGATCGGGTAAACCTTTAAACAGCGGTTCTTCCGCTCCGGCATCCGTCATGTGTACCGGAAAGGTACCAAAAGACTTCGTTTTCCGGTCTGTAACATTTCCAATTTTAAAATGATCACATGCCATTTGAAATGAATGGCAAATAAAAAAAGCGTATTTTTTGGCTTTATGGTGATCAATATTCAACCGCCACAAACTTTCCATCCAATTGTAATACAATTTATCCCAGTATCCGTCCCCTTCGTGAGGACTACCGGGGCCACCCGTAGAAATATAAATATCATAACTCAGGTCTGGCACTTCTGCTTTCGACCTCACATCATAGATCTTCCACTCATAGTCTTTTTCAAATCGCTTAACAAGTTCCTTGATACAACGCATGCCTTGATTGGGCTCACCATCGTACATATCAAGAATGGCTAATTTAAAAGGTTTATCATTCATTAATAACTGGAGTATATTTTGAGTTTATTCTTCTTCTTCAAATAAATTGTAGTACTCTTCACCGGAAATATACGTAGCTGCTTGTCCAGCCCAATCATCCCGCCGGGCTCGTCCCCTGAAAGCGGGAATTAGTGAATCCAGCAAATCGTACTCTACTTTTCCCATCCGGCTAATCTGCTCAAAAGAATAGATCCCGATAGCATTCAGTGCTGCCTCCAGGTTTTCACTAATGCCGGAAATAGTGGTCAAGTTGTCTTTATCGGAGGCATCGGCTGTACCTATTAAACTAAGCAGATCACGGCGCACTCTCTCCGAACCCGGCTTTGTATTGACAGGTGCTTCTTCGCTCTGGAAAAAGACGAGTTCTACAGTCTTATCATCCAAAATGGGATCCTCTGGTTCATCCAATACGGACAGGTCTGAAGCGGAACTCAATACTTGCCCAGGCAACTGGTCATCAATCGCATTTTGAATAAAAGTACCCCAGGTAAGATTTACTTTCCCGTCTTGTTGTGCCTGAGCTCGTTCAATGGCATATTTCGCAGCATGCTCGACCACCCATTCAAAGTTTTCCTGCCCTACTGATTCCTTGGCGGCATCGGGTGCCGGGTTACAAAAGTCAATTGCGTAAGGCACGCCGTCTTTCACCGCCAGTTCAACCGTATTAAAATCATAACCCAATGCCTTATTGATCCTGATAACGTATTCTTCCATCACATTCAGCAGGTCTTCGGATACGTCAAAGTTTGCAACGTACCGGAGGTGATGGGGGTTTCTTGGTTCGTAATGCATGATCCGAACGTATTTCCGGCCAATGCAATAACACCGGAAATAAGATTCAAACTTGATCTCTTCCTGCAACATCATTACCAGTTCCCCCGTTTCTCCGTATTTGTTAAACAAGTCAGCTTCATCTTTTATCTTATAAACGTTTTTCCATCCTCCACCGGCAAAAGGCTTCATATAGGCAGGAAAGCCAACGTAATCAAAGATCTTTTGCCAATCCAATGGGAAAGCAAGGTTGGAAAAAGACTCAGAAGTAGTATCCTGGGGATGATCCTTGGAAGGTAACAAAACCGTTTTGGGTACCGGCACTCCAATGTTTTCTGCCAAAGCATTATTAAAAAATTTCTCATCGGCACTCCACCAGAAAGGATTATTGATCACTGCTGTTCCCGTAATAGCAGCGTTCTTCAGAAAGGCACGATAAAATGGTACATCCTGCGATATGCGATCAATTATAACTGCATAATCAATAGGCTGGTGCTGCATCACTTTATCGATGTTGACCGGCTCCGCCAGGATACCATCGACATTTTTTTCATTCACTTTATTGATAAATGCGTTGGGAAATGAACGTTCTTGTCCGAATAGAATACCTATCTTTTTCATAATCAACCTACTGATTAAAATATTTGTTTTGCGTTTCAAGCTTAATTTAATGTGGGAGAAGCACTTAAGTGCTCGGACACATTTAAATTACGTATCAGCTTGCACCGCCTTTCGTCCCGACTCTTCGTTACAAAAAGCCTTACGTAGCTTCGGCTATGTGCGGTTTTTGTGCCTCGATTCGGAACGAAATTCGGCACAATCTAATGGAAATCCAAATGTGTCCGAGTACTTAAATGAGACCAAAGAATTAAGACGCCAGATTCCAGACAATGAGGGGTGGAGATGAGAGATTGGGGGTAACCCTTTAGCGGATTAAATCTGCATTACACACCCAAGTTAATGGCACTCTACGGAAATCACACACCGATTTCCACAAAACCCACACTGTCTAGCTTCTAGCATCTCTGATCTAGCGTCTCTAATAATGCTAAGTCTTAAAGTTAAAGCAAAATTGTTAATGTGCAATTTTCGTGAGCTTTTTTTTTCTTTGTCAACTGGAAAAAGGACATTAGCAATGATGGATTTATTGTTTTATCATTATTTTGCTTTCCTATCTGATTTATTAAAGCGACAATCAATTATTTACTGTGAGTTTATTTAAAAGGACTATTCCGGAAACCATTCGAATTATTACCAAAGTTTTCTTTTGGTCAAGAGATACCGTAGAGATTCAAAAAATCGAAAACTTTCTTTCCGAAAAACTTTCGCGGGAAGTGAGGTTTGATGTCTTTCTACCTCCCGCCTATTTTGAGAACAAAGCCGAAAGCTATCCCATCCTTCTTTTTAATGACGGACAAGACATGGAAGCGATCAAACTGGCGAAGACATTAGACCAACTTTATAAGAAAAAAGAGTTAAAAAAGATCATCGTGGTCGGTATCCACGCCGGTGACCGCACACATGAATACGGCACTGCCGGAAAATTAGATTACCAGAACCGCGGCAACAAAGCACTTGAATACACTCATTTTATCATTGAAGAATTACTTCCTTTTCTGCATGTTCGCTACCGGTGTTCTCTACACTCTGCAGATTATACTTTTGCCGGCTTCTCCCTGGGTGCGCTTTCTGCTTTTGATATTGTTTGGAATCATCCGGAGATATTTAAAAATATAGGGGTGTTCTCTGGGTCTTTATGGTGGCGATCACAGCCTTATACTCCCGAAAACCCCGATGGGCATCGCATCCTTCACCAAATGGTTGCTTCTTCCGAAAAGAAAGAAGGTTTGAAATTCTGGTTCCAGGCCGGCACGAACGACGAGCTCGAAGACAGAAATAACAATGATATCATCGATGCCATAGATGATACGCTTCATCTCATGAACGAACTGGAAAATAAAGGATATGCCCGGAATAATGATTTTACCTATCTGCAGGTAGAAGGAGGTGAACACAACCCTCAGACCTGGGCGCGGGTGCTTCCTGATTTTTTGAAGTGGGTTTACGGAAAATAAGTAGCTTTTAGAAGGGAACATTGGCAAGAATAGTAACCGGTTTGTTTGTTTTGGGGTCTATGAAACTCAACGTAGAAGCGTGCAGCACAATAGCCTTTTCGTGAAAATCAATATTACTCCCATATTTATTATCGCCTATAATAGGGCAGCCAATTGCGGCCAACTGCGCCCGGATCTGGTGAAACTTACCCGTTTTAGGATGTACTCGAAGCAGAAACCCATTTTCTTGCTCCGATATGAATTCGTATTGTAACAATACTTCCACCCCGCCTTTAAATGGAGCCTCTTTTACTATCGCCCTTTTATTTTTCTGGTCTTTGAAAAGCCAGTGCCGCAAGGTATCCTTTTCGCTGTCAGGCTTTTGCCTTACCAATGCCAGATAGGTTTTTCGTATGGTTTTGTTGCGGAACTGCTCGTTCAAATTTCGCAAGGCACTGCGTTTTTTAGCTAATAATAATACTCCGCTGGTCACACGGTCCAGCCGGTGGACTATACCGAGGTAGGGATTGCGATGTTGCCTGGAAAGATAGGCAAGTACAAGGGATTCAACGGTAGGCTTTTCAAAAGGATTATTTTCTACGATCAATCCTGCAGGCTTATTGATAGCAAGCCAGTGGGTATTTTCGGCCAGCACTGCTATAGCTTCGTACTTTCTTTCATTATCGGGCATTCTTTTCGCTTTCAATGGGCAAAATCCAGTGCGTAATTTCCCTTAATCCTTTCTATGGGTGGGTTATAATAGCCGTATTTTAAGTCTGGAAACTCTTCCCGGATCAAGGTCATCATTCTCTTCATACCCAGAACCTCTCCGATCTCTGATACGCCAACTTTTTCAAAATACCAATCCGGATCAATATTGAAGTTCCGCCATTGGATCATCTTTAACCCGGTTTCTCTGATAAGTTTGCGCAAAGCTTCGTATTCTTTGACGGAATCGGTCATCCCCGGAAGGACAAAATAATTGATACTCGTCCAGCCATCGTATCTATTCACTACTCGAATACTCTCCAGGATATCTTCAAACTCGTAATTATTAGGCAGATAATAGGCATCGTACAGCCATTTTTGAGCCGAATTGGTACTTATTCTGATGCTATTAAGCCCTGCTTTACAAAGCTCTTCAACGGCTTCCGGCATGCTGCCATTGGTGTTGATATTAATACTGCCTTTGCTCGTGAATTCGCGTATTTGCTTTATCGCATCCCGGATGGTTTGCCACATCAGCAAGGGCTCGCCTTCACATCCCTGACCAAAACTAATGATGGGGAAAGGCGCATTTTCCAAATGGTGAACCGTATACTCTACAATTTCTCCAGCCGTAGGCTTAAAATTCAACCGGTCATGACTCGATATAATAGATTCTGCTTCCGGCTGAAAAGAGATACAGCCTATACAATTCGAATTGCAGGCGGGTGAAGTAGGAACAGGGCATTCCCAGCGTCCAATAAAATAGTTGCGCGCTGCCGGACATTCATATCGCGCAACACAATTATTAGCCAGGTGGTCGATCAAGCGGTTATTCGGATACCATTGACGGAAAGTTGATAGCCCATTTACAATCCTTTCCTGGTCGAAACCTTCACATTCCTGCCGGATATCTTCTTCCACTCTTACGGCAGTCACGTAAAACACCTCATCTTGCCAACCGGCAGCAGTGTAACAAAAAAGCGGTAAAGTAGGAGCTTCCGGCTCATTGACAAAAGAAGCCATATATAATCCGGTGTGTGCCGGCGGGACAAAAGCAGCAACGGCCCAACCTTTCTCGCAAATACGCATTTCGCCGGTCTCTACATCAATTCCCACTCCCCGGCGTTGCGGCAAATGGTACAAACTCCCTCCTGCCGGCATTGCTGTCCAATTGTCATCGGGAATAGGCTCGGCGTAAAACCCACTGCGCCCACAAGCGTATAGCGTGGTATCCTCGTACACATTCCCTTCATCATCAGCGTAAAGTAAGAACGGTTTTACCATTGTTTGTTATCTTTCTTGGAAGAAAAGCAAAAATACGAATTTAACAGTTGAATATTGTTTTTGGTTGTTATTCAGTTATGTTTGTAATTAGTAATGATGGATTTATTGTTTTATCAGTACTTAATTATTCAACTAGACTTTTGACGCTAGACTCTAGAAGTTAGACAAAAAATTCTAACTAATTGACAATCAAGGGGAATTTATTTATTCTGAAAAATTGATATCCATTGAATATCAGCGTTTTGTTGTCTGAAATCTAGCGTCCCCGCCTGCCCAGACGGGCCCTACGTGGCTGTGCCAGCGGCCGGCAGGGTGGGCAGGTAGTGTCTAGCGTCAAAAGTTCAATATTCAATAATATGCCCAAAAATCAGCTCATATATGGCCGCCACCCAGTAATCGATGCTATTAAAAGCGGACAAGCACTGGATAAAGTTTTTTTGCAACAAGGTACTCGGGGTGATCTGGAAAAAGAACTCCGGCAGTTGAGTAAAAAGTTCAATTTTCCCATTCAGGTAGTGCCGAAAGAAAAGCTCAACCGGATGACGAGTGGAAACCACCAGGGAGTCATTGCTCAGGCTTCTTTGATCACCTATTACAAGATTGAAGACCTTTTGCCTATGCTGTACGAAAAAGAAGAGGCTCCTCTATTGTTACTATTGGATAGCATCACCGATGTCCGGAATTTCGGAGCTATCGCCCGTTCGGCGGAATGCCTGGGCGTAAACGGGCTCATTATTCCGAAGAAAGGAAGTGCAGCAATTAATGCCGAAGCCTTAAAGACCTCAGCCGGTGCTCTCACCAATCTACCAGTCTGTAGGGAAAACAGCCTGGACAATACCGTAGAATTTCTACAGCATTCGGGGGTTAATGTAGTGGCAAGTTCCTTAAAAGCAAAAAAACAGCTCAAAGATTTAGACCTGACAATTCCGACTGCCATCATCATGGGGTCCGAGGATCAAGGTGTGCGCCAGTCTTTACTCGAAAAAGCAAATGAACAATTCATCATCCCACAGATCGGTACGACAGACTCCCTGAACGTTTCCGTCGCAACCGGAATTATTCTTTACGAAGCACAACGACAAAGGCTAAATTAGATCATCATTGACATCATACTCTTCAAAAGCCCAATTGTACTGGTCCATATTCAACAGTCCGGCTTCCAGTAACTTAATGCTGTTCAAAACATCTTCTTTATGGGCTACTTCGATCGTCTGGTGGATATGACGCAGCGGAATGGATATGGCTCCGGCGATCGAGCCGTTTTTACCATAACGTTGTACACCAGCCGTATCGGTGCCGCCGGCCGGTAAAATTTCCGGCTGCCATTTGATGTTGTTCTGATCGGCGACTTGTTTTAAATAACGCACCATCCGGTAATCGCAAATAGTAGAACCATCCATGATCTTGATGGCGGTTCCCTGCCCCAGTTTGGTTACCTGTTCGTGGGATTGAGCCGGGGGTACATCAAAGGCAATAGTGACATCCAATCCGAAGCCAAAATCCGGGTTGATCGCATGCGCGGCAGAGATAGCTCCTCTGAGCCCTACTTCTTCCTGCACGGTGAAAACGGCATAAAGATCATAAGGAAGATCCTGGCCCTGCAAAGCCTTCAACGTTTCGATTAAAATAAAAACAGATACGCGGTTATCCAGCGACTTACAAGTTACACAATCCCCCATTTCCACCAAATCGCGGTCTCGTGTTATGGGATCGCCAATCGAAACAATCTCCATTACTTCCTCTTTTTTCATTCCAAGGTCAATAAAATATTCCTGGATGGGTAGCGGTTTATTGCGTTCTTCCGGAGTCATAATGTGGATCGGTTTACAACCCAAAACGCCATAGACATCCTTTTTGCCGTGTACGATAACGCGTTGAGAAGTCAAGGTTTTAGGATCAAAGCCGCCTAAAGTGTGAAAAAACAAGAAGCCATCATCGTCAATATGCTTAACGATAAAGCTAATTTCATCCATATGCGCGGCGACCATCACTTTTTTGCGCTCTTTTCCTCTCTTGATGGCAATGACATTTCCCATGGCATCAACTGAAATATCGTCGACCAGGTCTTTGATCTGCTCTAGTACTAATTTGCGGATACGTTGTTCGAAACCGGGCGCGCCGGCGGTTTCACATATTTTTTTTAATAAGGCTACGTCAATCATAATTTGATGGGCTGTAGACCACCAAGGTCATAAAAACCTCGGAGGGTCTTATTTTTTAGAATAATGCGTAAAGTTAAAATTTCCCATGGGTTCTCGAATTAAAAAAACTAATTTGGCAGTAATTTGAATGACTTTCGGTGTATTTCCGTTGATCCATATTGAAGAATCGCCTGGCGGTGCGCTTTTGTGGGGTAGCCTTTATTTTTTGCCCACCCATACTGGGGGTACCGTTCATCCATAAGCATCATATAATTGTCGCGGTGCGTTTTGGCTAGTACAGAAGCTGCTGCTATCGACAAATATTTTCCATCTCCCCCAACAATACAGCAATGGGCGACGCCAAAGTATGGGTTAAATCTGTTCCCGTCAATTAATAATAGCTCTGGCCGAACCGCTAGCTGGTCGATTGCCTTGTGCATCGCCAAAAAAGAAGCGTTGAGGATATTAATCCGATCGATTTCAGAAGGAGTTACTTGTGCTACTGCCCAGGCAATAGCTTCCTCTTCGATAACAGGACGCAGCATATTGCGGTGAGCTTCCGTCATTTTTTTGGAGTCATTGAGAAGGGGATGAGCAAAATCTTCCGGAAGAATGACGGCAGCGGCAAAAACAGGCCCAGCCAGACATCCGCGCCCCGCTTCATCACACCCTGCTTCTGTGGATACCTCCTGACAATATTTGTTAAACATTTAATAAAAATTGATTTTGAGGAGAAAAGTAAATAGATTTTCTAGAAATAACTCAATAATAATCGCAAACAACTATTATTTAATAGCTCCTTAGTTTATGGATATTTGTAAATGGATTTGTAGGATTTCAGTTTTGCTGATCCTGTGCACGACAGGCAATACCTTGTTGGGGCAATCCTTTACTATTAAGGGTAGAGTGATCGATACCGATACCGAAGAGGGCATTCCTTTTGCCAGTATTTTCTTTACCGGTACCACTTTGGGCGTCGACTCCGATGTTGATGGGTATTACGAAATAGTAGTCAATGAGCTCTACGATACCTTGGCGGCATCCGCATTGGGGTATCAAATGCAGCAAAAGTTAGTGGCCAGAGACTCTGTTCAAACCATCAACTTCGCACTTCAATCCTCCGATTTCACCCTGGATGAAGTCGTTATCCTAGCCGGTGAAAACCCCGCAAACGAGATCGTAAGAAACATTATCAAGAATAAATCCAGGAATCGGATTTCCAACCTGGATGCCTATCAATACGAACGGTATTCAAAAGTAGAACTAGACCTTGATAATATTGGTGAAAAACTGCGGCGCAACAAGTTTCTTAAACCTTTTGAATTTGTTTTCGAAAATATCGATTCTACTTCCGATGAAGAACCTTTTCTGCCCATCTATATTGCCGAAGATATCGCCGATGTCTATTATATAAAAGACGAAGGAAAGCCAAAGGTCTTTCGCAAGGCGCAACGTACTTCAGGGGCCACCAATACCACTTTTATCGACCTGGTAAAAGACATTCACGACGAATTCAGTATTTACGATGACTGGATTTTGATCCTGGAAAAACCATTCATTAGCCCTTTTGCCAATGCTGGTTTAGGGTATTATGAGTATTATATCATGGATAGTACTACTTTTAATGGGAAATGGAGTTACAAACTCAAATTCAAACCCAAAAGAAAACAAGAAGATACTTTTTACGGTGATTTCTGGGTGGCCGATACTTCTTTTGCCGTTCAACGGGTGAATATGCGCATGAGTGAGGACGTAAACATTAATTTTGTCGACCGCATCATGCTCTACCATGAATTTGAACCCAAAGCGGATAAATGGTTGCCGGTAAAGGAAAAAATGATCGTAGATTTCTTTGCTTCCCAAAACGCCCCCGGAATGATCAGCCGCCAGACCAAAACCTTTAAGGACTTCCGGTTTGATTTACAATCGATTCAAGATCACTACGCCGAAAAAGAACCCCGGTTTTACAATCTCGATCGATTGAAAAAAGGCCAAAATTACTGGAAAGACGCCCGCCACGAGCCCCTTTCCGAAACGGAGGAATCGATATACGCCCTGGTCGATAGCATCAAAAACGTTCCCGTTTATAAAACCTACGTGGAGGTACTGGAAACCATATTAACGGGCTACGTCGAATTGGGTAATTTCGAGATCGGGCCATACTTTTCTGCCTACAGCAACAATCCGGTTGAGGGTCACCGCGTAAGATTAGGGGTTCGAACGAACTCGAAATTCGACAAAAACATCAAACTGGGCGGTTATCTGGCCTATGGTTTTAGGGATCAAGCTTATAAATACGGCCTCGATGCCCAATGGCTCATTCAGGATTATCCGAGAACCTTGATCGGTGCTGCTTACCGCAAAGACGTAAGTCTGAGTAGTGAAAACTCCGAAGACTTTCAGGAGGGCGATCTTTTATCGGGTGCTTTTCGCCGCGATATTATTCAGAAATTGATCCAGGTTGAAGAAATCAAATTTTTCCACGAACGCGATTGGCAAAATGACTTTTCCAACAAACTCACCTTCCTTCACCGGCGGCTGGACCCCTACGGCGGCGTAAACTCCGATGGGGGTGGTTTCAACTATGCTTTCCTACCCGGAACGGATGACATGACCAACATCGACACCACGATCTCCACCACCGAATTGATCTTTAAAACCCGTTTTGCTCATGATGAAGAAATCGTGGACAGTGGTTTGTCCAGGATGAGCCTGGGTAGCCGCTACCCCATTGTCGAACTACAGTATACTTTGGGTATCAACGGCTTTTTTGGCGGAGATTATGCCTACCATAAAATAGCGCTATCCTACCGCCACTATTTCAATATCAACCCTATCGGCTGGTTTTCCTACCGGTTTAGAGCGGGTAAGGTATTTGGGAAGGTGCCCTTTTTGTTAATGGAGGTGCACCCGGGGAGCGAGTCATTGTTCATGAGTCGCTCGGTTTTTAACACCATGAACCGCTACGAATTTGCCAGTGACACCTACGCAACGTTATTTTTGGAACAGCATTTCGATGGTTTTTTCTTCAATAAAGTACCCTTACTACGCAAACTGGATTTCCGAATGGTCGCCTCGTTCAAAGCCCTAAGCGGCAGCATAACCGATGAAAACCGCGAGGCCAATAGCCTCAATGCCTTCCAACCCTCTGAAATTGACACTTATACCGGTTTTAGAACGCCTTCGAATACTCCTTACATGGAAGCGGGTATTGGTATCGAGAACATTTTAAAAGTTTTAAGGGTCGATGGACTATGGCGGTTAAGTTACCTGGATAATCCGGAAGCCAGCCGGTTTACGGTGGTGACGGGTGTTTACTTGTTTTTTTAATAAGTAAGAGAGCAGATGCCAGATGCCAGACCGCAAGAGGCTGGAGGGGACTAGTCCTGATGGTACCGTCAGGAGTGTGTGGGCTATCAGTATAATAATTCTGTTCGGTTAAGTGAGAGGCCAGATTTAACCCGCCTCTCCAGCCCATCATAGCCGTCCACGTAGGGCCCGCCACGTGGGGCCCGCCACGTAGGGCCCGTACGGGTCTGGGCAGGTTAAGAATTAATTTATAGTATCGAGTTAAAGAACGCTTGAAATCTTTGATTTTTCGAGACTTCGTCTCTCAAAATTTTTATCGAAACATAGAGAACATGTAGTGCATAGAGATATTATGTCTTTCAAAAGGATTAGGTTACTCCGCCACGTAGGGCACGCCTAGGCAAACGTTTAAGAGCATGGAGCCCAAAAAGAAAAAATTTTGATTTTTTCTTTTTAAACTCTATGTTCTCCCTATCTCTATGGTTCGACAAAATTTGAAGAGACGAAGTCTTAAAAAATAAAAGACTCTACCAAAGTTTCAAAGACGTGTATAGAAAACCCCAATCTACACCCCATCCTAGCTCAGCTTGGCACTGAAAAAGTCGATCGTCCGTTTCCAGGCTAAGTTGGCTGCTTCCCAATTGTACCTAGGTGTGGTATCATTATGAAAGCCATGGTTTACATCCGGGTATAAGTGGGCGCTGTATTCCTTGTTGTGCTCTTGCAATGCAGCCGCATAATCCGGCCAGCCGGCGTTCACCCGTTTGTCAAAAGCGGCGAAGTGCAGCAATAACGGCGCCTTGATGTCAGGTACTTCTTCCGCTGCCGGTTGCGTGCCGTAGAACGGAACAGCCGCCATTAAATCGGGTACTTTTACGGCCATCATATTGGAGATCCATCCACCGAAGCAAAAACCTACTATCCCGACTTTACCGGTACATTCTTCGTGATTTTTCAAGTATTCAAAAGCAGCGATGAAGTCTTCCAGCATTTCATTGCGATCTCTTTTGCGCTGGAGTGTTCGTCCGTCGTCATCATTGCCCGGGTAACCCCCAAGCGGAGTTAATGCGTCCGGCGCAAGAGAAATAAATCCATCGAGTCCTGCCCGGCGACCTACATCTTCAATGTGCGGATTCAGTCCCCGGTTTTCGTGCACGACGATGATCCCCGGCAATTTGCCTTCATTATTCACGCGACGGGAAAGTAGTCCTTTGATGGTACCGCCACCTTTCGGTGATTCGTATTCGATGAACTCCGATTTGAGCCGGGAGTCATTGGGTTTGACCTGGATCTTGTCCTTATAATTGGGCAGCAGGTGTTCAAGGATAGCGGTAACGGTAAGTCCGCCAACAGCGTAAGCACTGACCTTTTCGACAAATTCTCTACGGTCGATCTTATTGTGGGCATAATCATCGTACAGGTCGAAAACTTCTTGTTTGAGTGGTAGCTTTTTCATTTTGTGGATGGTTGTGATTGCAGGAATAATTAAGTGGTATTCGCTAAAAATAATAATTTCCTTATTCTGTTGACTGAATTTTCTTTGAACGACAGAAATATTTCGGGGAACGGCATTTGCGGTCTATTCTTTTTGGGTAGAGGAAAGGGGCTTAGGGGATTGTTTTTGAAACAATTTTGGGGTTTGGGAAAATCTACGTTTTCAAAAAATCAAAGCATATTCTTAACTCGACTTTAGCATTTTGAAATATTAGAGGCCCAATATTAATAGGGGTAGGTCCAATGAAAATTTATTTTTTCAACATCACCTGTTTTTTAGGATGTTTGAAATAAATTCCAAAGTGGGTGTCTAATTAATACTGAGTTTCCAAATCTTTAATTTTATTGGCCTTTGCCAATTTTATGTAAGTGGACAAAAATGCTAAAGTCGAGCTTAAGGTGAATCCCAATTTTCTATAAAAGCATCAACTTTTTCTCTCAGATTCTGGAAGTATAAACTTCTCCTTTCCGGGTCGGTCGAACTCAATTGTATAGAAGATTGTTTAAGCTGTAGAAGGTATCTTTCCGTTTCCCTTTTTTGGTATTTCGTATCTAATACTCCATAAATTGGATTGTAAATAAATGAGTCGAAAAGTTCTCCGCTTTTCCAGGTCAGTATAATATATTCACCAACCGTAAATATTTCATTAAACAATAGTTCAAAATTTACAGCATTGGGTTGTATATCAGAAATATTCTTCAGTTGTTTGAATCCGGCAAGTGCATATTTTTCAGAACGATCCACAATTTTAAGCAGTAACCTGCCTAAATATGTTGCCATTGATTTATCAATTAAGGATCGAGTATTGTAGAGTAAGTTGATTTGTTTAAGGGTTAAAAAGAATGTAGAAATACCCCAAATTTCGGTAGAGGGCAATTGCCCATAAGTTTCTGTCAGGTTTGTACAAAATGAATCTACTGAATTATATGTTTTATCTTGAAAATCCAACTTCCTAAACTCAAATTCAGGATGTCTCCATAGGAACCTTGCGTTCAAATATATTTTCAATTTAACTAGATCTGGATGATAAGCAGCCAATAGAAATGGTAGACTATTAGTTAATAAAAAAAGTTGTGCTTGTTTTTGATTGGATATGTGTTCCATTGCAAAGAACCATTTTGTAAGTAAACTTTCCACAAAATCATCTGCAGAACCTGGATAGTCATAGACATCACCGGATTCCTCTTTGTGATCGGTAGAAAATAAATCATCTGCTTTCAAATATTTTTTCTTGATTAATACTCCCAATTCTTCAAGAGAAAATGAAACTGTCCCATTTAAACGATTGTAAGCAGAACGTCTACTCAGTGATAGATCACAACACAATTGTTCTACTAAATCTGATTTACACTCATGCCGCTGCATTAAAGCTCTAATAAGGTAAATTTGTAACATTATTTGATTTAGGATTTTGTTTTGTCAATTTAGTAGAAATGTTTTTTCCAAAAACATAAATAATTAAGAATTAAACTTGATTTTTGTAATTTTATTTCAATAAAAAAAATATTCATGCAAGTTTAGTGGAAAAATAAGTAGTAAATTTGACCTGGATCCAAGATATGACGCGCTTTTAAAAGTAAAAAGTTGATTTACTCGCTTTTTATAATTGAAAATCAAACACTATCTTGATGATGAAAAAAATTTATTTCTTGGGTGTAGCCCCGTTCTGATGTATCAAATTCTATTAAAAGCCCCATCAACCGGGGATTTAAGTGCTTTGAGACTAATATTGTAAAAAGTTATTCGGTCAGATTCAAATCCATAAAATATTTTCGATTCGTGATTAGCCCGGTATTTTCAAATGATTTGGCCAAAAAGCTTACATCAGAACGGGGCTACACCCTATTTCTTTGTTATTTTGAACCTACTTTTTTCTTCAATGTCGGCTCAATCCGTTAACATTGGTTGTACCAGTTTGGATTGTGATTTTACTGATCCATCTCCAAATGTGGCTGTTTATGTATTAAGTATTGATGATAGTGATCTGACAAGTGATGGGTATACACAAAGCTCTATTAACTGGGATGCACTACCAAATAGTCAAGTTGTAAGTGAAACTGATTATGGAAGCATCTTTTACGATGTGCAATGGGCAAATAATCCGAATGCCGTAACTAAGAGAGTAACCGTTTCTGTCAATTACACCAAAGCAGGATCGCCTACGGTCACCTTGTCTGACGAATTTTTTGTCACTGTGAAACATATTGGAAATATTCCCTCAATGACAATTCCTGGGGCCAGTCCGTCAAGCCCAAATAATGGGCAAACTGTATCAGTTCCTTGTGGGTCTTCCTCTTTTACAATAAGTGTTGGTACTCCTTTAACAGACCCTTCGACTTCCGTTGATTATACTTGGTCATTACCATCAGGATGGTCAGGTTCCTCTACTTCTAACTCCATAGGTGTTACGACTGATGGGAGTAGTGGTGGAACGATACAGGTTCTCGCCGAACGTTCGGATGGTAATGGTTTTGTAACCACTAGTTATGGTGTAAATGTTATACGACCTGAAGTAAGTGATGCCTTCATACAGACCGCTGATAGCTGGTCGCCCTTCGATAAACCTCTTTGCAGTGGAGACAGCCGCCAATTATCCGGCGCATCCAGCCCTAACGCTACTAGCTACAGTTGGTCCACAAGCGGCGGTATTTCCATCAATTCAGGTGGGAGTTCTAGTGTAGTTACCATTTCAGGGAGTTCAAATGGTTCAGTTACCTTGGTTGCTTCTAACGCCTGCAATTCCAGAAGTCGGACTAAAAATATTTTCGCAGGAACGCCACAAATCGATAATAACGATGTTTATGTGGATGGACATGTTAATCAATATCCAAACTATACCAGCGGGAGTTCCGTTATTAATATTGAGAATGAAAGTTCGTGTCAGACCTATCATTGGTCTATTTTTGGAGGAAGTGGTTTCATTTATCCTAATAATTGTGCTTTCTGTGGCCATACATTTGGAGGCACATCCTTCAATAGTTGCGGGACGGGGAATGCCTCTACTAGTAGCTCCATGTCCATCAGACTGCGTTCTGCGAATCGTTGTGGGGAAGGATATGATGTTATTATCCCTCTTGTTAAATCGGGGGGATATTATTATTCGGTCGTCAGTCCTAATCCGGCTACTGAGGAAATCATAATTGCCTTCGAGGATAAAAGAAGTCGGGAACAATTGACTGGAGTTCGCTTATCTAGCCAACGAAGATCACAGTTTGTGCGCCACTTTGATCTTTCAAAGTTTAATAATCGCAGTAGCCTAGAAGCTAATAAACAAATTGTTTTCGATGTCCGCGATCTGCAGCGTGGTTTGTACTATTTATCTATAGAATTTAATAATGGAGAGGTAGTTGAATCTGAAACTATCTTGTTACATTGATAAAAGATTTAGTAATTCATTTTCTTCGGTTACAGTTGACCAGGTGTCAAAAAGCCTGGTCAATTTTTAAATCTTTAATTCTATGAATTATTTGTTCCCAGGATTTTTTTTTATTTTCTTATTTCTTGGCAATACACAAGCCCAACAACACCAATGGGAAGTCGGTATAGGTTTGCGACCGTCAACATTGGAAGAAAACCCTTTTAGTATTATCGCAAAAAAAAATATGTGGAAAGGTATAGCCTTTCGATTTGGAGTGGGAGGACTCTTTAAACGAGGAAATGAATTAGTTTTTGAAAAATATCCTTACCTCCCTGCATCGACACCAGAGGAATATAACTCTCGTTTTCCAAATGGCGCAGGTTACGAATACGAGCAAGTCAATACCAAATTTTCCCTATCGTCTTTTTTGGGTGTTCAATACGGCAAGCGAAAAGGTAACCTCTATTTCTATGGGGCTACAGATTTAAGTTTTTCTTATCAATGGTTAGAAGAAGCTGTAGATGAGGTAAGGTTTAATCCTACCAGAACCGAAGAGGAAACCTATCTTTTTGTCACTGAGGGATTCGAAAGAGTCGACAAATTTTCGATTCATCAATCTATCGGTATACAATATTTTGTATTGTCTAATGTTTCCGTTTCTTTGGAAGGAGGAGGATTTTACAGTTATAATTTTGTTAATACAGATCGGCGGTCATTCATCACTGACCAAGGCTGGTCTGGAGCTCCTTCTACCAACCAAAATGAACAGACTTATGAGTTTGGATTTAGTCTTTTAAATATCTTATCCATTAATTATCATTTTTAGTGACCTAAATCTAGGATTATGTTTATGTTACACATCTTTGTCTTTGGGCTTACCGCAATATTTACAATATGATGCTTCCGTTTTCATAGAGTCTCCCATTCAATTTTGAGGCTAACTCCCATTGAAATAACATGCTTGCACTTCGATTTTAGCCAAATTTTCTAATGGTTTTCGTCATAGCACCAAAATAATAGACAACGTAAATAATTAATCTAAATGAAGTTATAAACGGCCCTTTTCCCAAACCACCCCCTAATCCAAAATCCCCCCACAAATAGAAAAATACAGTCCAAAAAACCCGTCGCTCCATTCAAATTTTGATTTATCGTCCAATAGACGTTTTTTCAAACATTTCTACACCTTTATATGAAATAAATCATACAGTTAGCTAGTGCCTCGGAAATAAAAAGCAAACGAATATAAGCCTCCAAACTTCAGATAACCATTCAAGCCAACTAGCACACTTCCATTAAAAAACAAAAAAGAGGTTGTATCAAAAGTAAGTCTTAAAAAACAATGGCAAAATTAATCACCGCAAATAACGCAAAGGCTCGCAAACCTGCATGCCTTGCGGCATCCTAATCTGTATACACAGGATTTGTTTTTATTTCTATTAGAATCAATTTTATTGTTTGACATAAAGCTCACTGGACTAAAGCTTTATATTTTCTAGGTTCTGAACATCTGTTTTCAGGCCTGAGATTGGTGTAATGTTCTTTTGGCATTGCCCCAAAAGAACCAAAAACTCTAGGCAAATTCAATCCCTCTGTCTTCGCTATAGCTACGACAGACAGG
>CAZHNG010000085.1:0-21709 GCA_964533785.1 uncultured Saprospiraceae bacterium | reverse complement strand
ACTGGCACAGTAGGCGGGTTTCAAAATACATAAGTTTCCCTTAACCTGCCCAGACCCAGACGGGCCCCACGTGGCGGGCCCTACGTGGACGGCTATGAAATGCCGGGCAGGCAGGCACCACGCTACTTTCGGGTAAGAGTCCTAATTTGAACACCTTGTGTATAGACGAACATTCAGTACTGATTAAATCTAAATTAAAATCCATTCCTACTTATGAAAAAATTGAGCATCATCTTTCTGCTCGGATTGATAGCCATCCTATTCGCTTGTACCAGCAATCAGGAAGTTGTACAAGAATCACCCGGCCAAATCATGACCGTCAACGGTCCCATCTCTCCCGATAGCTTAGGCCTTACCTTAATCCACGAACACGTTTTCCTAGACTGGACCGGTGCCGACAGCATCCAGCCACAAAATTGGGATACAGAGGCCGCTTTTGATACCATTTTACCGTATTTATTAGGAATGAGTGCGAATGGGGTCAAATCTTTTCTGGAATGTACTCCGAATTACCTGGGGCGGAATCCTAAACTTTTACAACGGTTAGCTGCTGCCACTGGTCTGCAAATTCTCACCAACACCGGTTATTACGGTGCCCGCCAAAATCAATATTTACCCGAGCATGCTTTTCAACAGGATGCTGCTGCTCTAGCCGACATCTGGACCCAGGAATGGGAGGAGGGCATTGATGGTACTGAGGTTCGCCCTGGATTTATTAAAATTGGTGTAGATGGTGATTCGGTATTGTCGGATATACACGCTAAATTGGTGCGGGCTGCAGCGATCACTCACCTGAATACCGGACTTACCATTGTTGCACACACCGGCCCCGACGCCCCGGCGTTTCAGGAAGTGGAAATTCTTGCGGAAGAAGGTGTCGCTCCCGATGCTCTGGTATGGACCCATGCTCAGAACGGTACGCAGGCAGGGCACGTCGCGCTTGCCCAGAAAGGGGTTTGGGTATCACTGGACGGCCTGGGCTGGGTCGCTCCTGTGAACGGGGATTCAACCGCGCTTTATAAATACGTTGATGCCATCGTCAATTTAAAAAAGAATAATCTACTGCACCGCACGCTGATATCGCATGATGCCGGCTGGTATACCCACGGCGCAAATGAACAAAACTACCAGTCTTATACCAATATTTTCGAATACTTAATGCCCATTCTAAAAGAAAAGGGGTTTACTGATGAAGATTTCAATCAGCTTATGGTTGAAAATCCGAAAGTGGCCTACTCTATTGAAGTTAGAGAATTGTTATAGTTTGTAACTGGTTATTAGGAGTCTATTATTACCCCGTGCTCTTCAACCCGCCCGACAATGCATTCGTCAACAACAACAATCTCAGTAATAAAGCATCCGCCTCATCAGCGTTTTCTGCATTAGCTTTTCTCCAGTTTTGCAAATGCATCAGATGCAGTTCGTGTAAGGTGCCAAGTGCATTTTTTCGGCGCGCATTGTTCTCTAGCTGGCTGACCCGGCGTTTGACCAACGGTTGTGGGAATAGGTCGGAAATTTGTTCCAACGCTTCCTTGTAGTCGGAATCTATCAGGGTTAATAGTTCCTCCCGTAAATGAGGGTCTTCTACCAGTTGGCTGTAGGAACGCATGATCAACGGATCGACCTGCAGCAGGTTAGTCTCCGTCTGAATGAGAAAGTAGCGCCAAAACGGCCATTTTTGAGCCACTTCTTTTAAAGCCTGATAGTCCTGGGGATGCTGCGTTCGCAGCGATTTTAGCGCGTACCCCATCCCGAACCAACCGGTCAGGTGAAAACGGGATTGACTCCAACTGAATACCCAGGGGATAGCCCTCAAGTCATCCAGGCTACGCTTTCCGGTTCGGCGGGCCGGGCGGGAACCGATCTTACTTTGTTCCAATACGTCGATCGGGGTGGCCTGACTGTAAAAATTAATAAAGCCTGGGTGCCGGATCAGTTGCTGATAAAGAGTTCTGGAAAAATCCGCCAGCTTGCTCATCGCCTCAAAAGGTCTTTCCGGTGCGGATTCCATTTTTTGAGCCATCATCAATTGCCGGGCGACGCCGGCGAGCGTCATTTCCAGGTTGTAGGTAGCGTTGACGGGATTACCAAATTGTTGGGCAATGGTCTCTCCCTGGACGGTAAATTTGACTTCACCGCTGACGCTGCCAAAGGGCATGCTGTCCCAAAAACGATGGTACTTACCACCTCCGCGGCTGATGGTACCTCCCCTACCGTGGAAAAAGCAACATTTGATATCGTGTTTATTGGCGACTTCAGTAAGTCGTGCTTCCGCCTGGTAAATGTTCCAGCGGCTGGCCAGTGGGCCGCCATCTTTGTTACTATCGCTGTAGCCCAGCATAATTTCCTGTACTCTAGGCATGAAGGCCCAGCGCCTTTGGGTAACTGGATGGCTCAAGAAGGCATCGAGGATTGCCGGTGCTGCTTTTAGATCATCGATCGTTTCGAATAAAGGGACTACTTGTAAAGGTTGGTCGGTCAATCCGACTTCTCGTAAAAAGACATGTACTACCAATAAATCGCTCAATCCCCGGGTCATACTGACGATTAGAGAACCGATCCCGCTGATGCCGTAGCGTTTGATGTGCTGCCTCAGTACCTGAAAATAGGCTAGTACGGCATCCGCTTCCGGGCCACAAGCCTTTCCGATAACAGTGAATGGCCGTTCATGCGTCAATTCCTTGCTGAGAAAGTCAATACGCTCCTCTTCATTCCACGAAGTGAACTGATTTTCTCCGAAACCGGCCACTTCCAGTAATTGATCCATGGCTTTTTCGTGGTACGAACTGTTTTGGCGAATGTCTAGCCGCGCCAGGTGAAAGCCGAAACATTCTACCATCCTCTCTATGGGGAATAAAATATCCTGGACAACGGTTTTAGTGCCGATATGGATCATGGTGTTTCTCAATAGCTGAAGATCAGCGCTTAAATCCTTTGGTTCTCGGTAGCAGGTTTGACTATTTTCCAGCTTTTCCGCAATGGTGTTGTTTAATTTCAGTACCATCAGGTTAACAAACTGGCGCAGCGGCTCATGGGGATTGCGATTTATGGCTTGTTGTCCGTCTTTACCAAAGTATTCCGCACGGATATGAATGGTATCGATAAAAGCTTGCGGTATCGGATTGAGGAGGGAGGAAAAACTTAAGCGTGCGACAAGTTGACCCAGTGCTTCAGAGGTCATCTTGAGGGCTGCCTGCCGGTGAATAAGGAGCGTTTCCTCTGTTACTGCAGCGTCTACGTAAGGATGCCCATCACGGTCACCACCGATCCAGCTTCCGAATTGTAAGTGCGGATATTGTGACGGTTCATCGATCAAACTCAGGTCAAATCCCACCGCCTCCCAGGCGTCACGCAGGCGCTGGTCTGTACGTCGTAAAGCTTGCGGAAAAACGTGGGTGAAATAATACATCACATTGTTGCGCTCCGAAGTTACATTGGGTTTGGCCAGATAGATCTCGCCGGTTCGCCACCAACGTTCGAGCAACGAATCGATTTGCTGGTAGATCAACGCCCGTTCTGTCTTCGACCACATCTTGTTTTCGACTTTGACCAGCAACAGGTAGAACTCCCGGTGCAACTCCAGTGTCGTCACTCTTTTGGCTTCCGTCGGATGCGCCGTCAATACCGGCATGATATTCAATTCGGACAGCATACTAGCTATGACTTCCGGAGACATTCCCATTTCCTTTAATCCGGTCAGGGTTTCGGCCCAGGATCCTCTTACAGCGGCAAGACCCAGTTCATCCTCCAGTTTACGGCGGAATTGAACGGCCGCATTTTCCTCCACTAAGTTCAACAACTGGAAAGAAATACTTAAGGCCTGCATGAATTTGTCTTCCTCTTCAATTATTTCTAATTTGCTTAAGACGTGAGGACGTTCAGCAAGTAAACTATTGGCCACATTGCTTTCGCCAAGGTTTTGGAGTACTTGCCGGAAACGTGACATAATCCATTGAAAATCAACTTTTATTTTCTCTAAACCTTGGGTTTCAATAGTAGCTTTCATGAAAGGTGGAAATTTTAAATGAAATATAGCCTGTTTAAATCGGAATAAAACTATCGTCTATGGTAGTAAAGCTATTAAATTGTAGTTTCAAACAAAAATATTATGCGATTAAATCATTATTTAATGCTTCTGTTAAGTGCAATGTCATTTTTTAACTGTAGGGGTGAGCAATTCGTAGAATTGGAAAAAGATCATTTGCTCGAAGATACACAACTTTCAAAAGAACATATTGATAGTATAGCTTCTGCATTGGGGCATTTTCCCGACCAGACCCAATTTGCCCTCGCCATTATCGATGACTCTACTACCTCTTTCTACGGTTTTCAAAGAAATGAAGAACGGCTAGAAAAAATCGAGAATAGTCAATCGGTATTTGAAATCGGGTCAATTACCAAGGTTTTTACCTCAACTCTGTTAGCGAAATTGGTGGTCAACGGTGAATTAAATATTGATGATCCCGTCAATAATTACCTTGATTTAGAGATCAATAATGATGCAAGTTTTACTTTCCGGCAATTGGCCAACCACACTTCTGGCTTACCCCGTATCCCTCCGGGGCTGTATTGGTCAGCCATCACCAATGCGAGTAATCCTTATGAAAATTATGATGAAAAAAAACTGGAAAAATATTTAACGACAAAACTGGAGTTGAAAAAAACACCTGGAACCAACCACCAATATTCTAATTTAGGAGCAGGCCTGCTAGGGTATACCTTAACTAAAATCAAGGAGCAATCTTACGAGCAATTGCTGCAAGACTTCATATTCCAACCTTTACGGATGAATCATTCTACTACTGACCGATCCAAAATAGCTGATAAATTAGTGAAGGGCTTGAAAAAAAATGGGAAACCAGCTTCTAATTGGGATCTGGCAGCACTACAAGGAGCGGGAGCCATACTTTCTACGGTTGAAGACCTTACCAGGTTCGTAAAGGCAAATTTAAATCCGCCGGACTCGGCCTTTGTTTTGCAGCAGCAAAAGACCTTTACGGTGAATGACAATATGGATATAGCCTTGGGCTGGCACCTCTTGAACAGGCCATCGGGCCGAACTTTTCATTGGCACAATGGGGGAACGGGCGGGTACCGGTCTTCTATGGCTATTGATCTTGATCAAAACAAGGGCGTAATATTACTTTCTAATATCACGGCTAGTCATAAAATGGCGGGGAAGATTGATGAAATGTGTATTAAATTGTTGGAGGATGAGTGAACACCAATTCTGCTTAACCCTTAAAAATAAGCCATGCAATTCAACTTACAACCCACCCTGGAAAATGAGCTGGTTCGTTTGAGGCCGTTATTGGAAGAAGACTATGAACCCTTATACCAGGTAGCCAAAGACCCGTTGATCTGGGAGCAGCACTTTTGTTTCGATCGCTACAAAAGAGAACAATTTACTACCTTTTTTAATGACTCTTCGCGGTCAAAAGGTGCATTAGTAGTAATAGATAAAGCAAAAGATCAGATTATTGGTAGTTCGAGGTATAAAAAGATCCAAGGGGTAAATACGGCTATTGAAATTGGCTGGTCTTTTCTCGCCCGGGCGTATTGGGGAGGTAGGTATAATAAGTCAGTTAAATCTTTGATGATTGATCACGCATTCCGTTTTGTAGACACAGTTATTTTTTATATCCGTAAGGATAATATTCGTTCCCAAAAGGCAGTGGAGAAATTGGGCGCAGTTAGAATTACAACACCATTATTGGTTAAAGAAAGTGATGTTGGGTTTACTTATGGTATAAACCGAAAATTTTGATATGAGATGTTACAATCTGTGACTGCCAGAGTCTTCGGATACGATGATAAAATTGGTGGCATCCAGCCTGGGTGACTAGCTGACCTTGTAGTATTAAACGGGAATTTGGAAGAAGACTTCACAAGCTTGCGCAAGGTGATAATGGTAATGAAATAATGAAGTCAATTGGAATGAATCGGTAAGAATGAATACAAAAAGACTTAAATATAAAATAGGATTACTGTTATTCCTTGTCATTTTAGTGCCAATAGTTTTGAGCGTTATCAATTATTGGGACCTTCTAAATCCAAAGTCAAATTTTAAATACAGAAAAATATACAAGGAGTTTAAGGTATATGCTGATGAACCAATTGGAAGAGAAATAATCGCTGTATTAGATGAACTAGACTTTTGACGCTAGACTCTAGAAGTTAGACTAAAAATTCTAACTAATTGACAATCAACGGAAATTTTATTTATTCTGAAAAATTGATATCCATTGAATATCAGCGTTTTGTTGTCTAAAATCTAGCGTCAAAAGTCCAAAGCAGAAATCAACGAGAGGAATAGAAACCAATACAAATACAATATTTTAGAAGGAAACATTGCCCATGTCATAGCCCATGAAATTACTCATCAGTTAATTGCTGAAAAAATTGGCTTTTTTAAAGTTAGGCAAATAGCGCCGTGGAAAGTAGAAGGATATTGTGAATATGCTGCTTCATTTCGTAGAAAAAGGCAAAACCAAGACTATAAATTTTCGGATCTTATCAATAAGTACTTAACTGGTTATTATGATGATATTCCGGAAGGAAGAAAGTTTTACTTAAAATCTCTTTTGCTCACCGAATATTATTTAGATGTTAAGAAGAAAAGTTTTGAGGCATTAATGAATGATGAGATCTCTGAGTATGCACTATTTAAAGAGATCTCGGAGCGATCGGGTGTTTGGAGGCGTAATTGAGTTAGGCGCATAACAACTTGGTCACAGACTAATACGGCCAGACCAGGTCAACCTAAAGTTCGTGCCAATTCCTCATTAACGATCACCGAGCCATTTTGATCGGTATCGAAAAAGATAATTTAGCGTTGCTCTACTTCTTAATTCTTAAATCAAAATTAACACCTCTATTCACATTACTTAACATTCGTAATCTACTTTTGCCCACCTAAATATCTGGTCCGGATATAAATAAAATTAAACAGCTTTCCTATAATCAATTAACCAAATTAATGACTCCTTTGTCAATGTATTAAAAGAAAAATTGGTGAAATCATATTACGCTTTTATGGTAAGGTACTAAACTAAGAAAAAGGAGAGACGCTAATTGCTTGGTCGGCATTAGTAGCGCCTTCTCCTGTATTTTAACTAAAAACACTTTAATTTATGAAATTTTTTTTAATGAAAGCCTTATTCATAGGCTTACTGATCAATTGTTTATGTATGGAATCCTACGCGGTGCCCAACATGAGCAGGCTAGAATCCGAAGAAAAGCTGGTAAGAGGTAATGTTACGGATGCAAATGGTGACCCTCTAGTTGGTGCATCAGTTGCTGTAAAAGGGACGGAAAGTGGTACGATCACAGATGCTGATGGTAACTTTTCAATTTCTGTGAATGAAGGTGACATATTAGTTGTTTCCTACATCGGATATGTAACAAAAGAAGTTTCGGTAGGTACTCAGGACAATCTATCGATTCAGTTAGCGGCAAGCGCTACCGTTTTGGATGATGTGGTGGTGGTTGCATATGGTACTCAAAAAAGATCAGATGTAACCGGAGCTATAGGAGGTATTGATGAAGAGGAGTTCAACAAAGGAGTTGTGACCAATCCTGGTCAACTTCTGCAGGGAAAAGTGGCAGGTGTAAATGTGTCCAACGTAAGTGGGGAGCCTGGTGCGGCACAAAATGTGATCATCCGTGGTATCGGTAGTTTGCGTTCGGGTACCACGCCACTTTATGTAGTAGATGGGTTTGTTTTGGATAATACCTCTACAGGTTTAGCCAACAATCCATTAAATTTTATTAATCCAGCGGATATTGAAAGTATTGATGTATTGAAAGATGCTTCTGCAGCAGCGATCTATGGGGCGAGAGCAGCAAACGGGGTTATCGTCATTACCACTAAAAGAGGTCAGCAAGGTAAAGCAGAGGTGAATTTGTCTGCTTCAACAGCCTGGTCATCCATTGCTAACAAAATCGATGTATTCAGCGCGGATGAATTCCGTCGACAAGTAGTTGCCATCGGTGGTAGACTGGAAGATTTTGGCGCCAATACCAATTGGCAGGATGAATTGACACAAACGGGTATGTCCAATAACCTCAATTTATCCTTGAGTGGTGCTGCCAATAATAAATTTACTTACTATGCATCCGTAGGTTATCAGGACCAGGAAGGTATTCTAAAAAATAGTAACCTACAGCGATATTCTGGTCGATTAAACATCAATCAAACGGCGCTGAATGGCCGGTTGAAAATCGATTATAACCTTACCGCAGCTCGTACTGAAAACTTACGACCAAATATTACATCAACATTAGTGGATATGTTGGAGCTTAATCCAACCATCCCTGCATACGATGCGAATGGTAATCCGAGCATATTTGATGAAAATAGATTAAATCCATTGGCGCGCAATGAAATTTTTTCGGATGAGGCAATTAACAACCGCATTTTAGCAAGTATTTCACCCTCTATCGAAATATTCAAAGGACTTACTTATAAACTCAATTTAGGGGTAGATTATTCGACGACTGCTAGAAATCAGCAACTAGAACCATTTGTTGCATTGGCTGATTTGTCGGGTGGTTCGTTGACCACTTTTCAGAGGGAAAATAGAAACGAATTAGTAGAGAATACCTTGACTTATAATTTTAATCAAGGAGATCACAATATTAACTTCTTAGCCGGACATTCTTACCAAAAGCTTTTTGATTTCAACCGAGTATCTTCTTTTGAAAGGTTTATCGACAATGGTATCGAACCCATTTTCCAAGATCATACAAGTCCTGACGATTTACGTACTTCCGTAAATGCAAGTGCAGAAGAAAATGAATTACAATCGTTCTTTGGACGTATTAACTATGGTTTTTCTGGCAAATATTTGCTTACGGCTACTTTACGTGCAGATGGTTCGTCTAAGTTTGGTGAAAATAACGAATATGGTATTTTCCCATCTTTTGCTTTGGGATGGAATATTACTCAAGAAGATTTTTTTAATAACTCCGTTTTTGACAATTTAAAACTTCGTGCGAGCTGGGGACAGACTGGTAACCAGGAAATACCTTCAAAAATCACTCAAGAAAGTTTCAGCGAAACAAGGGCACAACTAGGTAGTGCTTCTGATAATACCTATCCATTAGAACCCGATCAACTAAACATTGATCAATATCCATTTGGAATTACTTTTACCCGTCTTGCAAATCCAGATATACAATGGGAAGTATCTACGCAAACGAACGTAGGGCTTGACTTTGCTTTGTTTGATTACCGCTTGACGGGTACGGTGGATTATTTTAATAAAGTTTCTGATAATATTCTTCTTGAAATTGCTCCAGCGGATCCTATCCAACCGACCTCTACTTTTTGGACGAACATTCCTAATATGGAGATTAGAAACAACGGAATTGAATTTTCATTAGACTACGTCAGCGATCCTAACAGAGATTTTAAGTGGAATGTTGGAGGAAATATTTCATTTATCGATAACGAAATTGTTGATTCCCCATTTAGCGTATTAACGACAGGGGTAGCTCAGGGCGCTGGGCAAACGGGTGCTACCATCAATGGTTATATCAACGGAGAACCTATCGGAGCATTTTTCATGCAAACATTTGATGGAATTGGCCCTGACAGCCTTAACCTATTCGTTGACACCAACGGCGATGATGCTATTTTAGATAATGATCGTACAGTAGTAGGTTCTGCTTTACCTGATCTACTTTATGCCTTTTACCTAAACTTTCAATTCAAAGGTTTTGATCTGGGAATAAACTTCAACGGAGTAGCAGGCAACAAAGTATATAACCACACTGCTATGTCCAGTTTCATCAAAGGCAAATTGGCTGTTTCTTCTAATACTACTGACTTTGCGGTGCAGTTTCCTAATGAAGCCATTACAAACTTCAATGAAGTATCTACTCGCTTTCTGGAAGATGGTGACTTTTTAAGGTTGAACAACCTTACATTAGGCTACAACTTCAAACCAGCACAAATTGGGCTTGGAAACGCTATCCAAAATTTGCGTCTTTCGGTAACGGGACAAAACCTTTTCGTAATCACAAACTACACTGGATTTGACCCCGAAGTAAATACTGGATCCACTTCTGGCGGTATTCAAACCTTTGGTATTGACCGTTTTGCCTACCCTTCAGCTAGAACAGTATTATTGGGGTTAGACGTAACATTCTAAGTTTTTAAGAATAAAATTTTCGCAATCCTCTTCAGTATATTTTTAAAACTGCAAGTGGAATCATTCAATGATTAAAGTTTTTATCAATTCAAAGAAAAAATTGGGAAGAATGAAAAATAAACAGTTGGTCAAAATATTTTTTTTAAGTGTGCTATTTATTACAAATTGGGGATGTACGGATCTGGTAGAAGAAGTCCTTGACGAATCCTTCGAAGGTACTGGACAAGCAGAAGCTATTAGTGGAGCTATCGCACCAGCATACGGATATATGCGTCGTGGTGTATGGAGACATACCATTTATTTCGGACTACAAGAGGTATCATCAGATGAAGCCATTTTGCCTGCAAGAGGAGGTACTGACTGGTTCGATGGCGGTAAGTACATTGCTGCCCATACCCATCAAATGACACCCACTAATGCCTTGACCAGAGACGCCTGGAATGGTGTGACGACGAACATATCTAGAGCATTGACCGCAATAGAAGTACTAAGACCATTGTCAGAAGCCGGTGATGCAGAAGCAACTGGAGCGTTGTATGAAATGATTGCCATGAGAGCTTACCTGAATATGCTTATGCTAGAGAGCTGGGGACTTGTTTTCCAAAAGGAGACTTCAACTGAAACCTCAGTGATTCTTAGAGGTCAAGAGGCTATTGATTACATTCAAAGTGAATTAGAGTCCGTTGTAAATGTAATTAATACGGTCAGAGCTCCGGGTAGATTTACCCAAGCTGCTGTATGGGGTTTATTGGCGCGTTTACATCTTAATGCTGCGGTTTACCGCGACCCTTACGGTACACCAGATTTCAGGCAGGAAGATTTGAATAAGGTGATTGACTATTCTGATAACATTATCAATTCCGGGCAATTTACATTATCACCAGAATACTTCGAACTGTTCAATGACGAAAATAATAGTAATCCTGAGTTGATATTTGCACTTGATCAAAGAGGACAATTACAAAATGAGCATGGCCGCTGGGCTTATTGGTCTATTTCCGGAGCTATGCTTGCAAGACCGGAATGGATTGCAGATGGTAATCCCGATGGAACGAACGGACCTGCAGTAACTCCTGATTTTTATCAAACATGGGTAGATGCGTATGGAGATATCGATCCAGCGGAGGCGGATGCCAGGTTTTATCAAAGGAATACCTTGGTGCCTGAGGAGCTACAAGATCTAACGGGTTTGTCCCCAGCTAATGATGAGAACCACTTTTTCTGCGTTCCTCCGTTAGATTTTCAAATGGAGAGAGGTATTCTACGCGGAGTTCAATGGGGACCTAGAGAAGGGGCGGATGGTAATTTCCTAGCATGCGAAGATGGTTCGGCAAGAATATATCCAGTGAGAGAAGACGCAACCAGCTCAGTAAGAGAAGGAGAGGAAGAAGTCTACGTAACTCACGTGCTTAATATTGATTTCACAACGGAAGGAAGTTTCCATAACACAGGTTATAGATTCGCTAAACACCAGTTTAGCCGTACTTCTCCGAATGGAACGAATGGGAGTAGTGTTGATCTTGTGTTGTTGCGTTTAGGAGAAGTTTATTTAAACCGTGCGGAAGCAAAATTAAGACTTGGAGACAATGCAGGAGCTTTGGCGGATGTAAATACCCTTAGAACATCAAGAAATGCGCGTCCTGCTCAAACACCACCGGCTTTAGATGCTATCGACCTGGAAATTATGTTTAGAGAACGTGGTTTTGAGCTTTACTGGGAAGGACACAGAAGAAACGATCAAATTCGTTTCGGCAAATACGAGGACACTTGGACGGAGAAAACAGATAATGATGTTAATAAGCGGTTATTCCCTATCCCGCAAAGTGCCATCGATGGCGCTTCTAACTTAGGAGGATTTCTTGTGCAAAATCCTGGCTATTAATCCTAACTAATTTTATCATAGAATTTAAGTAAGTGAGTGGATGGACACAAATAAGTTGCTTTTAATTCACACACTCCTGACGGTACCGTCAGGACTAATCCTCAAACCCAAACGGTCTGGCATCTAGGGTCTTGTTTCTGGCGTCTTCCTTACTTATCACTAAGAGTCGAGAGCTTTGCTTGCTTTCGACTCTTTTTTTAGTTAAATCAAGTTGTGATATATCTCTTGAATAACCAAAGGTCCCTTTTTTGAAAGGAAGTCGCTTTTTTTTTCTTCGCGCTTCTTTGTGAACTTTGCGGTGAATTATTTGGCCTTATGGCCTTGGTGTTGACTTATGACAGCAATTTCTAATTTGAGAATTCAATTTTTAATAATTGAGAATTTTAAGGCTCGTGAATAATTGATGAATACTCAGTAATTCTGAGTAACCCGCTTTTTGTTTGACACTTGTAGATCGGAATTTATTCCGATATGATTATGAGTGCGGAATAAATTCCGCGGTACAAGGAGCTAGCCCAAATGAGAAATTGCTGGACTTATGAGACAGCCTCAACCGAATCAAATATTAAGTATCCCGTAAAATGCTGGCTGGGTTCACTGATGCGGCATTGATTACTTTTCTTCCAATCGTAATTGCACTTACAAAGAACAAAATTGCGACCGAAAGAATAAACGGCAATGGCCGCAGCGGCACGTAATAAGTCCAGATGCTAGCCATTAGCAGGTTCGTTAGAAAAAAAGCACCTAATGATCCCAACAGCGAAGCAATGAATAAGATGATGAAAAACTCCCGGCTTACTTTTACCGTAATGTTTTCCACCGAAGCACCTAATACTTTTCGCACCCCAATTTCTTTCATGCGTTTGATGAGGTTTAAGGATACCAAACTGAACAAACCAATGGCGGATAAAATGATCGCCACTACTCCAAGAAAAATAAATAAGGTCCTGATATTATGATTAACAAGGGCAGAATCCGCTTTTTCTTCTTCCATAAAGCTAACGGTGGATAGTTCATCGGGAAAGACGGTACGCCATTTTTCGTCCATCAAAGCTTTAACCGCTAACATATTTTCCGCATCTGTTCTAACGGAAAGGTAGCGGAACCCTGATTGATCAGTATACCGCATCAGCATTGGTTCTAATGGATCCCACAGACCTCCCTCAAAATAGATGTCTTTGACCATACCAATTACATTTAACGCAATGGTATCCCGCAGAATGATCCGTTTCCCAATTGGATCAGGCCAACCTAAGGTCCGTGCCAATTCCTCATTGATGATCACCGAACTATTTTGATCGGTCTGGCTATTTTCCATGAAATTCCGACCTTCAATGATCGTTGCACCAATGGTCGATAAATAATTGGCGCCAATATCAAAAATGCTGACATCCATTTCAGTGGATTCGAACTTAATCGGATCGGTATACCAGGAAGAACTGATACTATGGCGGGATCCGGCAATTTCTTTGATGAGGTTAGCACTCATCAGCTGATTGCGGTATTTTGTAAATCCTTGTTCGTCGTTTACGTAGGCAAACAGAATGCTTTCCGCATCAAATCCCATATCATAAGCCTCTTGATATTTGGCATTTTGGTTGAATACAAAGCCGGCGATGATGGCTAGTAAAGAAATGGCGTATTGCAAGGTGAGCAATATTCGGGTCAGCGTATTAGTCCCACTGAATTTTACCGTTCCCCTTAGGATGGTCGTTGGTTGAAAACTGCTGACGTAGAAAGTGGAATAACTGCCGGCCAGTAAAGCGGTAAATAGCAACAGCAAAATAAGGAAGCCCAATAAATCCAAGTTTCCTAAGAGGTTCAGCCGGATATCCAAAAAAGGCCACATACTGCTGTAAGCAGGCACTAAAATGGCAGCCAATAGAATACCCACCAACAGAGCCAAGAATACCAGTAAGATATTCTCCCCCAAAAACTGAACGATCAATTGTCTGCGATTGGAACCAAAGACTTTGCGCAGACCGATTTCTTTTATTCTACGATTCGCAATGGCAATAGAGGTATTCGTGAAATTGAAACAAGCAATTAAAAGGATCAGAAAAGCCATTATACCAGGTGCAACCGCTGCTGCCGTAGGTAGGCTGTTATTTAGCCAATGATTCCAAAGGTCTTCCCGCTCCGCTCTGATGGCCATGCCTACAAAAGGATCCAAATAGTATTGGGATACTTTGTAGTCTTGTTTGGCCTCGTTTTGAATGGCAACGTAGTTTTGCAATTGATTTTCAACCTCTGGTACATCGGCTGGATCATTAACCGTGATAAAAGTATTGTTGAATTGAGCCCAATTATCGTCTTGCCATCCTAAAATATCCAACGCATTGTCGTATTGAAAAAAAGCTTCGGCGTAGAAACTGGTATTTTGTGGGGGTTTCTTAAAGACACCACCAATTTGGAACTCAAGCCTTTCATTGCCATTGATGTAGGTCAGGGTTTCTCCTACCGGGTTTTTATTGTCCGGAAAATGTTTTTCCCTTAATTCTGTGCTGATGACAACAGATTGCTTGTCTTTAAGGGCTGCAGCACTACCTGCAACCATTGGGTAGTTGAACACCTCAAAGAATTCAGGATCGACAGCTGTTACCGCCGTACGAAATACTTCGTTTTCCACGCGGAAATTTCCGCCGACTGGAAAATAACGAATTACTTTATCTACTTTTGAAAGTGAAGTTTTTATTTGAGAGGCCAAAGGTAGGGGGCAACTACCGTTTTTGATCGGCCGGCCATTAGTGATGCGAATAAAATTAACTCGGTACACGTTTTCAGTATCTGCGTGGTAAGCATCAAATTTTGTATTGTAATCCCAATTGAGGAAGGCTACAATGCAACAAGCTAAAGCAATGCCCAGGCTTGCGACATTGATCAAGACGAACAACTTATTTTTCCATAAATTGCGAAGGGTAGTTTTTAGGTAGTTTTTTAACATCTTGATAAAGTGGTTATTGTATTCTTATTTATGATGCTTGGTTATGGTGTTTACCCCTATTGAAAAACCAGGAAATGTTGATTGGAACAGGACGACTTTTGATAGAGTACACTAAATTTTTGCGGCAACAAGTCAATAGTTTTACAGGATGAATTCGAAGCAGGCTCTTAAATTATATTCCAAACCGATGAAAAAGATGAAACTATTATTGTCAATTGTATCTTATAGTGTCTTGACCATAATTCCTCAGGCCAACATTGCACAGGCTCTAAATTCCGAACAAGTTTTAGCAAAGAGTATCAATTATCATGACCCGGAAGGAAAGTGGGAAAAGGGACAATTTCATTTACCACTCTACGAAAGCAGGCCCAATGGTAGTTACCGGCTTACGGATGTCAAATTCGATAATCAAAAGCAAATTTTTTAACGATCAATCCAATCAACTATGAATAGAAAAGCCAACAGAATTTATTTTCTGGATAACCCTTATCCGCAAGGTCATCAACTCAAAGAATTTGTATGGAGTGGTAGGCTGGACAAGAACCATGACCTCTGGTTTAATTTTCACCTAAAAACAGAAAACTATGATGCGGAAGACGATTCAGATGATAAAGAAGAACCAAAGTCAGATTGGATGGCGAAGGGAGCGTGGAAAAACTGCCGAAGTTGTACGCTATCTTCCACTTTTGGACATCTTGGTGGGATCAAGATTGATTGTGAAAAGGAAAAGTTTGATTTTGAAAGTCTCCACGATAGTACCTTGATTGCCGACCCTTTGCCATTGGCCGATGATTTTGAACTGGATGATCTAGCCTTTCATATTTATCTGCTGGGCCATGATAGTGCTGCTGATCATAGCATCAAGTTTAGTCGACAAACTAATAACAAGTTTGACCTGGAATGGACCGGTAAAATTGCGTTAACCTACGTCGGAAATTATGATTTTAAACACGAGTTTATCGCCCTTATCGAAAATGTGGAATTTGATGGGTTTTATTTCCCGAAAGGGATGACTAATGAAACAGCGCAAAATATTTTCAGCAAAAAATTGGCGAATATTGAAAATTACGAATTCGTCGATCTGAATCCGAAGAGTTTTAAGCGGGAATATAAGTTGAAACCAAAACTGTCTGGCGTTTAGCTTCTCATTTAGGCTTATAAAAAATCAACATATTCCCAAAAGGGTCTGCGAGGCACATTTCTTCTTCAGCCCACGGTTGTTGGTCAATTCCGGGATTCAAATACTTGTAATTTTTGGCGTGTAATTTTCTTTTTTAGCGATAAAGCCGTCAAGACTGGAAACCATGTGTATGGTAATTTTTGACATTCCTTGTTTTTCCAAAACTAATTATTTCTGCTAAAACCAAAGCATCATTTGGCTATCTTTAGACGGCGCATCAAACCCTGTTTTTTATGAAAAAGTGCTTTTGGTTTTTTCTACTATTATTCGTTATTTTTCAATCACAGGCCCAAACCCAACGCCTCAAAGTAATGGCCTGGAATATCCTGCACGGAGCAAATGATATTCCCGATGGCCCTGAAAATGCCATTCAGGTCATCAAAGCCATTGATCCGGATATCGTATTGATGGTGGAAACCTATGGGTCTGGGAAGATGATCGCCGATTCCCTGGGGTTTCATTTTCACCTCATTGCACCGGAAGGAACTCCGTTGGATGATGAACGCATCAATTTATCTATTTTTTCCAGGTACCCTTTTGGGGAAAGAATTGATACGGATTTTCCTTTTTATTTGGGCGGACGCGAAGTATTTGTAGGCAATCAAAAGATCCGCTTTTTCAGTAACTGGTTCCATTATTTGCCCTGGGAGGATGAGCCGGAAAAGCTGGGCAAAACTGTAGAAGAATTGTTGGAATGGGAAAAAACGGGTAAAAAGTACGAAATGATTCAAAAGGTGCTGCCGTATCTAAGGCAATACGCGGCTGAGACTGATTCCATTCCCATGGTTTTCGGAGGAGACATGAATGCCCCCTCGCACCTGGACTGGGGAGAAACAACCAAGGGAAAGCATAACGGATTAGTAGTCCCCTGGTATACCACAAAAGTCCTGGAGGATATGGGGTTAATGGATACTTACCGGGAAATAAACCCCAACCCTCTTTCACATCCGGGGATCACCTGGCATACCAAAGGTAAAAATGATGCCCACCGGATCGATTACATTTTCTACAAAGGAGATATGCTGACCCCAATAGAATCTACTTCCTACAAAGCATTTTTAGGAGAACCTATTACTATTGATAACCAAAAGTTCCGTTATCCTTCCGACCATGGGATTGTTGTGACGGTATTTGAGTTAGGTTGGCCGTAAGGTAGATTAGACGTAAAAACAAATTTTTAAACAGATGAAAAACTGGACCGTCCAAATCGACACAACAACAGAAGATTTTACCAGCGCCTTCGGCAGTTTAACCTCCGAAGAAATGAACTGGAAATCCAGCCCCGAAACCTGGAGTATCGGACAAAATATCGACCACCTCATTACCATTAACGAAACCTATTTTCCTATCATCGAGGAACTAAAAAAAGGTACTTACCGTCCACCCTTCATTGCAAAGATTGGATTTCTGGCAAACCTTTTCGGAAAGTTCATTCTAAACGGCGTTCAACCCGAAAGAAAAAACAAGGTGAAAACCTTTCCTATTTGGGAACCGAGTCAAAGCCAAATTCCAACCGGAATTTTAGATCGCTTTGTAGCCCACCAGGAGCAATTGAAAACAATGATAGAAAACTCGAATGAGCTGGTAAAAAAAGGAACCGTTATCCATTCTCCCGCCAACCGGAACATCGTTTATAAACTAGCAACCGCTTTTGATATTATCGTGGTGCACGAAATACGGCATTATAATCAGGCGCTCGAGGTGCTGCGGCAGATGAAGGGGTAGCACTCCTGTTATGAAATGGGGAACTATTGCTAGGGAAACGATTATTTTTTACGTATAAAATATTTATTCTTACACGTAAATAATGTAGTGATGAATACCAAACTTACGCTCAGTCTCGATAAGGATATCATAGAACAGGCTAAGTCTTATGCCAAAACGCATAAAGTCAGTTTATCTTCTTTAATTGAAAACTACTTGCAAAAGCTTCTAGCAGATTACCAAGATAAAGTTTATGAAAAAGCCAGTATTGTGAATGAATTAAGTGGTATCATTCAACTGGATACTGAAGAAGATTACAAGGATGCGCATACAGATTACTTAACAAAAAATACAGCTGATCTTGGATAAGGTTTTCGTAGATACCAATATCATATTAGATTGGCTAGGGAAAAGAGTGCCGTACTTTAAACATGCAAAGGCTCTTTTTAGAAAAGGTGAAGATGGTGAAATTTTTCTACTGATCAGTACGATGAGCTATATCACCACCGAATATATACTGAGAAAGCAGATTGGAAAACAGAAAGCAAAACAGGCACTTGCGGGAATCAGAACAATACGTAATCCCTCTAATCCGTGTTCCTATTTCAACTGCTCCTCAAACAACTTATAGATCCGTTTATACTCATCCGCCCAGCTACTAGGCTCCACAAAACCGTGCCCTTCCAAGGGAAAAACGGCAAATTCCCAGTTGTGTTTACCCAGCTCGATCAACCGTTGCGCCAAACGTACTACATCCTGAAATTGCACATTCGTGTCGATCATGCCGTGCAATATGAGCAGATTATCCCGTAACCCTTCCGCGTGATAAATAGGAGAACTACGGTAGTAAGCAATGCTGTCCAGTACGGGCGTATTCAAAATATTGGAAGTATAACCATGATTGTAATGCGCCCAGTCCGTCACCGAACGCAAGGCTGCTCCACACTTGAAAGTGCCAGGAGATGTAAACAAGGCCATTAAAGTGATGAACCCACCGTAAGAGCCGCCGTAGATCCCGATCTTATCGGGCGATACCTGGTAATTTTGCACTAAAAATTTGGCACCATCCACTTGATCATCTAAATCCTTGCCGCCCATGTGCCGGTAGATAGCCGTCCGCCAATCCCGCCCGTAACCATTACTGGCCCGGTAGTCGATATCTAAGACCGTATACCCATTATCGGCCAGTATATTGTGAAACATATATTCCCGATAATAGCTACTCCACCACTTATGTACATTTTGCAGGTATCCGGCACCGTGGACGAAAATGACGGCCGGGCCATTTCGTTTAGGCCGTTTGGGCCGATAAAGACGGGCCGGTACTTCCACACCGTCGCGTGCTTTAAACCGTACGATCTCCGGCTCCCGCCAGGAATAAGCTTCGAAGGCTTCCGTAGTGGAATGGGTGACCTGCTTCATTTCTTCCCCCTTTTGGTTGGGCGTTAGGTACAATTCCCAGGGTTTGTTACTGTAGGAGTAACGAATAGCCAAATGGCTTTCGTCAGGAGATAGTGCAACCTGATGGTTTCCGGCGATAGTGCTGATCTTTTCCAACTCCCCGCCGGTTACCGGCAAACGATAGAAATGTTGTTCGTGCGGACTTTCTGCATTAGCGGTGATGTAAAAGTGTTTTTTATCATTGGAAAGCTCGGCGTCTATGATCTCGTATTTTCCACTGGTTAATGCCTTTTTTTCGCCGGTTTGTGCATTAACTGTATACAAATGCGAGTAACCCGTAGCTTCGGATTGATACCAAAAGTGCTCATTGTCGGGCAACCAGCCCACATTACCCGCCGAAAAATTCCAGCTGACAATACCGGGGCCCCCTACCCAGGCCTCGTCTCTTTGTCGATCCAGTAATTTCAATTTTCCCGAAGCCAGATCGAGGGACATGATCCAGCGGTCTTTATTGTCCAGCGAACGGATAACTACTACTGCTTGATGATCTTCTGAATAAATAGGACCGTGAACAACGACTTCCCTTGGCTCATCGAAAGTGGCAACAAAAGCTGAATCTCCTTCATGGTATGCTTCCAAAAAAGCAGGCTTGTCGTAAATGCCTTCGATCTGCTCTGTATCAAGCACAAAGATGGTATCATTGGTGAGATCGTAAATGCCAAATTGGTAGGTATTTAAGGGGGACCCTACTTTAGGTCGGGAACCTAGGTCTTCGATATAACCATCTTCGGTCACGTAATTAGGCACATTCGTGTTTTTACTTTTGGCAGATTTTGTTAATCGAAAGGTAATATAATTCAGATCCGGGCTGGCTTGGATATTGGAAGTCGATTGCCCCTTTAGATAATATTCAACGGGCCGTTTGGGCTGTAATGCCTCGTTTCTTTGCTTTTGCAAATCGGCTTCTGCCTTCCTTTGACTTAAAATATCAAAATATTCCAGTTGATCACGTTGCAGCCATTTCTCGTGTTCGGCCATCTCAGGTTCTGCTTTGGGTGAGCCCGATTTGAAATTGGTGAGTTGTCGTAAGGTACCCGTTTCAATATTCCAGGCAAACAGGTTATTCTTTTGAACATAAAGGATATCCATTTCATCACCGGAAAAAGCGACACTGTATTCAGCATCAACGGTGTTGGTGATTTGCGTGATAGCATTAGTGGCAATTTCTTGCAGAAAGATATCTCCATTTTTAGTGTATAAAGCCTTTGTTTTTTCTTTGTTAAAAACATAAGAGCGCGGCAGGTTTTTCAGTTCATTTTCTTCTACCTTTTGGGGAATTTCATCATCGATGGCAATCTTATAGGTGGAAGAAAGGGTGTCACTTTCAGGGTTCCAGGAAAAGTAAACCACTTTGCTGTCGGCCGACCAGCGAATATTGGAAGGCAAGTGCCCCACAAAATCCGGTCCTTGCATGATTTGTTCGATAGTAAGTGAAGATTGGTTGGTAACCGATTGAGCTTTTCCAGCGAGTGGTAATGAAATCAACAAAACAAGTAAAAAACGCAGCATGTTATATCAACTTTTGATCTAAAGTAGTAAAATTATGGTAACCATAATTGGAACATGGGACCTAAGTAATTGAATAGTATCTAATCAACCAAAAATGAATTTCAGTAAATTTTTCTCTAATGTCCAGGAAGCACCTTGGTATCAAAACTTTCTTACACCAGTCGTGGATGTTGTTGAAACCAGGTCCTCTTTACTTGATATTGGAACAGGCCCGGGCAAGCTCATCGAAAAACTGTTTTTGGAAAAGCAGGTGAAATGTGTGGGCACGGATACCAGCGAGGGTATGCTGGAGGAAGCTCGACAAAAACTTTCAGGTATAGATTGTGAGCTGATAAAAGTAGAGGCAGGGCAGAGTTTGCCTTTTTTAGAAAATACTTTCGATTATGTTTCCTTTTGCAATGTGCTGTTCAATCTGACGAAAGCTCAATGCAATTTTCTTCTTGGGGAAGCCAATCGGGTGCTCAAAAGAGATGGTAAGATTATAGTATTATCACCCACCGGGCGTGGAGGTTATGGAAAAATCACCAACAAGTATTATTCGGTCAAGAATTTCTCAATGGTTATATGGTATACGGCAACCAAGAGTAATGCCCTAAACTGGGAACAAAATCAATGGCTTCGTGAATACGCTAAAAAACAGGGTTTGACTTATCGCTCTCAGACAGTTTTTGATGGGTTCGCACAGTTGGTAATAATTACTTGATAATATGGTAAAGGATTCGCCGCTGTTAGTACCAGTTTACTATAAAATGACAAACCATCGCTACAAAAAACCTTCATTAAGCCTATCTTTATTTTACTACAAATTTGGACTTTCGACGCTAGACGCTAGACGCTAGATTTTAGACAACAAAACGCTGATATTCAATGGA
>CAZHNG010000084.1:0-21894 GCA_964533785.1 uncultured Saprospiraceae bacterium | reverse complement strand
GTGGCAACGTCTCGCACGTGTCGTAGTCGGTTGGTCGGTTTATTGGTAAGTGGATCGGTTTGATAATGGTAGGTTAATTGATCGATCCAACCGGTAGTTCCGTAGCGGTGCAAGGACTGTAAGTTGCCATTAGGGTCGTATACATAATCCGTTTTGTACTGGTCCAAGTCACTGCCTCCACTTTGCCATTGGTAGTTTTGCTGATCAATATTATCCCACAGGCGCATGGAGTTGATGCGATGCAACTGATCGTATCGGTAAGCATAGCCCAGGGGCGATCCCAGCTCCCGGTTGTGGTTGACGATGTGGCGGATGTTGCCGTTGTATAAGCCCGGTGCCGCGCCATCAAATCCTGTAGCTGCATATCCTAGTTCGAAATTGACAGCACTGCCCCCAATTGGTAAATAATCATCCCCAAAATACCCCAGGGTATAAGCAAAGGCATCCCGCCCTACTTTGCTGTTTTGATTGCCCATCACGGCCTGCCCATCTTTCCCCATGTCTTTGTCTTCTTGCAGAATGCTGCTGTTCACACCTTTGATCCAGCCTTGCAAAGTATAGGCATAGTCGCAGCCCTGTACGTGTTGTTCTCCGATTTCCATCCGGGCCAGCGGGCCGTGATCGTAGTAGGTATAGTTAGCATCACGCTCCCAAAGGGGAGATTCCACCGGTTCGTCGGTATTCACCAAACTGGTGTAAACATTGACCAGGCGATTGTCCGCATCGTATTCATAGCGGTGGGTGAATTGATCTTTTTTCCCTTTTTGGTAATAGACAGCGTTGACATTACCGCTGATGTAGTCGTAGTCGTAATCGATCCTGAATTCTTTGATATTTTCACTGCCGTTGGGATCGTAGTTGAAATCGTTTTCAATGAATTTAAAGTCCTGCACAAGGGTTTTTACATTTCCCGTTATGTCATAACTGTAGTGGGTGGCGAAATCGTAGGTATATTGATCATCGTCGTTTATCTTTTCGGTGATGATACAAGCGACCCGGTTGCGCAGATTCTCCTGTTCTTCCCCTGCATCATTAAAAGCATCGATCTCGTCGTAGGGCGTTTCATCGTAGTAAGTTTGAGTTACGAATAGCTTACTATCAGCCGGCCCACTAGCAAGCCACGAACTCAGTTGTTGGGGGTTTCTTGCTATAGCTGCCGTCATCGGATTGCTCGTCTCCTTCTCCCCTACTTCTTTTACCCTGCCCAATGGATCATAAATGGTATAGCTATAGCGCACGCCAAGGATACGTTGATTGCTGCCATCCAGTCGGTCGTACAGGATTTGCCCGGGCTGACGTTGCCGCCCGTCCTGCGATACCACTATTCTCCCCAGATTATCGTACCAATACAACTTTTCATCCATGTCGGGTGAGATCTCCTTGACGACCTGGTTGAGGGTATTGTATACGTATTTGGTTTCGTAGAGATGAAGGGGGTATTCCGGAGTTGTCGAGGTACCATTTCTATAGTTTTGTACGTTGGTCAATGCTGAACCGCTCGTAAAAGGCTTGACGCCTGCCGGCGGGATGGTCTTCACCAGGTTGCCCGCCTGATCGTAGTAGTAGAGCGTATGGTGGTATTCTTTGAATTCGGTTTTGGTATAGAACTGCTCATCTTGTAAATTGAGGCAGTAAGCGGTATAGTCTTTGATGAAATTATCACGAATTTCATTGACCATATCCTGGTAGGCTAGTTCAGCCTGTACTTCCGCCGCTTCGAATAACAATTGGGCACAGTCGTTTTGATAGTCGATATTTTCGTAGGGAGAGCTGGGGCAAAGGATGATGCCTTCCGTGCAATCGCCGGGGTTTACGTTGCCGCATTTCTCTATGAAATCATCGTACTCGTAAGCGGCCAGATTCCAGCCGAGGCGTACGTTCAGGAAATTGGCACGCAACTGGTTATAGTCGGTAGTCCCAGGTGTACACAATTGATCGAATTCCGTGAGCAATGGAGTGATGTCATCGCATTCTTTACAAACACCACATTCCAGGTAAGGTGGCAAAATGATGGTTTCCGGGAGATAGCGAGAAGCAATATCCGTGCAATAGGTATCCAAAGTCCCAATTTGTTCCGCCGTCAGGGTGGCTTCTGAAAATTGCGCCAGGTATTCTTCAAAAGTAGCGTACCCCTGATCGTTTGTAGCATAACAGGCTTGGAGTTTTTCCAGGTTATCGCAGGCACAGGTATTGGTTTTGCTGTTGATCGGGCGAGCCCCCTGGTAAGGAATGACGTCGTACCGGGCGGGGAAAGTAATGCGGTTGGGGTCGCAGGCTTCGTCGCAGGTGCCGCTACCCACAAACTCCCTGATGACATCTTCGAAGGAGGTATATCCACCGGTAATCGATAGCAGATTACCATCGGGACCAATTGGAGTGGTGGAAGCTCCGAAAGGATGTGCTGCATCACAGCCTAGTTGGCAAATGGCAATGAGCCGATCGCGGATGATCGTTTCGTTACCTGCGATCTGGCTGCACCCTTTGAGTTGTTCCAGCCACAAATCGGCATTAGCTTCACAATAAGATTCGCATTGGTCGATGATTCCTGCTACCGCCTCCGCTTGCTCTTGTTTCAACTGGTTAACATCATTGATATCCATGAAGTAATCATCGTAGGCGCCGATCCTTTTTTGAATGATGTTACAATTATCTTCAGCAACCCGTAGGGTGATTAAAGGAGGCGGTATGGGTGCATTATTCCCGCTCCCGCAGTCTTCCCCGATTTTACAGGCACATAAGTCAACCATCGGATCACAACCAAAAGCCGTTTTGCGCTTTTCATCCATCAGTTTGTGCTTATAGCCGAGATACATTTCCCGCACGACTTTCCAGGCAATATCGTTGTCGGCATCCGTACCCAGTCCGTACTGGGTATCACACAATTGACCATCCCCGTAGACTTGAATTTCAACAAACTCAATGATACTGGGTGAACTGGTGTCGCCTGGTACGATATGATCCAAAAAATCACGCATGGCCGTAGCACAATCTGCATACTGAGGATCTGCGAAAAAGGGATCGTTATCAACCATATTCCAGGGATCGATATAATTGCCGTTGCTGGCCTCCTGAAAGGTTTCCAGGCTTCGGACTTGTGCATCAAAATCTGCGCTCACCCGATTCGAATCACACCACTCGTAAGCACAATATTCCGGGTGGGCTACTACCAGTGCATCTGCCCAATTGGGTTGCCAGTACATCACAAACTCGGCGGCGGAAAGCTGATCCGGGGTTTTATACTGACCGTCAATATTTAGGGTATCCGGTTGGCCTTCCTCATCTAAATAGGTGAAGTTTTTATAATATAAAGGGTTGGGAATATCATTGGGATCACCGGGGTATTCATTGTGGAAGATGGACGCAATATCACCGGGTACCACAATGCTCTGACCGGTGGTACTATCCACTACGGTTTGGTAGGAGGCATATTGCCCGCCGGGTGTTACGTCAGCTTTAAGCAAAGCCGATAAGGCATCACATTCGTTTGCATCATTGTCTAAGCCTTCGCAATCTGCTATCATCTGTGCATGCTCTAAGACTGTTGCTATCGAGTCTTCAACCGTCCAGGTACCGCCGGCCGCCGTTACGATTTGTTGATTGAAGGCGATCAGGTCTACCAGACTGCCCACGGCCACCGCACAGTTACTAGCATTGAGGTTACACCCGGTGGTATCCACACGGCTGCTAAACTCTTGTTTCAAGGTCACTAGATCGGGCAAACAAGCTGCTTGTGCTTCGTAATGTTGAGCGTAAAAACTCAAAGCTTCCTCGTTTAGGGATAACTTCTTTGTGATCTGGTATTCTCCAATCGGTAAGTTCAAAGTGGTATCCTTGAGGAAAGTTAAAAAATGATCATTGGTACAAAAAAGATCAAAGCCTTCTTCACTTATGTTGAACCCCTTGGCTATGATCACTACGGGTGCTCCGCTGTTGAATTCATTATGACAATTATCACTGATGGTAATTTCCAGGTCGTAAACGCATCCATAACAAATGTCTTCTGGTACCAAACAAGTTGGTGAAAATCGCTGTCCTGTTACTTCATAATGAAAATCGAAATCGCCGTTAGCTGTAACCAGTAAAGAGTAAGTGGAAGTAACCTCCAAGTCGTTGCGCACATTATTCAGGAGTCCGACGGTGATTTCCCCGAAGTCAGGATAAACAGTCCCCGTTGGATTGAGATCGGTTAGGTTAGTAGGTTTGTCGCCCGCCAAGGCGGTGGCAATGGTATGCCCATGGGCATCAATGTAAGAAACGGAAATCTGGCCATTGGGATCCTGTACCGCATTTTTAAAATAATGCGAAGCAAATCCGACTTCATTGCCGAATAACCTGTCCAGTTCTGCTTGGGTAGGTTTACCGTAAAAATATTTGGTGTGTTTTTTTACCTGATCGTTACCCAATTGAAACGTAGGCCCCACACCACCTTGTCTTTTTATTCTTCCGGTTTGATCGGGCATATACTCCGTTTGGGCAAAAGGAAAACCTTCCGAGTTGGGTAAATATTGGTCTAATGCACTTCGGTTAGCTACGTCATAATCGCCGTAATACCTGGCAGCGCCCGCAGTAGACTTCATTGGGTTTGGTGTATCATCACAGGAAGATAAATTCAAATCAACCTTTGAATAGGGAACATCCGATGCATTTATATTGAAATTTTGGCGGTAATTTAACGGGATGGCGGTAAAAGGGCCTAAGGAATATTTTTCGGCAGATAAGTCTGGGACTGGTAATACATTGACAGCCGGGCGACCATAATGATCGTAGATCGTCTCACCAACTACTTTTACTTCACTTGCATTAGAGACTACTACGGACTGCCTTTGCCGTAGTGACCCGTCGAAGTAATTAATGGAAGGGACATGCTTACCTTCCTCTGCAAAGATTACCTGGCTTTGCCAATTCAAGTCCTTTTCATGCCAATTGAATAATTGGTTGATGCCAGGAAAACTGCTCAATGTTCCGCTGTGCTGGTGGTAATTCCATTGAGTAGCTTCGCGGAATCCATTCTTGTACTGTATGGCCCTGACCCTGGCCAGAATTACTCCATCGGCATATAAATTCGGGATATTGTAAAATACTTCTTCCGTTGTAACCCGGGAGGCATTGTTGTGAAACAATCCATCGAAGAACTGCCAGCCGTAAACGGTAGTCTCATTGTTCAGGATCGCTTTTCCTATCACACTCTCAGCATCATAAAAGGTCCATTCGAAATCATATTCGTCGGCACCTTCGAAAGTACTCCACGTATACCAGATCACTTCACCACTTGCGTGGCCTCCGGGGAGTAAAGCCGTTACCCTATTGTTGGTATTGAAAGTATAATCACGGTCTACAATCGTTTCTGCGTATACTCGTAAGGAAGGATAATGTGTCCCCGTCCCCATGGTTAGAGCAATCGAATTGACGGTAATCCGCATCTTGTGTACATTTGAGAAGCGTAAAAATTTGCGATAGGGAATAACCGCTTCGGTATTGGTTTCATATTTGATCGTAAGTGACTGTACGTCTGTTTCTGAGGGGTTACCGGCCGGGTCATCCCCGGCATACCATTTTTCAATGGTAAGGTTGGCGGTATATTCTGCATCTTCTAGTTTCATGCGATCGCTCTGCTCGTTGATTTCAAAAAGCACCAAATTGGTTACCGCATTGGTTTGTTCTATTTTCGCCCACTCTGTAGAATTGGTAAATTTATCATCAATGACCTCGAAGGTGCTGTTATTGGGAATCGGAGTCCCTTCCACAAAGCCCGTATAATGGTCTTGTGCCTGAGAAAAAAATCCTAATAATAAAATGAAAAAGATAATCGAAATATGCTTCATGATTATAATTGTTTTATCATTACTTAGAGTGTGAAATGGAGTTTTGAGTGTGATCTTTCGCAAAAAATCTTATTGTTGGTATTATTGTAATCAGTTAGAATTGCTATCTGATGATCGTAAAGCCTTTGTAGGTAGAGGCTGGTAAAAATTGACTTCCTCGCTTGACCACAAATTGCTTGAGCGGCGGAACAATAAGGTGATCATCGGTAGGCCAGTACTTAAACTCAGCCGTAATTTTCTTATTATTCAGCTCATTCGAGTATAAAGCAGGATCAACTTTAATGATCGTTTCTGTTCTTACAATGCGGTAAGCTTCATCGAAGATGATGTCTATTCTGGTTTGTGAGGCCTGTGGTGCTTCGAAGCGCAGGCCACATAACCCATTGCCCGGATCGAATGTATGTAATTGCAAACCATATTCGGTAGCTATGGATTTAAGCCGGCTTATGTCTACCGCTCCGGGAAGCTTTTGGTGCTTACCGGTTTCGGATAAGTATATTTCTTTGCTATTATGATCCACTTCTAGCAATGCGGTTTTGCCCATGTATTGCTCAAACCTGTCAAATTTAGAATAATATGAGCTGCCCCTTTTGGCAACTTGCATTTGTAGGGTATGGATGGGGATATTTTGTCCTAATTCGTAGTATTTAAGATCCACTGAAAAGGAAATAGATGCCTGCTTGGTATAGGTATCGGCAATACTTTGCAATAGGTCGTATGGAGATTGAGATATAGCTATTTGCAGATCTCCCAATAAGTACAGTTGTACGATAAATAGCTTCATGCAAAATAATTTAGGCGAAAAAAATCGACTTAACCGCTTTAGAGTATAGGTGCTCCTTTCCATTTTATTTTTTTTATTTCTGAATAGAAGATTCCAATTCAGCTTGTCGTTGGTTTAATGACTCAATGATTTTCCTGTTTATCCATTAGACTTGTCTATTAGTTTTTGTTGTTGGATAGAAAAGGGTGTGAGTTTTTCCAGTTTTTTAAAGTTTAGTGCTTATTTTCCTTATTAGACAAGTCTATTCTATTTCAGTAGGACTCAACATAGTGCGGGATTCCTGCACCGTCATCACTCCTTTTTCAGTTTCTCTTTTGATCCGGGTTAAAATTCCCGCATCGTCGTATTCGTAGAATGTGGCGTAATTTCTATCGTCTAAGGTGGCCATTAAGCGCATGCTCTGATAATCATATACATAAGACTGCATATTGGAAAGCCAAGGGTGTATTCTGATGTCGTCGATATACATATAGGTTCCATCATCTTCATTTTCCAAGGACAATGTAACGTTTTCCAAATCACCGGGAATGTTGATTTTGGCTTCGTATTGTTGCCAGCCTTCTATGAAGGGTCCGACTGGTTGAAGTTCTATGTTGTAATCGTTATTGTTGTAGGTATAGCTAATCCGAAGGTTTGGTGAAAAGGAAGGATTAAACGAAGATCCATTAAACAGCGTATTGTTATTTCCATACCAAAGCGATACCAGGTATTCTTTTTCTTGCAATTTAAGCATTGGCAAACAAGCACAACAGTTATTGGTAACGGTACCATTTCCAACAGAAGAATAGGGCTCGCATTCCTCTACCAGTGCTCGGACTGCAATAAATTGTTGTGGATCATCGCAAGGGTTATTGCTTTGTCCTTGCAATTGTTGGGCACAATCATCTTCTACTACATTGAAGTTAAAAATTTCAGTAGTACTTAAACCTCCTTCATCTGTGACCGTAAGTCTGAGAGCGTAGTTTTCATCTGCGGTAGGAAAGGAAATATTTGTTACGTAGTCGATGTTTCCACTTGTCGTTATATCAGCGATGACACTCCCTTCCGGTTCCAAAAACAACCAATGATAGTTTAAATTATCCTGCGAAAAATCATCGGTGGTACAACATGCAGAAAAAGAATAACTAAAATCTTTACAATATTCAGGCTGTAAATTCCAAATACAAGGATCAGGTGGTTGGTTGTTAGTTCCCATTCCATCGTCGACAATACATTCTTCAAAGATATTGATTTTGCCAGAGGTGTAAGGCCCTATTAATAAAGAATGTTTTCCCGTGTGGGCAATACCTTCAACAATTTCATAAGCACCCTGGGTTTCCTCTGCCGGGCTAAATAATTTCACCCTGCGGTACGGCGTGACCGTTGCACAATCGTTATCATATTGATAATCTTCAAATCCATCAAATAATATTTCACTAAACTGGGCATTACTGGCTACCGCTACCACGCGGTTTTGATTATAACCAAAAGCGGCAGCCGAGAATATGCCGAGAGCATCGCGGTTTTCGATTTCATTACCCCGCTGATCGTAGGCGTTTATGGTATTGCTGCGCGTCCAATTAACACTGCTGGTGATGGGGGACCATGCTCCATTTGAATATTGCCAAAATGCTTCGAATTCATTAATCAGGCCATCCGTTTGGATATGGGTGTGCCCTGATAAGTCGCCAGGATTCCGCTCTCCATAAAATACATAGGTGTCCGTCGGTCGCCAACATCCTTTTAGGCCCTGTGTATAAGGATTTACCACATAACCGGTTACAGTAGAATAGGTGCCTCCATTGATAATAGTCTGTCCATCATTGATGGTACTTCCTTGATTATTATCCATTTCCTGGCACCGCATTAACCAATCCTCACCGAAGGTTATAGCGCTGGCCTCCAATGCTTCTGAGGCAGAATCATCTATAACTAATTGATTACCAGATATTGGATTCTTTCGGGTCACTACCTTTCCTATCGGCACTCCAGCCAAATTGCGCCTACCGGAGCGGATGACTTTAATGGTCAATGATTCTCCGGTATGATTTAGTAATTGCCCTTCGTCGTTAATCACATAATAGGGTCCTTCCGTGGTGGGTTCGCTGATCCAGTATCTACCTTCCAGTGGGATGTCGGAAGCGGTACGATTAATCACAAGCTCATCTCCCGGATAGAAGTTAGGTTTAAATTCGGAAGGTAGTAGCCCCCCTGGTAATCCGGTAGGACTAGTCACTAATGCGCCAATATTCTGATAAGCCTGTTCCATTCCTTCGTATGCCCAATGGGCAGGATAAGTAAACTGGTACATGGCATCCTCAAATTCATTTTGGGTTTTGGTCAGCAACACATCGCCGGTTTCACTATCAAATAGGATATTTTCAGTTGTAATGGTAGAGCCCTTGTCCATGACGACTACTTCATCCAGGATACCGAAGCGTTTAATAAATTTGGTAGTGACAGCAGTTTGGAGGCGCGTGGTTTCGAATTGTACACTTGGAAATACTGTTGGTACTACGACCGGGGGTAGGGGTAACGGAAAAGGAATGATAAAACCGTCTAGATTTAATTCTGCGCCTGCTCCCAGGGTGTTATTATTTTCTTCATGCATTTCGTGCCAAATATCTACATCTAATCCCAATTCCAGCCCATTCACTATGCTACCATCGTCATTGATAGCTGTCACCTTATTATCTAATTGCTGCGTTAGTCCATTAACATTATCGACTTTATAATTGTATGTAGTGGAATTTAGTAATGAATGATCTTTATCAAAAGATTGTACGGATTTCAGCTTACCGTGCATATCATTCACTTCTACCACAAATCCTTGAGAAACCGTCAAAAAATCAGTAGAATTGAACCGGATTAAATTTAGTAACGGATCAGGTTTTACTCTTTGGGGCTTCTTTTCAGTGAAGTCAACTTGCACCGGAAAATCTTTGGCAGTATAGAATTTATGAATCGTTTTGCCTATACCCTCAACACCAGTGTACTCCAGATTGCGAATAGTAACTTCGCTGTATCCCACTACGGGAGCAGGAAATAAGGATTCACCAATCGGAGTTTCTGTATAAAAGTGGTCGTCAGGCGCCAGTACTCTTTCTACTTTATAGGGTAAAGGTTGGCGCATCATGTTTTCTTCTCCCCCTATTAAAGGTTCATAAGCTGCCACTCCACTACTGATCATAATTTCATCACCATTCACTATTTTTTTGGTTTTGTAGGCGTAATTTTGCCCATATTCATTGGCTAAACCATTAACTATGTTCCATTCATCAGAAATTTTGATTGACTTGACCCGGCTGCCACCTCCATACTTGTTAAAATTAGGATTAGCCAGGCGAACAAAAGCTCTGTTGTTTGTGTCAATTTTCTTCCCCCAGTTCTTATCGATAGCATAGCGGCTAAAACCTTTTAAAAGGCCACCTAATGCTCTTCCGGCACCCAAAACAAATTCAATAGTCGCCTCTATAGGATCATCAGCTTCATATCCAGGATAAGCAAGCTGGGGAAGTTCTAAGCGCATCTTTTGCCAACTGGCGTAGGCGATCGGATGTGCTACTCCTCCTCGAATATTTATTGTTTTTATCGGAATGAATAATTTACCTGTTACATCTACCGTAACGCCGGCCTTATCGTATTCTAGATAGCCTTTAACGTATTCCCAAGCTCCTTCGCCATTTACATTAGCTAAACATTTAAAATACATTTTTTCAACATCCTCCAGGTAAAGCTTTTTTACTTCTTCAGGAGTAGTCCCTATTACATTATCAATTACGATGTATTGGTTAACGTCATTTTCTGAAGTGTATAGTTCATTGCTGATAGTCCCACCAACCTCATTAGTAAACCCATGAATCATAGTCATCTGTCCTGCGCGCTTATCTTGTACAAAGGCATAATCATCGGCCTCGTATTCTACATTGATTTTACCACCGGAAGGAAGAGTGATTTGTGTTAAGTTCCATACCCCTGCGTTTTGGTTTGCCTGCGTTTGATTTTGATTGGCGTATGGAAACTCATGATTGGGTGGCAAGTCGTTTCCATTAACATTATAAGTTCCCCAACGATCTACGTGACCCATAGCATAATTGGGATTATTTTCAGCATGTTCCTCGTGGTATGAAAATTTGTAGGGATTTAATTTTCCATGTTCGTTTAAACCGTAAGTGAAATAGACCTTTTCTAAAGTTAATTTTCCTTCCTCAATTCCATCATTTGGTTCAGGTGTTTCATTTACTCGATAATTTTCGTGATTAGGTATTCCCTCACACAATTTATAATTATATTCAAAATGAATATTTTTAATGGGTATAGGGTTAAGAGGATTGGATTTCAGTTCGGACTTTGAGAAAAGACTAATTTTATCTAGTTTTTTCAATTTAATTTGCGAACTCTTGCCACCATCTTCACCGACAACGCCTAAGCCATCCAAACGATCGGACAAATAAAATTGCGCTACCATTGTTCTTGATTCGATGGAATGTAAATACCATATTTCTTTTTCGCCGTATAAATAACTTGCCTTGTCATCTCTCCCATCAGATCGGTTACCTTCCATGTAACGGGCCCAACCAGCCTGGAATGGAATACGCCATTTGTAATCCAGGTCGTCTCCCTGATTTCCAGTTATTCTTGTGTAATTAAACTTAACCGCATTTCCTAGGTCGTCGTCTGTGATTCCATCTCCGGTAATATCAACATAATCAGGCGATAAGACCGCAGTTAACAAATAGGAGTGAGCATATTCCGGAATTTCAGTAGCATCAAAAAAATGTTCTCTACCACGGCTATTATTTACTGAATTGTCCCCGAGCTGGTAGTTCGCTAAAGTGTACTTATCACTATCCAGTTGTAAGGTTTCCATATCAGGAGCGTCAATACTGAATGCAACTTCTCTTTGTGTATTGTTATAAGCGGGAATGCCATAAACATAGCGGCTACCATCTGTTTGGGTAATTTTTATTTCACCGATGTGATGAGCAGGAAAGTCTACCGTACGAGTAAACTCATTATCAATGGGGTTGCTTAGACAATCACTATAAATAAGTTGATTTATGCTATAACTTTTAATCTTTCTATCCAATCCAGCATTTTGTGCCTCTTGATTTGTCAAATAGCTAAAAATCTGATTTCGCACCTCGCGATCGTTTCTTTCCAAACGATTGCGAAAAGCTATTGAGGTTTCATCAATTTTATTCTGTTGTGTTATGAATACAGGCTGTGCCGTAATGGTTGCTCCGCGTTTAGTAATTTCGTTCAAAACTGGTTTGATACCTCCGATTTTATTCAAAAAGCTAGAATTGGTCGCTACCTTTTCGCCGGAACCTTTGAAAAAAACAGATTCATAGAGTCGATCTTGTTTTGTAAAAGGAAATACATCTTTTGCTTTATTATTACGGTGCCACATACCAGCTGTTGAATTGGATGTGCCTATATTGACATCCAACCCGTTGTGGAAGGACAAAGGACCAACCCCAAATTCTCCGCCACCATCACCTGAGACACTATTATTTATGAATTGTCTCTGCCTCAAAATACCAACATCATTTCTCGTCGCCCGGAACTGTCCCCCAATTCCTTGCCCGCTGATGGTAAACAGGTCATAAGTACCGTACGCCATAGGCAAATTAGGCATATCCTCTTGTATCATTTCCCGATCTGTGTTGTAATCCATCAAAGCCAAGTCATCTTCAACTGCCTCCTCCAAATGTAAATACCCATATGCTCTCTGTTCCATTACATTATCCCGTAATGATTGTTCTGTGAAGTACCCTCTGACGGCCCCGTGGGGAAAAGCCCCGTAGAAAGCTGATCCTAATTTACCTTGAAAGGAATAGGATGAATTGTGGATGGGCATAGGACTTACCGGGAAATAAGTGAATTGACCAAAGTTAATGGTTCCGCCAAATCGGGGATTTAAACGAAGCAGTTTCATCCACATCAGATTGCTTCCATAGTTAATATACTTCAAGCCCTGTCGTGAATTGTAGTTGGCACTTAAGTTGATATTATTTAATAATCGTAAACTGGTAGGTAAACCTAGTCCAACATTGGCCGAAAGATCAAGCCCGGAATTCGAATTTAATGAAACACCTAGCCCAACATTTGTCGAATATAAACTATTCGGTTTGCCAAGCATGATCGAAGGTGCAATATTTAAAGAAGTACCGAATCCTCTGTAAGTATTGTAATGAATACCACCACTAATATCAAAGGCACGTTGGGACAGACCGAAAAATTCCAATCCTGGACTTGCTCCCACTCCAACCGTTACTTCATTTCTTATATTTGTTTCCTTGATTATTTGTTCATTCCTAAAATCATCTGGAAACCCTCTAACTTCCCGGTTTATCACTCCAGGGTTTAAACTCCATCCCAAACCGACCCAACTGGCTTCATCCTCCATTCTCGGGTTCGATTGATAAGATAAGTTTATGGGATACCCATCCACATCGCACAAAGGAATGTTGTAATTAAAATCTCCCGTAAATAAATCCACCATATCGGTAGTCCCTACTGGCTGAAATGCTTCGACTTCTGGTTGGGATGGTCCGCTGGTGAGTGCTAAAGCAACAGATGGAAATATGGCTTGGTTTAGTACCGTGATAGCCAATACTGCCGCTATGATACGTTTAAATTGTTTGTTTCTATTAATCATGAGATATGCTTTTTACAGTAATCTAGGATGCGATTGAGATGTTCTTTTGAAAATGTTAATTTGATCGTCTTATTTGTTAAGTATTGATCTTCGAATTCAAATATCAAATCCGATGTAAATTCTTCTGTTTGCGTTACTTTTTTGTCTTTAAAGACCAACAGTAATTCCAGGCCTCTCTCTTGAAAATTCATAGGCAAGGCATGATATAAAACACAAGGCATCAGGCCTTTATCTGAATAAACACGTAAGTTATTCTGCAGATGAAACCGCAATTGATTAATAATTTTTTCAACATCGCCCGTTAGAGTTTCGGCAACTACCTCCTTGAACTTTTGGTCTTCTCCTGTAGCCTGGATCACCATTTTGAAATATTGATGACCGAGTAACTCTTTCGGATTGTCAGCGTATTTTGCTTGATAGGCTAATGGTAAATATTGAACTTGAAATTTAAAAGCTCCAACTTCTTTTTCCTGTATTATTCCATTGTCAGGATTGTTAATATAATCACTGATTTTCATCTCCGATGGCAAACAATTCCCAAGAGAGAACACTAACGATAATAACCAAAATGAACGATTCATCATTGTCATGAGATTATGTATTGCTTTGATCACCTAACTGCTTATGGATGATTCTGAACTATCTCAGCTAAATATTTGAACAATAGGTAGTAACTCATTTTTTGAGTATCCTTTATTTCCAGCGTATAGTATTTCCCTGATTCCAGGCCTGAAATATCATTACCTTTTATTTGAATTTTATTCAACCCTGGTTCCAAATCAACCTGAGGAAGGTCTGTTATATGACTACTCAAGAAACTGTTCTCATAAATCCTGTAGTTTAATTCTGTTTCATAAGTACGGTTATCATAGGCCAGGTGAATATCATTTTTCATCAAATAATAAGCGCCTTTCCTTTTGGTAGAGGCATAGGAATAGCTAATGGAATTTTTTTCCTCTTTTGCTAATGCCGTGTTTTTTTGTTTGAAGTCAAATGTCCAGATATCGGTTTTACCAATTTCCGAATTCCCCAGGTATGCTGTTACCTGCCAGGCATAAGTTTCTTCTTTACGCAGCGGTATTCCACTCAATGGATACGGCAAAAAAGTAGCATTCAGGTTTCGGACATTCAGTATCGGAATATTAGTCATAAGAGCTTGTATATCTGATTGTCCCTCAGTTATTTTTACTAATCTCAATTCATAAGAGACATTAGCACTTCCCACTCCCAAAGGTAAAGGCGCTTTCCAGGTAAGCATTGGAAATAGGTTTTTCAACGATTCTCCATCGTAAGGACTTACCAGTTCGGGTAAACCAAATACTTTTATCGTTTTTTCCTGGCAATTTTCATCAATGGATTGTTGGGAATTTTCTTCAATAAATTGATAACAGAAGACATAGGCCCCAAAGGGTAATTTTCCCGAGCGCTGTAAAAAGCCTGCTAATTCGCTACTACCTAACTTTAAACCTCCGGCCCAAGAAATTTGCGATTCCCTTACCATACTCCCCCCTGCAATTTCGAAGGGATAGGATGCTATTTGTGCAATAGGTTCTCTCCCTCCGTTTTCGATGCTGATAAGTACATGTCCTGTTATGGGTTGAGGGGTTAGGTTTACGATATTGAATTTAAATAAATAATCCAGATGAAATACCTCCTCCGTTTGAAAAAGAGGGCTTATAGTCACCTGCCCATAAATAGAATTGGTAAGGAAGAGTAATGAAATGATTAGCCCGTTTAATATTCTTTTCATAAGTGCTTTTTTTCAAATTGTTATTCTAAAATTCATTTGCCCAGCTATCCTTTTTCCCCCATTCAATTTTTTCTCCCAGGGCCTTTGGAAAAGTATATCAGTCATAATCACTCCCCATTTCCTTAATGGTATAATTAATCTCCCCGTAATCCCGTAACTCCAGTAATTGTAAAATTTATCTCTGAAAATTTGACCTCCAAAGCTCATTTCCAATTGCTGTATGGAGAAACCATAGCTTATTTGAACTAATGTTTCTTGAATATTTAAGCCCTCCCCTCCCAAAGAAAAAGTGAGGTTCAACTGGTGTTGGTTGGTAAATAAAACAGACTCCTGGCATAGTAGGTAATGGGATTTGTCGACCGTAGTGGTATCAAAATAATTAAAGGTCGACCGGAAATTGGAATAAGCTGCGAGACTCAATAAGTTAGTGCTGCTGCCCAATTTGGTATTTACCTGACTTTGTATCAGATACAGCATATTGTTTCCACTAGTGTTGAAATTACCCGTTCCGCTTTGACGGAAAGTGTTCGGAGAAACTTTCGCCGTAAGTGTATTGTTATTACTGGATCTATAAGTAATGCCTCCAAGCAATTGCCAGTCAGCTAATTCATCGTCAAACTGAAGATTCTTTTCAATGGATCTTCCAATTTTTGACTGGAAATCAATACTTAGTTTATTGAATAGTATTAATTCTGTGTTCAGCAATAGGCCTCTTCTATTTGTGAGCAGAAAGGGATTTCCTAAAGAAATAAACTCAGGGCCTATCTGAAAATAACCTATTGCCAAACTTAAATCCTTTTTTGAATACTGAATTGTGACTTCGGCTGCGGAATTAAATAAACCTATCGACCGATTGCCATTCTCTCTATTTGTCCCAACTAAATCATGATTAGCGAAAGCCAGTTCAGTTTTTAACTGTAAATGATCGCCAAGGGTATTTTGCCCTTCAAGGGATACAATCGTATTGTTTTTTGGATAAATTAACAGACTATCTTCAGGGTTATTACCATCTTTGATACTCAGAAAAGATAATTGTAAATAATCCGATGACCGATCGCCAATTCCAGCCTGAGCGAATAACATTTTCCTACCGACAAAAGGTTGGAACAAATTATTCGTTAAAACAGGAATAAAACTGCTATTAAAACTTTGACTCCCATAAGCGATGGTGCCGTAGGACCCACTAAAGTCAAACCCATACCGGAGTCCCGTCAAGGATAGGCTATTTAATGTAAATGAAGATCCTTGAAGATGAAAAAGGCCAAGGTCAAAATTTCGAGTCCAGGCCAGGATTTTATCATGCCATTTCATTTTCTTCTTTTTTAGCAATTTTTTCCTCAAGAATTCAGGGTTGTCATAGTTTTCTAGAAAGGTCGAAAACTTTTCGACTTTTAATTTCAGCTCGTTAATGGTTTCTTGACCGTACTCCTTCTTCTCTTCCCAGGAATTACGAAAGCCCTGACTGATTTTGTTAAGTTGTAAGAGTAATCGTTCCTGTTCCTCAAGGTCTATATTTGTGTATTCTTTCAATTCTTTCACCTCCGCCCATACGGAGTCTAATCTAACCGCTATTATCCTTGCGGAATCCAAATAGGCAGGTAATTCTTTTAGCCGCCTACGTTGTTTTTTGTAATAGGCAAGGGTTACCGAATCCGTAAGCATAGAAATAATTTCTAATTTGATGGTGTCTACTTTTCCCTCTGTCGTGGCTTTTAATTGATTGAATTTTTGTTGGGTGATGATCCTCTGGAAAAATTGAACCCTTAACTCATTTTTTAGAAATCGGCGAGCATCGGTGGTAAGTCCAAGGAGGTTATCTTTCTTTTTGAGTAAATTACGAAAATGCAAACTTTGTAATAATTCAGCCCTTTGTCGTTCTAAGAAAGCCCTTTCATCAAAAGAGAGTGATAGATTGGAAAAATTTTGATTGAATTGCCCGTCCAATAAAACAGCTGTACCTTTAATCTGAAGGGGAAACTTTCCAAGCTCCACTTTCTTTTCCATTCTAATTTGGCTTTGCCAGTTGGCTGCAGTTCCCCTTAAAATGGTATCCGTATTCATATAGAAATTATCCCAACTCAACCTGATGCCCGATAATGTGCCCAAATTGTCCATTGACTTGGCAGCATCCTCTAGTCTGGTTAAGACAGATTTAAGTTGAGCATCGGGAGCTAAATCTTGTATTTCAAAAGAATCCAACAATTGATGTTCTGTTATAAATGAACAAATTTCTTCCGCTTCCTCACCAAGGACTTCAAATAGTAGGTCTGAGTTTTCCAATTGGACCTCCCATTTGGATTGACCATAGCTCCATGCCTTCATCGCCAGAAGAACCAATATGACAGTTAGGAATCTCAATCAACAATAATTTTTAGTTGTCAGTCAATTTTCTATTCTTATTTTTTGGAAAATTCAATCGTTCAGGGAGTACGAAATTTCTTTTTTTAACCTTGTTTTTTCTGTTTATCTCATCGTCAGGAGACTGGTAAAATACCGGAGCACTAAAATCAGTACTTGCATCTCCATCTACGTCCCCAACTCGAACCATGTAAAAGCCGAATTGGTTATCGCCACAAATAGTATTCGAATCAAAAAACCATTCGGTCAATTCTCCCATCCAGCTTAAACTTCCTTGGTAACTGTACGTTTTTCCAAAATAGTTTAATTGAGCCTGAAAAGGATACAAGGCGCCATCTGGACCAGCATATGTATTTTGCCAGAAGTCGGTAACAAAAACTGGATCCGGGTGCACACTGTTAGGATATACATAATTTCGGGGTATAAACCGCCAAGGGGTACCCACAATTTCTCCTCCTATTACTTGTTCATGAATGGTATACAGATCCAATGAATCAATTTTTCCGTCCATATTCACATCCGCTGCAATTCGTTTAAATGGACACTCGATAAGCTCTATACCGTTGATATGGTCGCTGATGATCATTCGATCTTGGTTATCAAGCTGATAAAATGGAGAAGATTCCAAGCGAGGCTTTATGGTTACCAATCCTTCCTGTATCGAAGCCATAAATATACCTGAAGTATCACTTGTCACTGTAATTGGAGCTGAACTACCTTCATTAAAGATATCAATTTTAATTCCCTCCACTTCACGCATAATGTAATCGGCCGTACAATCAATATTCTCTGGAAAAAGAACTAAGCCTGATACATCGAAGCTAGGCGCTGGCGGAACGATCGAAGGCGGGGTAAAAAAGTCTGATGAAAAATTTATGATGTCACCGGGATCATCAGGATCGTCAGCAATAACATCGGAAAAAATGGACACTAATGGATTATCACCCGGGAGAATAACCAGTGGTTCGTGTTTTAAAACAACATCATTCAGAACCCAATAAATGCTATCATTTGCTAAACCAATAGAAAAGATATCTCCTTGATTGAGTGGGCCGCTGTAGATACTATTGTAAAATTCGTCAAATAATTCATTCTCACTATTACTTGCATCATATACAATTACAGCAAAAGTAGATCCGAAAGAAATGGATATTCCAAATCCATAAGGTGTGTTGGAATTCCACTCCGACAACTCCACACTGTAAGCTGTAGGCCCTGTAATGCTATCAAATTGAAAATCCAACATTTGAGTGAAACCGTAGCTTATCAATTCCGCTTGCTCTAGGTTGCTCTCAGGCTCTAAAATAAAGCCTTGTAAATTGATGGTTGCATAATTGTTTTGGGTATAAGCTGTTAGCCCTACCCATAGCAAAAGCGCTATGTGAAGTAACCTTATTTTCATAAAATGAGATTATAATTTTTTAATCTAATAAACTTGTCTGATATTGAACCGTTTATCGACCGCGTAGTATTTCGTTTTCTCTTTTTAGTTCATCGACTACTTCATTTAAAGTCTCCATTTCTCTTTTTAACTCAATTAAATACAAGAATAATTCTTCTATCTTTTCCTGTTGCTTCACAGTGATTTGTCCTAAGTCAATTCCTTTACTCTCCATTAATTCAGCTTCAGATGGTATATTGGGAAGATGGCCTTCGTCCATTATGTAATTATGAACTTCCTCGAGTGGCATCAAAGGATAACCGGGCTCAAAAACGAAATCACACCAACCACCAGCACTACAGAGATCCACTTTTACACGCTCTGCCAGGATACCGTCCTGAACAAAGAGACTGTACGTGCTATCACTTACGATCAGAGAGTCCATACCAATCCCCACTTTTCCCGGTCGAAATACCGTATTAGTTTCATTGCAACCGTCTACCCAAGTCACCCATTCGTTACAAGTCGTATTGCCGCCAGTATTACCAGAAACAGAGGAGAGGGTACCACAAATGGCCATTTCCGCAATACGGCCGCCTTGTGTAACCTTTTTCAAAGTAAGATATCTTACAGCGGTCAAATTTAATCCGGTAAAAGCTCGCCATTCGTTATAACGATTAGTGAAGAGGTCAATAATGTTGGCATTGTTTTCTGAAGGTAGTCCAGGAGCTATCTGAAATGTCCCATCACCTGACCGGTCAAATAAATGGATTTCTGAAATATCGTATTCTTGCCCTAGGTCGAGATAGGCAACTACGTTATCTTGCCAAGGGTTATACCATTCCGAATTGACATTATTTCCAGATCCACCAATCGGATCGCCCATAATAGCCTGTTCATCTGCCAAACTACTGGCGTGGTTATTCTCAGTGATCGCAGAACCATCTGGATGAAAGAACATTGATGGATCAATAGCTATCTGACAAGCATTAATTAACGGATCATTAGCAATCTCAAAAGAAACTAATTCATTAGTTACATTCGAGGGTGTATTATTTGGTGTATGATGATCTTTTGCTATTATAAAAAGCAATAACAATAGAAAGGAATAATATTTCATTTCCAAAAGATTGTGATTTATTTAATTATTTTAGGTTTTGTCTGATGTCATTTTGAACTTATGATGATGTATTTTTTGCTTGTCATCTGAATTCAAAATAATATAACCCTGATGAAATTATACGACACTATAATTTCATATCAGTATGAGTAGAGAAAGCAGCCACCAGAAACACAATCTTAAGCTTAGGCGGTTTCGTTTAATAGATTTCATACATCATCTTTTTTGGGAAGAAAAACTGGCATCACCTCGTCCTTAGCCTCAGTCTCGACTACGTCGAGACGGCCTTAGCTTTTTCCTGTATGGAAATTGCTGGTGCCAGTGAACCTACAAACTGAACACCCTAATCTTAAGCTAGAAAAGTAGCTTGAATATATGAGTATTAATAATATGCAAGTAGGAAAATTAGAATAGAAATCAAAGGCAAGAGTAGAAAATCAGAATTTTTAGTAATTCAATTCTTGCGTAAATATAAAATAAAATTGATTAATTCAAAAACTTTTTTATATTAATTTCATGCTTCTATGAACAAATAATCGATTCGGTTGTTTTTATAAAATAATTTCGATTTTAAACTCATGGTATAATTTTTTACACCAATAGAGTAGAGACAGGTTCCCCGGCCAAGCCGTTTCGCCTGCCCCCTCGTCAAACCATACGTGCAGTTTTCCCGTATAAGGCTTACCGACAGGCTTCGCCTCAAGCTTTCACAGGGGGCTGTAGGGTGTATTTTATAGGATCCGCTAATTGCGGATTCACTCCAAACACTTGATCTGGTTCATAAAAAAGTCCATCTGGTATACTTGGTATTCTTCGTAACCAGTACTCCAAAAGACCAATATGGTATCCACCTCACTGCGTTTCAGGATGTTTAGCTGGCTGCGGTCGATCATATAATGTACCTGGTAGGTCAATATTTGCGTATCCAGGTCCAGACTGCCTTTTGCCATTTTCCCCGACAAGAGGTTGATATAATGACCATTCAATAGCTTGATGGTGAGAATGCTGTTCTCTTCGATGATTCCATAAGCTTCCCGGGCATTGGGATAAGCAAAGGTAAATTCCAGATTGAGGTAATAAAAACCGCCCGTAGTAGTCAGAAAACCATTGCAGTCCAGGTATTCCTTTTCTTTGAGGTAAGTCCGCAGCCGATCATCGGTATGGGAAAAGAGCGGCGCTTTTTGAATATCCCTGCGCCATTTTCCATTACTCTCGTCCATGCCTTCGTAGGCAATTTGACAGTCGTGCTCCGGATAATAATCTTGATCAACAGGGCTGGCGTATGATTCGCCAAAAGGCAAGGGTAAATCAATGGAAGAATTATTCGCTTTAGTTTCAGAGTAATTTAACGCCTTTTTACGGGCTTCGCGTTCCTTGATGAAAGTCTCTACATAATTACCACCTTTGGCGAAAAGTTCCGCTTCTTCTGCCAATTGGTAGGCCTGGCCGACTTCCTGAATGGCTTCTTCTTCGATTGACCGGGCATTGGCCAGTTCCAGTTCTAGCTTTTTTTGTTGTTCTTTGCTCAAGTTGCGGTTATTGCGGAGTTGATTTTCTAGTGTCTGCCGTTTTTGAGTAGCGTTGGCAGCTCTGGCTTCAGCTATTTCCGCTGCATGTTGACTGATCTGGGAGCGGCGAAAGGCGATTTTTGCCAGGTCTTCCTCCGTAACAGAGATGGGATTATCCAGTGGCGTTATATCCGCATCAAAGATCACATAAGAATTGGGTTGGGTAGTATTATCTTGTGGTGCCTGGCTAGTGCCTTGCGAAAAAATAGAGAATGGCTGAGTGCTCCCGTCAGGAAAAACAATGATCTTTCCATTGGGTGTATTTCTAATCTGCCCTACTTTTTTCTGTGCGCGAAGGGAGAGCATTGAAAATACTATAATTAAGAGGATAAAGACGTTTTTTGCATAATAAGGATGTTTCTTTTTCATGAGATAGTACTAGTTTAGGATTATGAATTCATTAGACTTGTTCGGCGGGATCATCAAACGGCTACAAGCGGCATCCGCCTCAGGCGGACTGCACTTCGT
>CAZHNG010000083.1:0-21947 GCA_964533785.1 uncultured Saprospiraceae bacterium | reverse complement strand
AATTAGTTAGAATTTTTTGTCTAACTTCTAGAGTCTAGCGTCAAAAGTCTAGTACTTAAATCCAGTAGGTTTAATTATTGAGGGAGTAAATTGACAGGTTTTAGCGTACAAAACTAAGAAAATAAAGTATTAATGAACAAAGGAAATCACTTCCAAACACTTATTTGCCGGTTGTCATAATCGAGGGCAAAGACCATATCTTTAAAAAGAACGGATCCCATGACTCCGTGAACCTGGTAGTTGGCAAATTCTTGAAGGTGTTGTAAATCAATAGGTAAGAAAGTTCCTTTTTTAAATAAAAGGGTGGAGAAGAAAAAGGAATGAATTTCAATGAAAGACAAGACCTGAGTTGACTGATCAAGCCCTTGCAGTTCAATCTGATGAAGGGTATCTGTTATATTGGGAAGGTCGTAAACAATAGCACGGTGGATCAGGTTTTCAGCAGCTCCGGTATCAAATACGAAATTTAGTATTTCGCTGTTCATTTCGATGGGGATGACCGGTAAATGATCTATCAACTTCATGGAAACAGTAACATCCGGAGGTTCGATCAGCGTAAAGCTTTTCACTCTCTTAGCCAGGTACAGCTTTGATTTCACCAGATTAAAACCTATGACCTGTTCTTTCAGTACTTCATAGCCGAGCAGCCCTAGTATCGGTTGTCCGGTATAAAGTTGTAAGTGACTGAGATCAAGCGTATACGCTTCCCGGTTTTTATAGTTGGTAGCGCCCCAAACAATTGACTCATAGCGCTTTTTATCTAATAGGAGTTTTCCCTGACAGCTACTTGCCTGAATAGCCTGGCTACTGTCTTTTAGGTGTTCTATTTCGTTAATGATCAAAGCAGGTGCACCGGAATCTATGACAAAGTAACCTTCTTTAGTACCCACTTTGCCTGCGATCAAAATCAATCCCTTGACCACTTTGATCGGTAAAATTTTTATCTCGTGGTCTGCTTGCAGGTTCAGTGAAAAGCCAGTGCGTATAATCTGTCCCTGTGGTTCCAGGTTTTGCGACCATGACCAATGACAAGAAATAAAAAGTATAAATAGGAGTAAGTTCTTCATTTGTTAGTTTACATTAAATTTACATTAAATTTAATTCAATTTAACAAAAAAAATTGAAACTCACTACACTTTATGGATGCGATCGCAAAAAAGCAGAACACTTTCTTATCTTTGCATACCGTAACTAAAAAGTACTACAACACCGGCGGCGTAGTTTTAAAATCCGTATCCCTTTAAAATTACTCCTGGGGAAATAAAATACTATGACAAAATATGTTTTCGTTACGGGAGGTGTAACTTCATCTTTAGGGAAGGGAATCATTTCGGCTTCCCTGGGCAAATTACTTCAATCCAGAGGCTACAAGGTCACGATCCAAAAATTCGATCCCTACATTAATATAGACCCTGGCACTTTAAACCCTTACGAACACGGAGAGTGCTACGTTACCGACGACGGAGCAGAAACCGACCTGGATCTCGGGCATTACGAGCGATTCCTCAACCAATCCACTTCACAGGCAAACAACGTAACAACGGGGCGGATCTACCAAACCGTTATCGATAAGGAAAGAGCCGGCGATTATTTGGGTAAGACGGTACAAGTTATTCCACACATTACCGATGAAATAAAGCGAAGAGTGCTCCTGCTCGGTGAATCGGGGCAATACGATATTGTTATAACGGAATTAGGCGGCACCGTCGGCGACATAGAATCCCTGCCTTACCTCGAAGCATTACGACAACTACGGCGGGAGCTAGGCAGCGGCAATTGTCTGGTCATTCATCTCACGCTCCTTCCCTATTTAAAAATGGCGAAAGAATTAAAGACCAAACCAACACAGCACTCCGTAAAGGAATTGCTGAACGCAGGAATTCAGGCGGATATCCTGGCCTGCCGTACCGAACATCCCATTACTACGGATATACGTCAAAAACTGGCTTTATTTTGTAATGTTGATACCAGCTCCGTCATTGAGGTCATTGATGCGGAAAGCATCTACGATGTTCCCTTGCTGATGTTGAAAGAAAAGCTGGACATCATTGTGATCAAAAAGCTGAGACTGCCGGATAAACACGCCCCTCAGCTAGATGCCTGGAAAACCTTTTTGGGTAAACTTAAAAACCCGACCCATGAAGTAACCATCGGCCTGATCGGTAAATACAACGAATTGCCGGATGCTTATAAATCTATCCACGAGTCCTTCGTACACAGCGGTGCGGTTAGTGAATGCCGGGTAAAAGTCAAAGCCATTCATTCGGAACATTTGGAAAATGGATACGAAAATTTAATCAAAAGACTCAACCCGTTGGATGGCATTTTAATTGCCCCCGGATTTGGGGAGCGCGGTATTAAGGGTAAGATCAATGCTGCACTTTACGTCAGAGAATTCAAAGTACCCTTTTTTGGTATTTGTCTGGGCATGCAATGTGCAGTGGTAGAATTCGCAAAAAATGCCATGGGTTTAGAAAACGCCTCCTCCACCGAAGTGGATGTCAACACCCCCTACCCAGTGATCAATATGATGGCAGAGCAATTGGAAGTGACGCAAATGGGCGGTACGATGCGGCTCGGAGCTTACGATTGCGAACTAAAACCAGGTTCTATAGCACACCAGGCTTACCAAGCAACGATTATTGAGGAAAGACACCGGCACCGCTACGAATTTAATAATGCATTCAAAGAACAATTTGAACAAGCGGGAATGATCGCCACCGGAATCAATCCGGACTCGGGACTGGTAGAGATCATGGAACTGAAAGATCACCCCTGGCACGTGGGAGTACAATTTCATCCGGAACTGAAAAGCCGGGTTGAAAAACCTCATCCGCTTTTTGTATCCTTTATCCAGGCTTGTATGAAATATAAATATGAAAAAAACAGCGATTGATGCGAAAGTTAAGTCTGAAAGAGCTCAACCGGATCAGTGTTGAAGCATTTAAGCAACAACCCAAAACACCAGTGGTATTAGTACTGGATAATATCAGATCGGCACTGAACGTTGGTTCCACTTTCAGGACAGCGGATGCTTTTGCCTTACAGCATATCTATCTTTGTGGTATCACCGCCCAGCCGCCTCACCGGGAAATTCTCAAAACGGCCATCGGTGCGACTGATTCAGTTGATTGGACGTATTACCCGGAAACGGTTACGGCCATTCAGTCGTTACGGGAAGAAGGCTTCCAAGTCATCGGCGTCGAACAAGCCGAAGGCAGTACAATGCTGCAAGATTTTACTATTGACCCCAATCAGCAATACGCACTCATCTTTGGCAATGAAGTGACCGGCGTTACCGATAAAGTGATGGCCCTCTTGGATGCCTGCATCGAGATCCCTCAGTTCGGTACTAAACATTCTTTAAATATTGCGGTGAGTCTGGGGATTGTGGTTTGGCGTTTTTTTACGGGGTTAACGGGGTAGACGGGTTCACAAGTCGGCGCGTACCAACTCGTATTCTTTTCAGGTTCGGGTGATCCGCTAAATGACGCAGAATAATTTTTGACAACTCCGGAGTAGGATTGATACGCCGCAATCCATCCTTCCATTGCTCAGGTGTGGCATTTAGCTCTTCAATGCCGGCGTAGGTATAACCAATGCAACCACCGTCTTGTATAAAGATCAGGCTTTTCTCTTCGTCATTTCTGCCTTTATCCACGATGACGAAGTCTTCTTCAAAAGCCGTTTGTAGCGTCTCTTTTACCAACAAGGCCCTTTCATTATAAGCTTCGGGTGGCTCTATTTCCGCACAGGCACCCGCACATTTTCCGATGTGGTAATTAAAACAGGCGCTACCACTTTTTTCTAATCCACATAGTTTAGCACACAAGCCTGCGGCTTCCAACTGCCGTTTGAGTGCACCTTTGGCGTGGTTACCTTTGGGGTATTCTGATACGATCTGATATTCCTTTTTGGTTTTGGCCGTTACTTTAGCAACATCGAAGCACAAGTAGCCGGCGTCATTGTAAAAAGAATGAATGATATAAGGGAAAAATCGCGCCCGCTGTGCTCTGTTAACGGGAGGATTATGCTTTTTGATCTCGTCGGATTCCAGGATGAGGGCAACCAGTTCACTACCCGTCAATTCAAAAGATAAGTCGTAGGATTTTTCCTGTAATTTTCTTGCTTTTTCTGTCTTTTTGGTAAAATGGGAAGCCACCCTTTTGCGAATATCGATACTTTTACCAATGTAAACGATCTCTCCAGCGGCATCGTGAAAATAATATACCCCACAATCATCAGGGAGTTGGTGAATTTTTTCTACGTTCCAGTTTTGCGGCAAGAGAGATTCCCGAACTCCCAGGTTGACAAGCTCTTTAACCTGGTCGGTACCCTGGTTTTGGTTGAGGATCAATTTTAGTATTTCGGTCGTCGCTTTGGCATCGGCCATAGCGCGGTGACGAATACCGCCGTATATGGCTTCATCGATCTCCAGATCGTAGATCAATTTACCCAAACTGTAGGAGCGAAAACCAGGGAATACCTTTCGGCTCAGCCTGACCGTACACAATTGTTTTCTGGAAAATGAATAGCCCAGTCTTCTAAATTCTTCCCGGATAAAGCCATAGTCAAACCGTACGTTATGGGCTACGAATATGGCGCCTTCGGTGATTTCAATAACCTTGCGGGCGATTTCGTAAAACTTGGGAGCGTTATTTACCATCTCCTGGGTGATGCCGGTCAATTCAGTAATACCGTAGGGAATATAACACTCTGGATTGACGAGTGACTCAAAAGTGTCAACGACCTGCTGACCATCGAACAGGACGACGGCTACCTCGGTAATTTTATCCCGGGTAGCGCGACCACCGGTGGTTTCTATGTCTACTATGGCGTATTTCTTCATGTTTGAACCACTTATGTGTTGGCCAGTGTCAGAAACATATGGGGAGTGAACCCTTTGATCGGTTAATGATACTTACGTTGCGACGTATTTGTTAGACAAACTAATTCTTATATCGCAGCAAGCTGCTTCTTTTTGACCTTCCTTGTACAAATTTAACACGTTAAAAAAGATTTTAAGAACCTTATTTCCAAAGGAACGTAAGGTTCCCGCCTTTTGTGCTCTTTTGTTATTTTTGTGGTTAAATTTTTCGGTGGTTTACATTTAAATTGGACTTTTGACGCTAAATTTCAAGCGTTTAGTAATCAAGCAAAAAAGCATGGATTTGCTGTCATCTGGCGTCTAAATCCAATATCGTAGTACAATAATAAACAATACAATGCAATTTATAAAATTATTTGTGGTATTTATCTTATTTTTACAACTAAGTTGTGCAACTAAGTCGGCGCCAGAAAAAGCTGCTTACGCCATTTCAGCAGTCAATAAAGACCGGCCGGTTATCGTAGGAGCCGAGCGGATGGACCAATATCTACCCGAGCTGAGCGGTCAAAAGATCGGTTTAGTGGTCAATCAAACTTCAATGGTCGGTAATACCCATTTAGTGGATACTTTGCTCAGCAGGGATATCGATATCCAATACATTTTCGCTCCCGAGCACGGATTCCGCGGTACCGCCGATGCCGGCGAAAAAGTTGCCGACGGGAAAGACACCGAAACGGGCGTTAACGTCATCTCTATCTACGGCAAAAACCGCAAACCGCCTAAAGAGATCCTGGATCAATTAGACCTGGTCATCTTCGATATCCAGGATGTCGGTGCCCGCTTTTATACCTACATATCCAGCATGCACTACGTCATGGAAGCTTGCGCGGAAAACGGCACTGATTTCATGGTATTCGACCGGCCCAACCCCAACGGTCACTACGTAGATGGTCCCATCCTGGATCCGGCTTATCAATCTTTTGTAGGTATGCACCCCATCCCCATCGTTCACGGTATGACCATCGGCGAATACGCTCAAATGATCAACGGTGAAGGTTGGTTGAAAGACGGAATACGGTGTAACCTGAAAGTGGTCACCTGCGAAAATTATAATCACCAAACTTTTTATGAACTGCCCGTCAAACCATCGCCCAACTTGCCAGATATGCGTTCCATCTATCTCTATCCTTCCACCTGCTTTTTCGAAGGCACCGTAGCTAGTGAAGGGCGCGGTACCCCTACTCCATTCCAAGTCTATGGCCATCCTGACTTTCCGAAAGGTAACTACAGCTTCACCCCCCGCTCCATGCCGGGTGCTAAATACCCCAAACTCGAAGGCGAAACGTGTAACGGATTCAACCTGAGCAATATACCGCTGGACAGTCTACAAACCATGAGCCGGGTTAACCTCAACTACCTCATTGATTTCTACCAGGGTTTTCCGGAAAAGGCCAATTTTTTCAAAACCAGCTTTTTCGATAAACTGGCGGGCTCTGACCAACTCCGCAAAGCGATCGAGGCAGGAAAAACGGAAGCGGCGACCAGAGCGACCTGGGAAGCGGGGTTGGCAAGGTTTATAGAGGTCAGGAAAGAGTATTTGCTTTATCGGGATTTTTATTGATGGTTAAAACCCACTCAATAAAATCTCGTCTCCAATGAATCCACAATATACTCCCAGAGGTCTTCATAAGGAATAATTTCTACTTCGTTGGGCTGATTCGCAATTTCCAAAGGCGTTGACTTCAGTTTATTGTACCAGCTTTGAGTTTTGCGGATGACCCCAGATTTATGAAAGCTACAGGCAGGTATTTGCAAAAGCATGTTCAAAAAACAATGGCTTCGAAAGTTCTCTCCTTTTCGAATATAGCGGGAAGAATATTTTTTAATGGCTTCAAAACGATCAATAGCTTCATCATATTTCTTGCGGGTGATCATGAAAAGGATCTGGATAATAAGAATTGGGATATTGAGTCCGCGTTTATCTTTGGAATAATTGGGAATGCTATTCAGGAATTTTCCTAACCGGAATGTCCCTTTCACGATGCTAGTATCATCAATTTTACCAATAGAAGCTAAAAAATGTACGTATGCAGAATTGATGAACCACCTTTCCCTGAGGGTCGACGATTGAGCATTGAACTTTCTGCTGTTTATAGTTCGGTTCAAAATTTTAGTGGATTCATTGTATTCTTTAGCATGTAAGGCTAAAATTAATAATAGTTCCTGGTGAATATACCAACTATGAGTTCCCGCTGAAATCAAAGAAGACGCCTTTTCAGCCACCTTTTCTCCATTCTTAAAATCTTTCAACTGGGTATAACCGATCAATAAATTGTGATAAAAAACCCGGAGCGGGGTGATATACTTATATTCTTTGTTTTTAAAAAAGTGGATTCCTTCCCGGCAATGGGCAACTAACGAATGGTAATCGTTAATGACGAGTGCTCCCATGATTTTGATATAATAAGCATAAAAGTGGAGTACTGGAGAAGAGAATTTCTCTAAATAGGGCCGCAATAGATTGTAAAATCTAACGGTATTATCATAGGTTTCTTCTTTTACCGCCTGACTGGTTGAATAGGGAATCATCAGTTTAATGTAGAACTCTTCGGCCATATTTTCAGCAAAAGCTATTTCATAATACTGCCGAAATATTTCATTGAAATAATCATATTTTTCTTCGTTTCCAATTCTCGTGCCGTAATGTAGCCTTAAATAACGGCTAGAAGAGATAATAAACTCGGTTAGTTCTACTTGAAGAGCTTTCTTGAATACTTTTTGACAAAGATCAATACCCGAATTTCTCGCCCCAAAATTCATTAATATTTTTGCCGCGAAAAGATTTTTACACCAATAAAGATACGCCCGGTTATAGTCACCATAATTTTTGGTTGGCTTAATAAAAAAGAGCGTATTCAATAGCTTTTCTCTCAAGTACCGCTTCAAGTTCTTGTATTTGGAAGTATTGGTACTTGAATTAAAAAAATAGTTAGCTGCTTCTTCATCCGTTCTAAATTCTCCTTCGAGAATTTTATTGTAAAAAATTTTAGTTTGGGTTTCTTTAGTACCATCTGCAGTAAGGAAATCAGAAGACTTTAAATTGATGTTTTTTACAATACTTATTATTTCTATTAAGTTTTGCATTTTTTTGCACTTTAATTCTTTTCGACCAATAATACCAATGGTTTACAAACCAAATTTAATGATTACAATAAATTAAAAGGGCTTTGTTGCATAAACATTTTTCCTTTGGCAAATTGGGTTTTTTGGTCATGAAAATTCCCCAAAAGCCCAATCATTTTCCCAAAATTTTGAGAATCTGATTTTTCGCCAAATTATATTTATTCATACAACAAAGCCAATTAAAACTTAAAAAACAGCCCGTTTTGATGGGGAGCAACTAAATTTCAGAGTAATTTCATTTTTCCTGATATCATACCAAATACAAAACGGAATCAACAAACCCTCCTATACAAACAAATAATTCATAATAATTTAATAATCAGAATAGTAAATTCAGATAAAGAAAATTCTAATACAAAAAAGGAAAAACGGTTCAAAAAAACTGTCTCCGGGAGAAGGGGAAAGAGGCCATAGTTTTGAATTGCAAACAAAAAACATTAATCAAAACTTTTGAACATGACCTCTTTATTAATTGCATTGATGCTAGCGCTAGGCGCTGTCTCAAATCCAGCAAACAACACCAACTCCACCGACGATAACCAAGCAATCATAGAAATGGATGTAATTGAAGCATGATCAGAGATCCGTCAACATGAGTCATTCCGAGTTTTTTATAGTCTATACTGATAGTTAAAGATCAATTCCAAAAGCAAATTTATATAATGCCATTGCAAAATAAGGAATGACCCATGTCCATGTGATGATAGGATAGGAAAGAAATCAAATACAAACAAAACCAGACAAAGAATCCACTTCGATTCAAGGTACTTTAAATCAATGAATTAAAACTGAAAATAAATCTATTCAGAGCATTTCCAGGAAACCCAAAATAACATTATTGTCCCTGTAATTCTCCCCTGGAATGGATTTATTTACCATAACAAGGGTAGGTATGATGAATCATTCTTGTGTTTTTGCGATAAGCAAAGATATCAGTTACCCATTGATAAAAGCGCAACTCTTTATGGAGATAGAATTTGGCACTCCAAGTAAGGGCTGCCGGAATTATGGGATCTGTAATATGACACCGTTAAACCCAAGTTGTAAGATCATTTCACTGACCGGTAAAAAGTCCTGGGCCATTGTGACGGTTCATGATCACACTCATATTGAAATTACTTTTTTAAGGAGATCACTGAATATTCGAACATATCAACGTCTCTTTTCAGGGGATTCCTTCCTGGTTGAGGAAGATTACCACTACAAATCCCACAATACGGAGGGTGATTATTTCTCAATTTTCAAAGGCAATTACTTGATCCTTAGATACAACGATTTTATCAACGTAGTTTTTAAAGCTCCTGGAACTGAAACCACTTCGTCGTAAAATCCCATAGAACACCACATTAATAAAAATATTCAAACATATATCCTAATATCATGAAATCAAAATACATTGTTACTCTCTGCTTATATCTTATGTATAGCTCCACAGTAATTTACGGGCAAGATTGCAAAATAAGGGGTATAGTGCAAGACGAAAGAAACGCCCCCATGGAATATGTCAGTGTGGGAATATATCAAGATGAGCAACTGTTGTCCGGCACCATTACCAATGCTGAAGGAGAATTTTTAATAACCACAACGTGCAATGACAACTATACGCTCAAGGTAAGATACATTGGCTATCAGGAAATTCAAAAGGAGGTACGTACTGATGGCAACATCCAAGGCCTTTCTTTCCAATTGTCGATTACCACCAATGAGCTGGAAACCGTGACGATCATCGCACAAAAACCAGTCATAGAAAGAAAGACAGACCGTCTGATTTATTTTGTTGAAAAAAGCTTGCTGGTCGGTAATCATTCGGCACTGGAAGTCCTGAAAACCACCCCATCGGTTTGGGTAGATGGTAACGGCGGAATTCGCATTAATGGAAAAACCGGAACCCGGGTAATGATCAACGGTAAGTTATTAAACCTAAACGGCCAGCAATTACGAAGTTATTTAAATGGCATTGATGGCAACCAAATCGTAAGCATTGAGGTAATAAGCATCCCTGGTTCGGAATATGATGCTGAAAGTAAAGGCGGCATTATCAATATTATTGTCAAGAAAAAATTCCTCGATGGCTTTAATGCCAGCACTTATGCAGGGTATGAAAAAGGAAAATACAACAAATACAGCGGCGGTGTCTTTTCCAATTACAAAAAGGGAAAACTAACCACTACCGCCAACTTTTATATATACGATGATGCTTCTTTTGTTGACGTTCAAGAAGATAGAAATAACCCTGATACACAATTTAATTTAGCGTCTTCTTCCTATACAAAAATTGACGTAAGCAACCACCAATTGAGGCTGGGTGCTGATTACGACATCAATAAGTTTCAAAACATCAATTTTGAACACGTCAGAACTTTCAATCAAAATGACCTGAATGTTGATGCAATCGCCAATTTACGCAAAGAGAATACAACCTCCAGAGTCATTGGGAAATACAATACCAGGAGTACTAATTTGTACCAGGGAACTTCTCTCAATTATAAGTGGCAAACCGATACTTTAGGCTCGGAACTAAAGATACTACTTGATTACGTCGATAACGAAAATAAAACTAACGGCCTTTTCGCTTCTGATTATTTCGATGAGAATAGCCGCTTCATCAATAATAATACCACATCGAACTCTCTAGACCAGTTTTCCAAAATTTTTTCCGGAAAACTAGACTATCAGTATATTTTGACTACTACTACTGTTAAAGTCGGTATTAAATACAGCAGAAGTGACATCATAAACGATGCCATTGAAAAGGATAAAATCGATAATATTTTTGTAATCGATGCTGCCCGCACCAATCTATTCAATTATGATGAGTCAATTATGGCCGCTTACCTGAATATTTCCGGCGGAAAAGAAAAATTGCAATACAAAGTTGGCTTGCGGTTAGAAAACTCAAATATCAAGGGTACGTCGGAAGCCGAAAGTGGTAATTTCGATACTCAATTCCTGGATTGGTTTCCAAGCGCCTATTTATTATGGCAGTTCGGGGAGAATAATCGCAATGCTCTTTCCTTTGCAGCCAACCGAAGAATCAATCGACCTTCTTTCGATGCCTTAAACCCTTTTGCTTATGTCATCAATGAATTTACCATTCACCGCGGCAACCCTTTACTCCGCCCCGAGTATACAAACAATGTGGAAGTCAATTACAGCCTCTTTAATAAATATTCTCTAGGGGCTTATTACTCTAAAACCAACGATGTCATCAATAGAATCCTAATAGCCAACCAAAATCTGGCCATCTACCAAAATGAGAACATCTCCCAACAAACTACTTACGGAGTAAACCTCAATATCCCATTTGCGCCAATTAAGCAAGTATTGTATAGTTCGGTTTACCTCTCTTACTACAATAGCCATTTTAAATCAGATAAGATTGACGCCGCTCAAAATACCTACAGCCTAAGATTCAATAATAGCCTATCACTCAAAAATGATTTTAGGGCTAACTTTTCCTTGAGCTATACGACGAAAGATTTATACGGTAATATCCTCTATGATCCTTACGGGCAATTTGATATTTCACTGAGTAAACCCTTCATGGATAAAAAACTGAGAGTCAGTTTAGGAATAACGGATTTGTTTAATATGCAAAATAACAGCAGTGAACTTCTGGGCAGTAGAGAAAGCATCATTACTACGGAAAAATACCAGAGCAGGAGGTTGCAATTGTATTTATTTTACAATCTCAACATTGGAAAATCCTTTAACAAGAAGCGAATTGAATACTCCACCGAAGGAGAAAAATCAAGGCTCAGGAATTAACATGAGCCATCTCTTATTTTAAGTTTAAGCTGCGACAATAAAAAGCACTGAAAAACGACAGGAAATAAATAGCAACCCGTTAAGCAGCTCCAGGAAATTCTTTCAACCAACATTCAATAGTTCATCTTTGAACAAATAAACATATACAAGAATAAAGGCGGATGCTGAAAAGCCTATTAATCAAAAAGAGTAAGCTTAATTAAAAACTTTTTAACAATGAAAAAAGATTTGAATTCCATTTTGCAAAGACTGGAAAAAATTGAGGAAAACCAAATGGGGCAACTTCAAGGAGGTTTTGCTTCAATCAGTTTCAGTCCGGACGTTAACTCGTTTAACAACACCACCAACAATTGTAAAAAAGGTACTTGCCCGGTTACCAACAACTGCCACGGCGCAAATTGCGGCGCAAATTGCGGGGTTAAGTAACCATCAATTGATGGGTAAAGCCTCTTTTACCGGCTTTTTCCTATTTATCACTTTTCAAATTAATCATTATGAAAGATTTAAAATCAATTCTGAAAAAATTAGATCAGATAGAAGAGAACCAAATGGGACAGCTCCAGGGTGGTTTTGCTTCTATTACACTTACTGTAGGAGGGACACAATTTTCCAATACAACAAATAACTGTAAAGGAACGCACTGTCCAGTGACCAATAATTGCCACGGAGGAAATTGTGGTCCTAACTGTGGCATTACCTAAAGGCTATGAAAGTGGGAAAAGATTTTATCAAAACCCATGGAGATAAATTCTTACCCACTCACTACCTACAGGTTACAACTCCTTTTCATTATTAATCTAACTAAATACAATTCGTTATGAAAAAGAATCTCAAGTCAATCCTACTAAAATTGGAACAGTTGGAGGAGAATCAAATGGGACAGCTCCAAGGTGGTTTTGCTTCCATTACCATTACACCTGATCATGGGCCCTTAAGCGCTACCACCAATAATTGCAAAGGTGGGTTATGTGGTCCGACAACAAATAATTGTCAGGGAGGCAACTGTTCACAAACATGTGGAGTCATTAAATAGCTATATGCTATAAGGATGTTCGTTTCTTCAATTGCATTGAAAATCAACCAGTTGGATAACTGATTAAGAAACTAACCTGTACAAGTTAGGGCGGATGCCGAAAAGCCGGATATTAAATAGAGTAGGCAGTTTTAATCATTATTACAATGACGAATAATTTAAAATCAGTTTTGAAAAGTCTGGATCAAATTGAAGAAAACCATCTGGGGCAATTGATGGGTGGGTTTGCATCGATCAGTTCAAAGGGAGATCCACGACTCGCACAAGCCACCAACAACTGTAGAAAACATTGTGGTGGCGGCGGAACACCAAATAATTGCCAGGGTGGTAACTGCCACGCCGGATGCGGTGGCACAAAGTAGAGCACCAAACGCCCGGTCAAAGTGAATTCCTGATGTTGTGCACACAATCGGAGGTTTCAACTTGTCCGACCAAGGCAATTTAGATGCTCAATAAAAAAGAAAATATTTTCTCAATTGGGGTTACCCAGTCCTATGTTAATTCCAGTTTTCATAGGGCTAGGGCTCCCCCTTTAATGTGTAATATAAAATGAAGACTAGTAAATTTAACTCTATACTTCCATATGAAGGAAATTTTTTGCTTCATAATACATATAGTGACCATTTCATTGTTGTTCAACCTATTTTAAAAGAACTATTGGAAGCAGCAAGGCTTCAGGATGATGTTGCTAGCTTAAAGGACTACCACCCAGGGTTTTATAACGAACTTTTCGAACATGGCTTTATCGTCGATAAAGATCTGGACGAAAATCAACAGGTCAAAGATCTCACTAAAAAAATTGATGGTACAAAATCACAGTTTTTATTGACCATTAACCCTACTATGGGTTGCAATTTCAAATGCTGGTACTGCTACGAAACACACGTCCAGGGTTCGAAAATGGACGTTCCCATCATTAACCGGGTACTGCGGTTTATTGAAAACGAAAAGAAAGAAAACCCTGAATTACAATATTTCAACATCAGTTTTTTCGGAGGGGAACCGCTCATCTATTACCGGCAGGCAGTCATGCCTTTATTAGAAGGAGTTAAACGTATTTTCGAAGGCTCTGAAATCAACTTTGGATCGAGTTTTACCACTAATGGCTATCTAATTGACCAGGAAAAGATTGACTTCTTGAAGAACCACAATGTATTTGGTATGCAAATTACCCTAGATGGGAATAAAGAATTCCACAACAAGGTACGCTATGTTAGCAAAAACAAAGGATCTTACGAAAAAATCATTTCCAATATTAAGTTGCTTGCTCGCAATGATATGGAAGTAACCATTATACCGGCAGTTGGAAAATACAGATTGCGGCCCGTCCTGTCTTAGAATGATTAGCTCATATTACGGTAAGGAGTACGCACTAGAGGAATTGCGAAAGTTATGCGGTGTTACTCGTTTGGGAGTGTCTTTACGGGATATTAGTAATGGCGCTAATGCGGTGGGGTTTGACACGGGAGCCGTAAAAGTCTCGCTCAAAACACTAGAAGAAGAAATACCACTACCCTGTATTTTACATTGGAGACAAGACCATTTTGTAGTTCTGTATGATATCTTGAAAAACCGCAAAAACCGGTTTGTTATCGCTGATCCCGGTTTCGGGCTTACTAAAATGAGCGATGAAAGGTTCCAAAGCGAATGGTATCTGGAAGATGGTAAAGGTATTCTTCTCCTGCTTCAGCCTGGAGAAGGTTTTGAAACCCTCAAACCTAAAATACCCATCCACGCCCACTGGAAAAGAAGTTGGAATTTTTTAGCTAAATACTTAAAAAAGCACAAAGTTACGTAGTGATGCAGAACGGATTTATCTACAGTGATACCATCCTGGGTAATATTGCGCTTGGCGATCCAAATCCAGACATTGAAAGAGCCCAGCTCGCTTCAAGAATCGCTTGCATTGACGAATTTATCGAAAGTCTCGTTCTTCAATATCATACTAAAATCGGGCAAGTAGGCCTCGATTTAAGTGGCGGGCAAAAACAACGGTTGCTGATTGCGAGAGCGGTATATAAAAATCCGGATTTCCTCTTTTTTGACGAAGCAACCAGTGCCTTAGATGCTGCTAACGAAAGCTGCATCGTAGATAATCTTAATATTTTCATGAAAGGTAAAACCGTGATAGTTATCGCACACCGGTTAAGTACAGTGCAAGATGCAGACCAAATTATCGTACTGCACAAAGGTAGAGTCGTTGAACAAGGTAGCCACCTGGAATTAACTTTAAACCAGGGGCCTTACTACAGTTTGGTAAAAAACCAATTAGAATTAGGAACATAAAAAACTTTTCATCATGAAATTTAATCTATTAATTATTTGTTGCACTATGGCTGCTTTATCGTTGCAATCTCAAACTTACACTGGCGTAGAATCTGTCACTTATAATGACCCGAGGTACGAAACGGTGGTCGGCACAGGTGATATTTCTACTGAACTGAGAGAAATTGAAGCAGATTTCAGTGAAATTATTGTGGGAGATTGTATTCAACTTTATCCCAATGATGACCCGCGAGAATATGTGACCCTTAAAGGACAGCAAAATATTCTCGATCTGATCGAAACAAAGTTCGAAAATAATCAGCTCACCATCAAGATGACCAAGCCTTTAAAAACTGAAATGGGCATAAAAGTCTACGTTTCCCTCCAAGGTATAGCTAAAATCACCTTGAAGGAAAATGCATTTATTGATGTACAAAAGAAGATCAAATTGGATGAACTCGATCTGGTCATGGAAAGTGAAAGTATTGGCAATGGCAATTTTGATGTTGAAAAACTGAATTGCACCATTACCGGCGGTGCTAAATTAAATTTAAAAGGAAGCGCCGAGGAATCGAATGTACTGGTAGAAAAGCACAGCGTGTTGAATGCAAAAGCTTTTACTTCCACACATGCTGAGGTAGAAGTATCAAATTATGCCATCTGTAAAATAAAAGCCACGGAAAAGTTAGCCGCTACTGTGAAACAGGAGGCAGAACTGCGTTACTTCGGCAATCCTGAAATTATCCGTCAAAAGGTTGAATCAAACGGCCGAATAATTAGCAAGCATAAAAAGTCTTAAAAAAGCATGAGTTTATTCCTTGTTCTTTAGGTAAGAAAGTAAAAAGGATTGTCTCAAAAAGTAAAATCCATGAAAATCTACAAAATTTTATTTTAAACATATGGACACGTAGAAACATAGCCAAATATTATGTGCTCTATGTTTCTCGTGTTTTTTAAAATTTGGTCAACTCAACCGAAGCTGGATTTATGGGACAGCCTCTTAGCTCGCAAAATGCAACAAAACCAGAGGTTTCAATACTGAAAATCAATTATGAATAGAATTTGTTCAAAGTTCAGAATAACTCACGTTTTTTTGACTTGTGGCCAGTAGTGTCCGGCCACATATAGCCCACATGTTAAGAACCCTACGCAGACGGTTATGACCTAAAGGTTTCGAAAATTGTGACCTATAATAAAATCACAGAATGTAAACTAAACAGCTTCTAAGTACTTACAAAACACAAAAAATACCATTCACAAAATTTAACAAACTTTTAGTTTTTAAACCCATATCTTTGCTCTCCCCTGTTTGAATTATCCTCCACCAAAACAGCTGCAACAAGAATAGCGAATCAGCTAGAAATCCGATTAAAGTGTAATTACAATGGGCAATGAACAATGTGTGCAATGAACAATGTGCAATGCTATTGTATTGCCAATGCGAACTGATTGTTCCCCCTTATTGCAAGAGCAAACCTCCGAGGGTTTTTGAAACCTCAGAGATTTAAATATCTAGTGCCCAGTGTCTATCTGTACTGCTGGGAAACTTGGGGTCAAAAGCTTTTACTCGCCGCTGAAGAACCGCTAAGAAAAGAGAACTTAGCGTTCTTTGTGGTGATTGAAGTTGCCCCCCAAGTTTAGAGGTCAATACATCTAGTCTCATCCTGACATTCATCGTCAGGATCTGGCATCTTAAAATACTACGAGAAAAATTACACGAACCATGTACGACCGAGCCGTCATACACCTAGACCTGGACGCCTTTTTCGTGTCCGTAGAAGTCCTGAGAAACAGTGCTTTAAAAGGTAAACCCATCATCATCGGTGGAAGCAGCGACCGCGGGGTGGTCGCCTCCTGTAGCTACGAAGCCCGCCGTTATGGTATCCACGCAGCAATGCCCATCCGGACGGCCAGGCTACGTTGTCCGGATGCCGTTGTACTGAGCGGCGATATGGAAGCTTATTCCCGGCACTCCAAAATGGTTACGGAAGTGATTGCAACCGAAGCTCCCATCTACGAAAAAGCCAGTATAGATGAATTTTACGTCGATGCTACCGGTTTCGACAAATATTTTGGTACCTGGAAATGGTCCTGCGAACTACGACAGAAAATTATCCTGGAAACGGGCTTACCAATTTCGTTGGGGCTGAGTGTTAACAAGCTCGTTTCCAAGGTAAGCGTCAACGTTAATAAGCCCAATGCCCAGGCTATTGTCGAGCGCGGAAAAGAGCAAGCTTTTCTGAACCCCTTATCCGTCCGGCAATTACCGGCCGTAGGTAAGAAAACCCATAAAAAACTGAGCTTCATGGGGGTACGGGTTATCGAAACCCTCGCGAAGATCCCTCCTCTTTATTTGGAACGAGAATTTGGCAAACACGGCATTACCCTGCACAAAAAAGCCAACGCCATCGATGACCGCCCCGTCATTCCGTACACCGAAGCCAAATCCATTTCCACCGAAAGAACCTTTCAGCAAGATACCATAGACATCCATTTTATTAAACAACAACTTACGAAAATGATCAGCAAACTAGCTTTTGAACTACGCCAAAAACAGAAATTGACCGCCTGTATCACCATCAAGCTGCGGTATACCGATTTCAATACGTTCACCAAACAAAAGCACATCCCCTACACCAGCAATGATAAAGTCTTACTTCAGTATGCTTATGAACTATTCGAAAAGCTCTACGTACGCCGTCAACTCATTCGCCTGGTTGGCATCCGGTTCAGCCACCTCGTTTCCGGTAACTACCAGATCGATCTCTTTCAGGATAGCACCAAAGAAGTCAATCTATTGGCGGCTATGGATAAGATCAAACGTAAGTACGGGGCGGGGGCGATTGTACCGGCTTCTTTGCTTTGAGACGAGGTTAACGAGTTCGACGGGTTCTTACGGGTTAGCGAGTTAGTCCTCCATGTTCTCCTACGTTTGCCCAGGCCAATACCCATACCCATACCCATACCCATACGGGCCCTACGTGGCGGAGCAAAGTAACCCTCCATTCAATGTCCCAACATCATAACTTCTGCAAAGAAGCTTAGGATGAAAAACGCTATGAACTTTATGTTCTCGTATGTTTCACTCCCCCGTCTTTTAATTCAGACGGATTGCACGTTTCGAATTGTTTATTAACCCATTGCTCATTGCCCATTGCTCATCGCTCATTGCTCATTGTCCATCATGTATTTAAACTGTCATACCACATTCAGTCTCCGCTATGGTACGCTTCGGCCCAAAGAGCTGGTCGAACAGGCAGCCGCTATTGGATTGAAAGAACTGGTATTGACCGATATTAATAATACCTCTTGTGCATTTGAATTTATTACCCTATGTAAGCAGAAAGATATTAAGCCTATTGTGGGTATGGAGTTTCGCAATGACGATCACGAATTGCTCTACATCGGTATTGCAAAGAATGCTGAAGGTTTCAAAGCGCTCAATGAACTGTTCACCCATTGTTCATTGGCCGAAAAAGAATTACCGGTTGCAGCTCCTCTCCTACCCCATACTTATATCATTTATCCAAAGCTCATCAAGCCCATTGATTGTTTTCGCAGCAATGAATTTCTCGGCATCCGTCCTGAGCACGTGAATAAGCTTTACGCTAAAGATGTGTTGAAGTACAGAGCGAGGCTGGTCGTATGGAGTCCCATAACTTTCGGGAAACCCGAAGATTATGAGGTTCACCGGCTGCTTAGGGCGATCGATAAAAATACATTGATCACCAAACTAAAAGCAAAAGATTGTGCGAAACGAACCGAAACCTGGCAAACACCAACACAATTGATCGAACCATACCAGACCTACCCGTTCATTATAGAAAATACCCGGCGACTATTAGCCAACTGTTCTATTGAAATGACCCCCACTTCCAAAAATAACCGGCAAACTTTTACCGGCAACAAAAACGATGATTTCGAGCTGTTGGAAAAACTGGCCCTGGCCGGCTGTCGCAATCGCTACGGCCAACATCACACCAAAGCATTCGGCCGGGTTAAAAAGGAACTGCAAGTGATCCGGAAGCAGAGCTTTTGCGCTTACTTTCTCATTACCTGGGATGTTTGCCGGTACGCTGAATCAATGGGCTATCGGTACGTCGGCAGAGGCAGCGGCGCTAATTCCATCGTTGCCTATTGTTTGAAGATAACCGATGTAGATCCGTTGGAGCTGGACCTTTATTTCGAACGCTTTATTAATGAATTCCGTAGTTCGCCGCCCGATTTCGACATTGATTTTTCCTGGGACCAACGCGATGAGATCCAGGACTATATTTTCAAACGCTACGGTAAAGCCCATACTGCTCTGTTAGCGACTTACAGTACTTTTAAAGGACGGGCGATCATTCGCGAACTGGGCAAAGTATACGGCTTGCCCAAGCCGGAGATCGACCAAATCGTTGCCGATCCGGCAAATATGACTAAAGCGCATAAAATTGCCCGGCAGATCTTTCATTACGGTGAAAAGATCGAGGGTTTCCCTAATCACCTGAGCATCCATGCCGGTGGTATCGTCATTTCCGAACGCCCGATCAATTATCACACCGCCTTACAACTTATGCCGAAAGGGTTTCCCATCACTCATTTCGACATGTACCACGGCGAAGATCTGGGCTTCCACAAGTTCGATATTCTTAGCCAAAGAGGGCTAGGACACATCAAAGATGCCGTAGACTTGGTTAGGCACAATCAGGGCAAGGCGGTCGATATCCACGATATTCCCACTATAATGAAAGATAAAAAGGTACGGGCGAAGCTGCGATCAGCTCAGTGTGTCGGTTGCTTTTATATCGAGTCACCGGCTATGCGGGGGCTGCTTTCCAAACTCCGGTGTGATCATTATACCACACTCGTTGCGGCCAGCTCAATCATCCGGCCGGGCGTAGCCCAATCGGGGATGATGCGCGAGTACATCTACCGCTACCACAATCCCTACGCATTTGAGTACCTACACCCCGTACATAAGGAGCACCTGGGCGAAACTTTCGGTGTGATGGTCTATCAGGAGGACGTGATGAAGATCGTCCACCATTTCAGCGGTATCCCGATGGATGAGTGCGATGTTTTACGGCGCATCATGTCGGGTAAACGGGCAAAAGAAGATACTTTTGAACGATTGCGAGCCAAGTTTTTCAAAAACTGTAAGGAGCGGGAATATCAGGAGGAGCTAACCCGGGAAGTATGGCGGCAGGTAGAGTCTTTTACGGGCTATTCCTTTTGCAAAGCACATTCAGCCAGTTATGCCGTAGAAAGCTTTCAAAGCCTTTACTTAAAGACCTACTATCCCCTGGAGTTTATGGTGGCAGTGATTAATAATTTTGGCGGCTTCTACCATACGGAATACTACTTTCACGAGGCCAAAAAGCTGGGCGGCCGGATCCATGCTCCTTGCGTCAATCACAGCAAGTTACTCACCACGCTTTACGATCGGGATATTTACGTAGGCTTTATCCACATCGGTAATTTTGAAAGAGCGCTGGCGCAACGACTTGTAGCGGAACGCCGGCAAAACGGACCTTATACCGGTTTAAATGATTTCATCAACCGGCTTCCCGTTTCAACGGAGCAACTCGATCTGCTGATTCGCATCAACGCTTTTCGTTTTACCGGTCGCAATAAATACGAATTGATGTGGGAAAAAAATGCCCTCTGCGATCCCAAAGCACACTACGAAGCCACCGGTTACCTCTTCAACGACCCCAATCCCGAAAATTTTGAACTCCCCATCCTGGAAGAAGGTGAGTATGATCAGGCCTTTGATGAATTGGAACTGCTTGGTTTTCCTTTGTGCAGTCCCTATCGTTTACTTGCCGACAGGTCAAAATACACCAACCTAATACTTGCCCGGGACTTACTCAACCACCGCAACCGCATTATCAATATTTTAGGCTATTTCGTTTGCCGTAAGGAAGTACGTACCAAACATCATAAGCTCATGCAATTCGGTACCTGGCTTGACGAGGAAGGCCAGTATTTTGATACAACGCATTTCCCACGATCATTAAAACAATACCCTTTGCGTGGGAAAGGTATTTATTTGATTACCGGAAAGGTGACAATGGAGTTTGGATTTGCCCAGATCGAAGTGCGGAAGTTAGAGTTGTTACCGCTGCGGCGGGATGAGCGATGGGAGGTAAAATAGCGTGATGTTGTTGTTTTACCTATTCGTACATCAAGTATTAATATAATTCATCTGAATTAAAATATTTCGTGCATTTTCTTCGAACTTACGATAAGAATTAAGGCTTTTCAATTTATCAAGATCAATCTTTTGGCCTATTGGAAGATAAAGTTCCGAAATTGAAGGAGCCTTCCTCCTGCCTGAATATTGTGAGTATACAATTCTTATGGCTTCTTTAATTTTTTCTTTTGGTTTGGAAATTTGTTCTGGATTACCATTTATACCCTAGCTCTGAAAAAGACATATTTGTGCCAATTTCCTCTCTAAGAAGTTCTTTGTCTGCTAGCATCCACGATTCAGTCATAACTATAGGTACCAATGGGACAAGCAACTTACACAAATCCTTATCAATTGCGTTGACTATCTTATCTACAGCTGGGTTGATTTTGTTTTGAAATGTATCCGAATCGTCTTTTGAATCTGCATCTGCGTGAATACAAAGAACAAGCAACCCTAATTCAGTATAAGCGTATTTAGATGCCTCAAAAACACTGTCAACGAATGTTTTTTTGGAAACTGGAACATCCTGTACATCAAGTATTTCTATATCTCCACTACATTCAAAAGCCAATTCTTCAAATGTTCTCCTAATAATGGAACTCAGCAATCTGTAATCTGTCGAACCCTCTCCGACAGGGTGTAGCCCCTTTCTGATGTAAAATAAAAATGCGATCTTAAGGGAAAAAAGA
>CAZHNG010000082.1:0-21949 GCA_964533785.1 uncultured Saprospiraceae bacterium | reverse complement strand
ACCTCAATGGACTTCAGAACCTTATCATCGCTATAGACATGCCATTCGGCACTTTTGCCGGTCGTAGGCTGATCGGCAAAAGTGCCGGATGGCATGTCTATAGCGATGATATGGTTCTGAAGTCCATTGAGGTAATGCACTAAATCCGACCAATATCCTTCTACGCTTCTGTTCAAACCAGAACCGAAAATAGCATCAATTAACAAGGCATTTCCAGGAATTCTTGGAAAGTTGCCACCCTTTTCCAAAGACAAGATCCGGACATTTTTCAGTGCCGTTAAACGCGCTTTGTTGACCTGATGGTCTTTGGAAGTGCTACTGCTGATTTTACATTCGTAAACCGTAACCGGATAGCCTATAAGCGTTAAAAAACGAGCGATCACCAATCCGTCCCCCCCGTTATTGCCCGGTCCGCAAAAAATTACTACGGCCTGACCGGTGTCATTGTGTCGGTTGATAAACCAGTCGACAAAGGTTGCGGAAGCACGTTCCATCAAATCAACGGATGAGATAGGTTCGTTTGCTATCGTATAAGCATCCAGTGCCTGGATTTGTTTAACGTTTAGAATTTTCATGATAGCTTTTTCTGTTTTGGCTGAAATCATTGCCGAGTCAGTAAGCGGCCAATTCATGACTGACTTTTTATTTTCTAAAGATGACAAAGTCGGTAATAAAGAGGTAATAGTAAACCCAAATAGACGTTACAAATGTATATTTTCTATAGTTTTTCTTAAAGATTGCTCTCTCGCACTGGAAAATACGGAATAAATAAGCAAAAACCTGACTAATTCATAAACTCATGACGAGATATTTCCTCCTGTGTTCTTCAATGTTTTTTTTCGTTCACTTGGTCAATGGACAATCGTTCATTGGATTGATGGGAGGAGGAGGACTGGGGCAGAAAGAACAAGTCAAAGGAGCTATTCCTATAGAATGGCAAAAAAATGAGTATTTGACTTTTCGCCTGGAACCATCCTTTCTTATCCGGCAAAATCAATCAGCTGTGAGGAAGATCAATCTTTCTCCGGAGGTTTTTTATGTTGGGTTGTCCTATATAGAACTGCCTGCGATGGTTAAACTTTCCTTACCTATCAAGGAAGTACAGCCTTACGCTACGCTGGGCGTTCAGGTAGGTTATGGCATAAAAATGTGGTACCATTACGAGGATGAACGGAGATTATTGCGAAAGACCATTGGTTTCCGAGAAGCCGAAATCAATAAATTTGACGGAGGTCTTACATTCGGAGTAGGATTAGAAACAATGTTGAGGAAAAAACAAAAACTATTCCTGGATTGTCGGTATTACCTGGGGGTGGTTAATATTGATAAGGATAGTAATAATAGTTTGTTTAACGAAGGATTGATCTTGAGTATTGGTTGTTTATTTCCTATTCATCTTTAATATTGGACTTTTGACACTAGAGTCTAGTTTAATAGAAGGTTTTCTCATGACATTCATCATTGAAGTACGCACCAAGTATTTTACCACTAAGTTTCATTAAGCAGGGGCCCTCTTAAAATGGAGTAAAATACTAATTATCAAATATCTGCCAGACGAAGGCAACGCTCCCAATACCAAAACGAGTCAGACCCAAAATAATTTATAAATGCTTGCAAGAGACACTGTCTCGATGCGAAGAAACACGCAAGTCTCTGACTTAATAGGCGCTAAAAGTCAGAGACTTAGACGAGTAACGGATATTAAAAGTTAATGCGCTTGTTGCGATGCTAATCGTGCTGATCTCCTCGTTTAAGCGTTACCTTTTCTTTTTCATCTCTAGCTCTTTTCATTTCTTCACCGATCTGCATAGAGGCAGTAAAGGAACTCACCATATCGGAAAGCATATTACTTGCGGAAGAAGGAGAATTAGGTAGCAGGATTAAATTACTATTCGCATTTTCTCCCATGGATTGCAAGGTGTCGTAGTGTTGGGTTACGACGATAAGCGCCGAAGCTTCCTGAGAATTAATACCCACTTTATTAAGTACCTCAACGGATTCTTCCAATCCCTTGGCAATTTCCCGGCGTTGGTCCGCGATACCTTGACCTTGTAGTCGTTTACTTTCTGCTTCGGCTCTTGCCTTGGCAACGATGCGTATTCTTTCTGCTTCTGCTTCGTATTCAGCAGCTACTTTTTCTCTTTCTGCAGTGTTGATACGGTTCATGGCTACTTTTACTTGAGAATCGGGATCAATATCTGTTACCAGAGCTTTTACGATATCAAAACCGTATTCATTCATGGCGTCAGCCAGGTCGCGCCTGATAGCCATTGCAATATCATCTTTGCGTTCGAAGACATCGTCAAGTTTCATCTTTGGAACTTCTGCCCGGACGGTATCAAAAACGTAGGAAGTGATCTGTTCGTAAGGGTTCTCTAGTTTATAAAATGCGTCATAAATAGCATCGGGCAATATCTTGAACTGAACCGAAACTTTTAGTTTAACGAATACATTATCAAGCGTTTTGGTTTCTACCAATACATCCAATTGCTGGGTTTTCATGCTTACCCGGCCCGATACCCGGTCAAGAAAAGGGATCTTGAACTGTAAGCCAGGCCCTTTAATACTTTGGAATCTTCCAAAGCGCTCGACAATTGCTGCCGATTGTTGCTTTACCGTAAATATTCCGGAAAGAATGATCAGTAAACCAATAATTACAGGAATCAATAATGCCATTGTAGTTATTTTTTATTTCAATTAGTAAGATAAGCAAATATACACAACTAAGAGAGGCTATTCAACCAGAAAATGGTTTTGAATGCTTAACTTTCCAAAAAACAGAATTAAAAAATGAACGTAAGGTTAATTATTACATTTTTGATCATTGCCGTAAGTCTGACGGGGCAAAACCCGCCATCAGCTTTTGATCCTGTTCTTTTTGAAATAGCTGAAGCACCCTCTGCAGAACGTTTGGAAACAGATATTCGTAAACTGGTCAGTTTCGGGACGCGGAATACGATGTCTGATACTTTGTCCGATACGCGGGGAATAGGTGCCGCCCGTCGGTGGATAAAAGCCGAATTTGATCGGATCTCCGACGATTGCGGCGGATGTTTGGAAGTCTTTTATCAACGTACCCTGGTTGGGGGCGATCCCAATACCAGGATCAAAGAAGATACCTGGGTCGTCAATGTTATTGCTGTTCAACGGGGAAGGGTGCATCCGGACCGCTACGTCATTATGTCGGGAGATATCGATTCCAGGGCCTCGAGTTCGACGGATGCCGAAACGGATGCGCCCGGTGCCAATGATAATGCTACCGGTATGGCTGGTACTATTGAGGCCGCCCGAATCTTAACCCAGTATCAATTTCCCACTAGTATTGTTTACGCAGGACTATCGGGTGAGGAACAGGGCCTATACGGAGGAAGGCACCTGGCTAAGATGGCTAAAGAAAAGAACTGGGAGATCATCGGGATCCTCAACAACGATATGATCGGTAATATCGAAGGGATTGATGGTGTTATTGACAATACTACTTTTCGGGTGTTTTCCGAACCAACACCGGTTGACGAAACGGAGCAGCAGCGCAGGTGGAAGCGTTTTTATGGGGGAGAGGTCGATGGCATTTCCCGGCAATTGGCTCGGTACGTAGATCGGCTGACGGATACTTATATGACTAATCTGGATGCTATCATGATCTACCGCCTGGATCGCTTTGGACGGGGTGGTCACCACCGGCCCTTTAACGATGAAGGCTTTGCGGGCGTTCGCATTATGGAAACGCACGAGAATTATAACCGGCAGCACCAGGATATCAGGGTTGAAGATGGTATTGAATACGGGGATGTTATTGAAGGAGTGAATTTTGAATATTGTGCCAAACTAACTGGTGTTAATGCCATCGTTCTGGCCGGGCTAGCCAAAGCTCCCCCCGAACCACAGAATGTGATGATCGGCGGTGCTGTCCGTCCTTCTACCCGATTGATCTGGGAAGCCCCTGATGATGAAAATCTGGCCGGCTTTAAAATTTACTGGCGGGATACGACTGCTCCCCAATGGCAATATTCGCGGTATGTCGATAAATCCATCCTGGATTACACCCTTGAAAATATCGTGATCGATAATTTCCTCTTTGGTGTCGCATCGGTTGGTATAGATGGGAATGAAAGTGTGGTGGTGTATCCTAAGACTTTGATCCCACGGCGAATGCGATGACCAGGTAGTACGAATATTGAGCGGATGTATGGATTTGGGGAAAGTGAATTGCGTAGTTGTAGTGAGCTGTGACGGTATAGCCTACGCCGTATTTCTTCGGACTCAATTAAAACCCCAAGACCACATCACCAAAAAAAATCCGTGCAATCCGTGCAATCTGTAAAATCCGTGATCCAATCCGTGTTCTTACAGTGCTTTCACCTCACTAACCAACTTACTCAGCGTATCCTTAGCATCGCCAAACAACATCCTGGTTTTGTCGTGAAAGAACAACTGGTTTTGAATACCCGCGTAACCAGGGCGCATACTGCGTTTCAGTACAATTACATTTTTAGCATTCCAAACCTGTAAGACGGGCATACCGTAAACCGGGCTGCCGGGATCATCTTCTGCGGCGGGATTTACTACATCATTAGCTCCGACAATGACGACCACGTCGGTACTTGGAAAAGCAGCGTTAGCGTCATCTAGGTCCAATAATTTAGGGTAGGGAACATCGGCTTCCGCCAATAGGACGTTCATGTGGCCCGGCATACGCCCTGCGACCGGGTGGATCGCGTATTTTACGTCTACGTTATTTTCACTTAATAAATCGTCCAGTTCTTTGGCTACTTTTTGGGCCTGAGCGACTGCTAAACCATATCCGGGAACAACCATCACCGCCTGGGAATAGAACAATTGTATGGCAGCATCATTGATGTTAACTTCTTTGGCTACCTGGTCCCCCTGGGCTCCTTTGGCACTGGCGGCTTCCCCTCCGAAGCCTCCTATCAATACATTGAGCAGAGAGCGGTTCATCGCCTCACACATCAATACTGTCAGGATGGTTCCTGCTGCACCAACGAAAATACCACCAATGAGCATGATGGTGTTATTGTAAATCAATCCGGCGGCCGCGGCGGAGAGTCCCGTAAAACTATTCAGTAAAGAGATCACTACCGGCATATCCGCTCCTCCGATGGGGATCACAAAAGAAAAACCGTAAATCAGGGTAAGTACTGTGAAAATGATGATTAAGGTAGGATCAGCTCCCGTAAATAATAAATATACGCCCAGCCCTAAAGTCGCAACTAAAAGTACGATATTGATAATGTTGTGCTTAGGCAGGGTTAAGGTATTATCCCAGATAAGTCCCTCCAATTTGGCGTAAGCCAGAAAACTGCCCGTGAAAGCTACCCCACCGATCAGTAAAGCTAACAGGGCAATGGAAAGTTCTCCCATGGCCATGGTCTTCAGACCTAACAATTCAGCTAAAGCCAATACTACCGCACAGGCGCCCCCTAATCCATTAAAAATGGATACCATTTGTGGCATTGCCGTCATTTTGACCTTTTTGGCAGCAAAGTATCCAATGGTTCCTCCGATAGCGATCCCCGCAACGATCCAGGCGTAATTTCCACTACCCGTGCCTATGGGTTGAATCAAAGCCATCACAATGGCCAAACCCATACCAATTCCCGCCAAACGGTTCCCTCTCTTGGCAGTATCCGGCGAACTTAATAATCGCAACCCCCACACAAAAGCAACTGCACTGATCAAATATCCTAAATCTGTATAAAATGTGTTGACCATTAGTGTTGTGTTATTTCTTTTTCTTGTTAAACATTTCTAACATCCTGTCGGTAACGGCAAAGCCGCCAAATACATTTACGGAGCCCAGAATAACTCCTAACAAACCCATTCCCAGGGTGAAATAATCATCGGGCTCCGACTGGCGGATGAGAATGATCGCTCCGATAATGACGACTCCACTGATGGCATTGGCTCCCGACATCAGCGGGGTATGCAAAACCGTTGGCACCTTGGAAATCACTTCAAAACCCAAAATGATCGTAAAGATCAATAGGTAAATTAACAATAGGTTGCTGGCAAAAAATTGATAAATGGATTCCATATTTTATGGTTATGTAGTTATTGGGTTTTGCGGTTATTTTATGGTTACTATGGATCGGAAAACCTTTCCCCTATTCTTGTTCTTCTTTTGTAATTAAGGACGATACGACAATTTCATCATCCATATTGAAATGCAATGCTTCGTCTTTGACGATCAATTTTACGAAATTGACAATATTGTTGCTGAATAGGGTACTGGCATCTTGCGGCATTAATCCGGCCAGGTTGGAATTACCGATTACTGTTACTCCTTTATAATCGACGACTTCGTTGTCTTGGCTGACTTCACAGTTTCCACCGGTTGAGGAAGCCAGATCCACGATGACTGAACCCTTTTTCATCTGTTCAACCGTAGAAGCAGGTACTAACAAAGGTGCTTTTCTTCCTCTGACCTGGGCGGTGGTAATGATGATATCCGATTTGATGGCGCGAGCTTGTACTTCTGCACGTTGCCGTTTTAAAAAGTCTTCCGATTGTTCTACGGCGTAACCGCCTGCGGAGGTATCGTCTTTTGCTCCTTCCACTTCTACAAACTTTGCTCCGAGACTTTCTACTTCCTCTTTCGCTGCCAGTCTGGTATCGAATGCTTCTACCACCGCACCCAGGCGCCGGGCAGTAGCGATGGCCTGCAATCCGGCAACTCCTGCTCCCAGAACCAAAACCTTGGATGGTTTAATGCTACCGGCAGCAGTGATCATCATTGGGAAGTACCGGGGTAAATGGTGAGCAGCTTCCAGAACCGCCTTGTAACCAGCGATCGAAGCCATAGAAGATAAAATATCCATTGATTGGGCCAGCGTTGTCCGAGGGATCATATCCATACTGAAGGCATGTACCTTGTGTTTCTTTAACTCCTCAATGACGGTCTTGTCATTGTAAGGCTGAAAAAGAGAAACATAGGTTTTCCCTTCTATCAATTCATCATAAGGAAGAGGCAACACGCTGATAATGACCTCTGCCCGTTCGAATAAAGAAGAACGATCCAAGATCTCTACCTCTTCACCATAATCCTCATCAGTGAACATAGCCGATTCGCCGGCACCTTTTTCCACTAGCACCTTAACCCCCAGTTCCGATAGTTTCTTTATTGAAGAAGGGACAACAGCTACTCTATTGTCCCCACTTTCTTTTGGTATACCTATATTCATTGCATTCGTTTTCGTTTCTACAGCGTGAATATAATAAACTGTTAGATTTTTGTGGATTAGAAAGTCTTTTTATTGAAAAATAAGATGAAGAACCCCGTTTGGATTGCACTAAATTTAACAGGCATTTCATTTATTTCAAGTGCCGGAAGACACCATAACTGGAAGGTGCCCAAACGGCAGTCCGCACTCCTGCTTTCTTCAAAGCCTGGTTTACCCAGTTATTACAAGTCTGGAAAAGGTGATATGTTCCATTGGCAAAATAAAAATTATCGTTTTCGCCGTAGCCCCGGTCGGGAATGATCATTGGATGGCCATAAGCATCTACTTTAAAAGAATCTAAAATGTGCTCGTTGAGTATTTGCATTTGTTGGTCGGACAATACGAGCTGTTTGATCTTTTTGCCTTTCTGGCTATCAGTGATAGTAGGAGGATCCACCAGGTAGCTGACGTGCATGACGGTCGGAGTTCTGAGAAAAGCAGCTTTTAGGGCTGTACTGGCTTTTAGTTCCGACCAGGAGGGCGTTTCCAGGTAAAAGCCCCAGTCTCCCCAACCAAAAGTGATATAATTGTAGGGTTGATCTCCGCTTTTAAAGGTTTCGGGCGGCAAAAGGTTTCGCCAGTCATAAGCAGAGGTAATTACTGGTACGTGGACATCGATATGTATCCCGTCGCTGGTAAGAAAAATAGTATTCCCAGCTTTGGGTTGGCGGGCCCGGTAGTTAACGGGTATTAACGAAAGTAGAAAAACAATTAATAGATAGGCCGCTACAAAAAGGATCAGCCCTAGGATTATTTTTAATAAAAATTTCGAAATTAAGAGTAACATGGTTTATCACACTTTTTCAATAAGCGTCATTTCAAAAGTAGACTTAAGGACAGGCTTGAATTCTCAATGAATTCATGGATTAGTTATAGTTAGCATGCTAACGTTTTATATTAGACTTGTTCGGTGGGTCATGACCCGCAGAACAAGTCTATTAATCGAATCGTTGTGGAACTCGCTAACTCGTTTTAAGTCGCTGCCCTATTAAACTAAGGACTTGCCCTTAGAATAGCTCCTACTTATTTTACTGAACAACCGAAACGATTCTATACACCCTGCCCGGGTCTTCCACTGCTACGTAGATGTATCCGTCGTTCCCCATTTTGATATCCCTCATCCTGCCTACATCTTCAAGGATGATCTCCTGGTGTGTGATCTTATTACCTTCCAGTTCACAACGAACGATGTAATCAAATTTAAGGGAACCAACTAATATATCGTTTTCCCATTTGGGATACCGGTCTCCTTCTACAAATTCCATGCCACAGGGAGCAATAGAGGGGACCCAGTATGTTTCGGGTTGTTCCATTCCTTCCTTTTCGGTGATATCGGTAAATTTGGTACCATTATAATTAATGCCGTACGAGATAACCGGCCAGCCGTAGTTTTTAGCTTTGACGATCCGGTTGACCTCATCTCCGCCTTTAGGACCATGCTCATGCTCCCATATTTCTCCGGTTTCAGGGTGCATTGCTACCCCTTGCGGATTGCGGTGGCCGTAGGAATAAATAGAAGCCATAGCGTCATTTTGTCCGACGAAGGGATTATCCGCCGGTATGCTGCCATCGTCATTGATACGGTGTATTTTTCCACAATGGTTATCCAGATTTTGGGGGTTGCGATCCCTGTTACCGCGATCACCTACGGAGAGGTATAAATAGCCTTCTTTGTCAAACTCCAAGCGGGAGCCGTAGTGGTGCTTTGTCCTGGCGTATGGTAAAGCCTCAAAGATGACTTTTTGATCTTGCAATTGATTCCCTTCCAACCTTGCGCTCATAACGGCGGTAGTAGCACCGCCATTGCCGGGTTTGGAGTAAGATAAATAGATCAACCGGTTGTTTTCAAAATCGGGATGAAGCTCGACATCTAGCAATCCTCCCTGACCCCTTGCCAGTACTTCCGGCGCGCCCATAATAAATTCCAGACCTCTGCTCTCAGAAAAACGGTAAAAGTCACCGTTCCGTTCGGTGATCAACATATCATTATTGGGCAGGAACGCCAATCCCCAGGGAATATCGAGACCCGTTACGACCGTTTCAAGGCGGTAGTTCAATTTTTCGGACTTAAATTCCTTCGCAATGACGTTTTGCTTCTCCTGGTCAGCCGCTTTAATACCTTTAAGTATATAATCCGCCAGTTCTTCTATTTGCTTTTCTGAAAAAGTAGCGCTGAAGGCCGGCATTCCCGCATCCGGATATCCATTGGTAATACTCTTTACGAGATCCGCTTTGGTATTGCCGTGCATCCATTTGCGGTTGACAAAAGATTTTAACTTACTACCGTGGCAACCTGAACAATATTCCTGGTATACCTCTTCGTATGGATCTTCCCCCACATCTGAAATGAAAGTAAAGGCCAGGATGGAAAGCGCTGCCAGCAGCGTAAGCCCTCCTATGATCATTTTTCGCATAGCTTTTATTTTGTGTTTGTAAACAAAGGTACTAACTCAACAGCAAATATTTTTTTGACTTTTTTATATAAAATTCTTTCAAATATGTTTTGAAGTTTGTATATTTGAATATCCAAAATAACAAACGCGCTTTTATCCCATCTGAACAAATCCTTTTTAATCCCCAGTGATTTTCCATAACATCTTCTGTAATGTGGTTTGGTTTCAATATGTTTTACCTTTTCCCCCTTCGGCGTATGAATTGAACAAACACATTCAGAAAAGTGAACTCCCAGTTTTTTATCTACCTAATAACACAAAAGAAGAATTTCCGGTCTAATGAATAGATTGGCAAATTCGCTACTTAACTGTACAAAACCATTGTAAGTAAGTGAGTAGTTTCATTTATTGATTACTGGTATACAGTTCTTTATACCCAGTCCGGGATCTGCCGTTTTACTTATTAACAAGGTTTTGTCAAACAACAAAATTCATAATTCCAAAACTGAAATAAGATGCTGCATAAGCTACTGTCTTATGCTAGCCTAGGGTTAGCACTATCTATAACATGCATACCGGGATACCTTCATGCGCAAGATCCCGCTTTCTCGCAATTTTATGCCAATCGAATATACTTAAATCCTGCCTTTGCCGGTCTGGAAAAGGGTATCACTTTAAATGCTGCCGCCAGGATGCAATGGCTAAACGTAGACCAGGGGTATAAGACCGTCGGTTTTTCAGCGGACGCCCAATTACCCGCTTTAAGACTAGGAGTTGGTCTGCATTTGATGAGGGATGAGGCAGGTCTGTCAAACTTTACGACCACTCAGGCGGGGGCTGTTTTTTCTTACACCATTCCAGGTCCCAAAGACAATTTTCACTTTGGGTTTGAAGGACGCATCGTTCAACGCAGGCTTGATTGGGACAAATTGGTGTTTTCCGATCAGTTAGATCCCTGGGACGGCCTGGTCGGGCCAAGTGAATTGAACTCCGTTCTGGACCAGGTATCCTTTGGGGATATGAGTTTTGGTTTTGTCTGGAGGCACGAAGGAAAAATCGGCGCGGGGCGCAGGGCTATATCAAAAGTCCGTTCTCATTTGGGCATGAGCCTTCATCACCTTCCTTATTTAATCAATAAAAATCTGCAGGGCAATGATTCTTTTCTGAACAGCGACCACCGGGTGCGGCCAAGAACGACCATACACGGCGGGCTCATTATTCCTATGACCCTGCTATCGGGAACCGGGACTGAAATGGCTATATCACCCAACTTCAGATTGGATTCCCAAGGCGATCAATTTCTCAATTTTTCACAGAATATGACCGTAGGAACAGTGGGCGTATTTGCGCTGGTGAATAACTTTCATGCCGGATTGCTTTACCAAAACCGTTTCTATTTACCCAATGATATACACACAGATGCCTTCATTCTTACACTCGGCGCTTACACCAACTCCGGTTTGAGAAAGCGCAATAACCTTCCCCCCTTATTTCTGGGCATAAGTATGGATTTGAATACGACCGGCGTAGGTCCAAGAGCAGGGAGCGCTTTTGAATTTACGATCCGGTACAGGTTCATGGAGGATGCCCGTTTTGGATTAAAAATGCGGGGCAATTCATCCAGTAGGAATGTGATGGATTGTAAGCGTTTTTTTTAATCTCATAAGATACCAGATACCAGATGCCAGATGCCAGAACAGGTTATGACATGGAGATTTTGAAAAGAACAGTAAGACAAAAAGATCTTCATTAAACACTCCCATTTCTCTTATCCATCCACACCTTATCTGGAATCTGGCTTCTAATAAAACCGATTTAAAAGTATTGAAAATTACACCGACTCATGCAAAGAATCATAATCTCAATATTAGGATTATTGGTCTGCCTAACCTGCAAGCTGGAAGGTCAGTGTAGCTTTAGTATATCTGACGAGAATGCTTGCGCTACTGAAGATATCGTGCTGACCGTAGACGCTCCTGATGCGGGTGTTGAGTACAGTTGGGATATTGACCAAGATGAGGTCGTGGACCTTTACGGCCCCACCCCGACTTTTACGTTGCCGCAACTATCAGAAGATACTACCTTGTCAATCGTATTGTATGCCAATAGCGACTCCTGCTTCACCCGAACGATAAACGTAGGAGCAGTTCCTGATGCTTCTATTGGCGTACCTCCCGGGATCGTGATATTGAACGGCAAGGAGATGAAGGCTTGTAATGGCTCTCCTGAAATAGAATTGAGCATCATTAATACCTCTAAGACTTTTTCGACTAATAGATCGTACACTATAAACTGGGGCGATGGTAGCCCAGCCGAAACTTACGATAACACCACCTTTTCTAATACGAATACTATCTCACACACTTTCCAAAGGCTGGGCTATTTTTCAATTTTTGTTACGGTAGAAAGTGAAAACGGATGTGTGTTCACGGAAAATTACACCTTTTACAATGGTGGAAACCCGTCGGTAGGGCTGGTCAATCCAGGTAATACCGTTGGTTTGTGTGCACCGGCTACCCTTAGCTTTCCCATAACAAATACCGAAAATAATCCACCCGGTACAGAATATCGAGTATTCATCGGCGGAGTAGTAGTAGATTCCTTTACCCAGGAAAACGTTCCGCCTGCATTTAATTACACTTTTGATGAAAATTCCTGCGGAGCGAGAACGACAACGGGGGCCTATACCAATGCATTCGATGTGCAGATCATAGCATCGAATCCCTGTAACTCCTCGGCAGCGACTATTGAGCCTATCGAGGTAAGTTCACCTCCGGAACTAGATTTTGGCATTTCTTCGCCCCCTACGCTTTGTCCGGGGCAGGTGCTCAGTTTCGATAACCAAACCACTAATATATTTGAGATCATTAGCGGTAACCCATCTGATTGTATAGACGTATTGAACCCAAGCTGGACGATCTCCGGTAATGCCGGTGAAGATTGGAATGTCGTAAACGGCAATCTGTTTGGATCCAATAATGTGGACATTGAATTTCTAAGGCCGGGGGTTTATACCATTACTATGCAAGTGGTGAGTTTTGCTTGCGGGCCGTTTGAGCTAAGCAAAGATATTACCATTTTCGAACCACCCCAAATTTCTTTACAAGATACCATCCTGAATATCGATGAACTGGATGACGGGGGCGATTGCGCTCCTTTGAAAGTTGTTATGCCGGAATTGGCAGCGGTAGATTCCCTGAGTTTTAATTGGAGTATCACTCCGGCCCAGGGATGGGAGTTTGTCGATAGTACCGATGAAAGAACAGAGAGGCCACACATACTATTTTCTGAAGGCGGGGATTATATGATCAGGGTAGAGGTCAGTAATCCTTGCTCTTCTGTTTTTTGGGACGGAACGATCGCTGTTCCGGGTGTGCCCGATGTAGGCCTGGTTCCTATCCAAGACTTTTGCCAGAGTGCTACCTTAAATTTTGATGATCAATCAGTAATCTATTATAGTAATGGTTCCGATATTATAAATACAAAGTGGAGTTTTCCCGGGGCTGGCACGATAGAAAGTTCGGAAGCCTATCCCACCGACATAGTTTACGATTCTGCAGGTACTTACATTGTTTCCCTCTCGATGGAAAATGCTTGTGGAATAAAGACCGTTTCTGATACTTTTGTCGTCCAGCAGCCGGGTTCTCTTACTTTACCGCCGGATCAAACGATCTGTGCGTCTTCCGAACCAGTATTATTGGAGGCTATGCCTCCGGGGGGTAGCTGGTCCGGGCCTGGTGTACGGGGGAATTACTTTTATCCTGCTGAAGCTTTTATTGGACAAAATACCGTCACTTATAGCTATGGAACTGGAGTTTGCTTTATTCAGGGTAGTTTTAATATGAATGTATTGCGTGCTCCGGAAGCTAATGCCGGTGATGATATCATCGTTTGTCAAAATGAGCCGGTTGTATCCCTGAATGGAAGCCCGTCGGGCGGTATCTGGTTAAGCATGGATAGTTTGGATCTTTCGGGTAGTGAGATAGATCCCAGATTATTGGATGCCGGCACTTATCCATTGGTCTATGAAGTAGCAGATGGACAGGGCTGCGTAGGAAGAGATACAATGGAGCTAAGGGTTAAAGCTGCTCCACAGCTTACGGTTTCTGATACCTCTTATTGTAATACGCCCGGCAGAGTAAGATTACCCGTAGCAACGCCCGGAGGAGGGATATGGTCTGGTAGAGGGGTTGTCGATCCGGAAGGTTACTTCGATCCGTTACGGGCGGGCGGCCCTGGCACTTACCGGCTCACCTATACTTATCAGGCCAATAACGGCTGTGAGGTATCCACCAGGATCAGGGTAGGCGTAATAGATCCTTCGCAAGTAGACGCCGGTCCTGATTTTTCAATTTGTGCAACGGATGATACGATTTCCTTGCGGGATTTTGGCAGTCCGGCCGGCGGTCGTTGGGTATCTCAAAGTCCTGGGTTGTCCAACGGTGTATTTGATCCGGCTTTAGCTGATGCCGGAGATAATGTATTGCTGTACCGGATAGGTTCAGGTAATTGCCGGGTAACGGATACTTTAACGATCAATGTCATCAGACTCAATAATGCCCAGGCGGGGCCCAATGAAAATGTTTGTGAAGGAAGCGGGATATTGATTTTAAGCGGAGGCAGCCCATTAGGCGGCAGGTGGAGCGGCCCTGGTATAACGGATCCCAGCAAAGGCCATTTTGATCCGGCAGCAGTGGGAGTAGGAACTTATACCATCCAATATGCTATCCAAGATCAAAGTACCGGTTGTGCGAACATAGATACCAAAAAGGTGAATGTCCGGCCCACCCCAACTGTCGATTTTGTGATACCGGAGTTGGTTTGTAAAGGAACTAATGTAACCGTGGAAAATAACAGTGACGCCGCTGAGAATATCTTGTGGGAATTAAGTGACGGAAGGTCTTTTGATGAGTCAGCGCCACGGATACGATTCAATGCCGTTGGTACTTTTCAACTCGACCTTTCGCTGGAGACGCAATATGGTTGTTCGGCTGACTTACAAAAGGAAATTGAAGTTACGGCACCTCCTACAGCTTTATTTTCCCTTCCCGAAAAAGAAGCTTGCGAGCAATTGTCGGTTCTGCCGGTAAATGAAAGCAGAGGCTTAAACAACACCTATTCCTGGGATTTCGGCAACGGTCAGACGAGTGATCAGGAAGTGGTTTCTCAGCCGATCATGTATGCTGCCGGAATTAATGACACTCTCTATTTTGTTCGCTTAGAAGTGAGTAATCAATGTGGCCGGGACAGCTATCAGGATTCAGTCAATATCAAGGCCTTACCGACAGTCGACTTCGGATTTAATATTGACACGGCCTGCGCACCTATTATTGTTTCTTTTAACAATATTTCTCAGGGGGGAGCAGATAGCTTCCAATGGGATTTTGGTAATGGGAGCAGTTCGATTGATTCCATGCCGCCGCCTCAGGCGTTTTATGCGGATACCATTCCCGTCGAGTATACGATCACCCTTACTGGGCAAAACCAGTGTGGTACCGATACTATGCAGCGCCAGTTCTTGGCAGAGCCACAAACGGTTACTTCATTTTTTAACACTTCCCGGTTGGAAGGATGTGCACCTATGACCATTGAATTTGAAGACTTTTCTACCCCAGGCACCAGGATCTCCTGGGATTTTGGTAACGGTGCAACTTCAAATCTAAAAAATCCGGTACAGACATTTGCCCAACCCGGTCAATACTTTGTGAAGCAATACGCCAGTAATCCCTGTGCTATGGATAGCTCGGAAATAGTGATCAATGTTTTGTCTACTCCTGTAGTCGACTTTGAATATTCCGATAATCTCTGTGTTGGTCAACCTATTGAATTTACTAATAAATCTTCAGATCTATCCAACCCGGTTTGGATATTCAGTACTGGTGATACGATTAATGCAACCGATCCCTCTTATACTTTTAACACGGTCGGCACTTATGATGTAATTCTACGAATAACGGACGTACAAACCGGTTGCACGACCGATTTAAGTCGACCTATTTCGATTGGGGACCCCCCCGCCCCCATTTTTTCGCTTGACGTGACGGAAGGGTGTGCTCCTTTGCAAGTCAAGTTGAGTAACAACAGTACTGGCGGCGATTTTTACGAATGGGATTTTGGCGATGGGAATTACTCCGTCGCATCGGAACCGGTTCATACTTACATGGATCCCGGCGATTACGAAGTAAAGCTTTCGGTGAGTGATCAATTGGGTTGTTCCGTAGATACGGTACTCGGAGGCGTAGAAGTATACCCAGTACCGGAAGCCCGCTTTGTGGTACCCGATTCCATTTACTGCGGTTTACCGGCTACGATCGCTTTTATAAATGAATCGGAAGGTGCAGCCGGCTACGAATGGTCCATGGGCGACGGAGCGTCCTCTACTTTGCGTTCACCGGCGCACGAGTATTTAACTCCCGGAGAGTATGACATTAAATTGGATGCTGTTAATCAGTATGGTTGTGCGGACCGTTATGAAAAGTCGATAAAACTGATTAGTCAGCCAATAGCTGACTTTACCTTAGATACGCTTGCGGCCTGCAGTCCGTTTACTGCAACTTTCAAAAACTATGGCCGGGGCACTTCCTATCATTGGGATTTTGGCGATGGTCTAACCTCCGATGAGCGAGTGCCCACACACACTTTTTCAGATCCCGGTTTTTATGATATCAGCCTGGTCGTTGGTAATGATGAGGTTTGTTTTGATACTTTGAATTTGCCGGGCCTGGTTGAAGTATGGAAAACGCCTACGGCCAGCTTCAGCTGGAAAGATGAAATAATTGGTGATCCTACCGGAAGGGTGATCTTTTTGAACGAATCCGAAGGAGCCGAAACCTATTTGTGGGATTTTGGGGATGGAAATTCTTCCGATGAAGAAAATCCGGTTCACCGTTACCGCAGCAACGAGTTGTGGGAAGTCTTCCTGGAGGCCACCGGCAATCATAATTGTAAAGATGATACCTTACTATTGATACAACCCAAATATTTCGGCAAACTGTTTGTTCCGAGTGCATTTGCACCTGATGACGGCAGAGGGGAGTCACAGTTATTTTTACCCAAAGGCCATGGGATCAAAGAATACCATCTGCAGATCTTTTCGGCTTACGGCGAGTTATTGTGGGAAAGCTATGAACTGGCAGATGGTCAGCCCGCCGAAGGCTGGGATGGTACGCACAAGGGGAAACCTCTTCCCCAGGACGTATACGTATGGAAGGTTCGCGCAATTTTTGAAAGCGGCCTCGAATGGACCGGGAATAAAGAAATATCGGGGAAATACCAAAAAATGGGCAGTGTGACATTGATCCGGTGACATGTTTTAAAGGTTACTTTTGGCATATCTGGCAAGTTTGACCGATATGTCTGAAAATTTATTGTGGTTGCATAGGGAATTGGGCTGACAACCGAAAGGGTGGCCGGGGGGCTGCGAGGGTTAACTTTACTGGAGTGGGTGGGTATACTATTACTTGTAATAAAGCCCGCCCCACCTACACGCCAACCAGATGTGCACTCAAGAGTCCCAACGGACTCAAATAGTAATTTTGAATTGCGCAATTACACAAAGTGAAAAGTGTTAGCGTAAATATAGTAAATTTTTGTTTATTTGCAAATAAAAATAAAATTTATTGTGTATTTTAAGATGTTTAATTTATTAGGTAATGCTACTTCGTCACTTGAATGAATCGGAACGCCTAACAATTCATGCCATCTATAAATTGGCCTATTGATGTGTTTATGGTTGATCTATTGATTCATTTCAGTCGATTTTTGCGCAAACAGATACATACATCAACAAACAATAATTTAATTTCATATTTGTAAATGGATGGACAACAATGTCCTGATCGCAAGCATCGGGACTCTCACTGTCAAACCTCAACGGTATAGTGCCTCTGGTATCTTATTCAATGATCAGGGGTGAAACCTCCAAAACCTTTTTCCAGTTAAATCCGTAAACAAAAATACAACCGATGTAGAGTCTGTAAAAAGGGATATTATGAAACAACTATTATTTGGAGCATTTTTAGTATTTCTACTCCCCTTAACCGCCCAAGAAATTCGCTACCAAGTTACGGATGTTTTGGACGACAGAACGATCAGGGAAATGTATACCCTGGAGGAAAATACCTATGTACTGGTTCATTCTACCGTTGATGAAACTGGAGAACTGTTATTCATAGAAGCTGCTACCGGCTCTGTCATTGATATCCCTAAAAAACTATTGTACGGCAGTGTTCAAGAGGTAGCGGCACATCCCACTCAATCGATTATTGCCATTTCAGCTACTTCAAAAATAGAGCGGACAAAAATCATTGACCTGATCAACCAGGAAGTACTGGGTTATTTGCCTATCTTGGAAAAGGGAAATATGGCATTCAGTCCGGATGGGCATCAATTCTGTATGTTAGAAGGTAAATCTATTGTACTGTTCAATTGGAAAACCGGACAGGAAGTTAATCGATTGGATATGTCTTCGGCCGGCTGGATACCTTATGAATTCAAGTTTAGCCCCAACGGCCGATTCATTGCTTGCCTGGCATCGCGTTATGATGAACAAATAGAAGCCCGCCTGCAGAGTGTTTTTCTATGGGATTTGAGTGCCGGCAGACTAAGCCAGACCTACGATGCCAAAGCCGGGCATATCATCCAATCATTCGGGTTTACTAAACAATCCGGACAATTGTTCTTGATGGAAAAATTCAATGATAAAGACGGAGATCAGGCGCATCGATTCATTCATTGGAAAAAGGGAGATTTTATCAATAAATTCTCAAAAGACCTCAGCGCTGTTGAAGCTTACGATTGTAATCCTGATGGAAGATACCTGGCGATATTAGAATACTCTTACGGGCCCTTAATCATTAAAAACCTGGAAACCGAAGAAGAAAAAATCTATTCCTTTCCAACGCCCCTGAATTTCAAAAATATCGAGTTTGCTGCAGATGGTATTCAGCTTTTGCTAATGGGAGAAACCCTCACCGCCTTTTCCATGAATAATAAAGGGTTTCAAACCTTGTACCAACCAGAGAAATTTGCGACGATTAAACAGGCTCTAATTATTGATAACGGCTCTACCATTATTTTGGGGGATGATAATTATGCTGCCCCTAATATCACAAGTGTCAATTTTACGGATGCATTGGTTGATCCCGTTACCGTCACTACGGCGTCTACGGAGGAATTTGTAAAGATGGAGGACTTCAAGACCGAATTACCAAAAGTCAGCTCCTCGGTTTCGAACACTCCTATATATGATGACGGTGCATGCAGCCCTTTCAAACCTTTTGCGGTGAAAAGCCTGAAAGTGACTAATAAGATCGAGCACAAAGTAACGGATACCCGGCAAAATACTCCGTACGGACTGGAAACAGTTGGATTTAGCCAGGACGAAAAAATGATGGTGACCTATGTTCCTTCAAACGAAGAAGCGGGGTTATATTCGAGTGAAATGATATTGTGGAATGTGCTGTCAAGATGCCCCATTCAACAATTTGAAAATCGAAGTGAAAATGAAGAAACTTATCTGATCCTAACACAATATGCCAATGAGGTTATCGTAGATCAATTTGGTGATCAAGTGGTCGTACGTACCGATGAGGATGAATTTTTATTTGATATTCCGTCAGGAGAGTTGAAAAGTGCCGGTAAAGTACAAACTAAGCGAAAAAATACACTCTCAGCGACCAGTGGTGACGGCCAGACGCGAGCTTACTATAAAAGAGTGGACGAAAAGATCGTTATCGAAGGGAAATATAATATGGCCATCAATCAAAAGGGAAGCGAATTAAAAACTAAGGTGATCACTTGGTGCTACAATGACCGGATACTGGCTACGGTATTGGAAAGCCAGGATTCGGATATTGAAGTATTGGTTTTTACCGATATACGGACGAAAGAACAATTGGAAAAAATAGAACTGGTAGGTAATGATATTACCGACTTGATTTGGTTGACGAAGCGGAAAAGATTGGTGACAATTGGTAGGGAAGGCACTGTTCAGTTTTGGGACATCAGCAATTTGTTACCCCCTGAACTGAGGCCATCCTCGGAACCAGTTGAATCTCAGGAAGCCATTGCTAGTGTCCCTGAAGTAGATATTGATGAGTTTTTAATTGGCAGCAGCACCAAATATCAGGAAGCTAATGATCAAAACGATTACGACATACCTGCCGAGCCTATTATTTTGACCACTTCCGAAAATCAGTCGGATGACCTAACGGGTGTAACTTCGGAAATACCCAAATATCAAGAAGAAATAACTCAGGCGGAGCCGGCACCCGTCGAACCTGAACCAATAGAGGAAATCACTCCTGAGGAGCCTTTGGTATTAGAACCAGAGCCTGAAATACCCCAGGAAGAAATTGTACAAGTGGAAGAGGTTACCTTCACTCCCGAAACTAAAAATGAACCCGAACCAAAAGAAGAAACCGTTTCTGCAGAACCGTTGGTGATGGAAACGGAGCCCGAAACTGAAAACCTTCCCCTCCAAACACCGGAAGATGAAATATTTCCCGGTGAACTTACCGCCAATGATGTGGTGGAAGGACAGGAGAGTGATCTGGCTCAATTGTTACTCAATCGTGAATTCTTCAAGGCCGAGCGTGCTGCGTTCGAACTACTCTACAAAAATGCGGCGGATTATGACGCCCGCGTATATTTAACATTAGCCTATTTATTCCAAGGGAAGTACGGTAAAGCAAAGCTAACCTGGTACCGGCACAAAGACAAAGTGCTGACCTCCGGCGAGAATTTTACCGACTCCTTGGTGGCTACTTTGGATTTTTTAGCACAACAAAATGTTTCTCACCGCGATTTACGGCAGTTTAGGAATATGATCCAGGATTAAGTTTTTTTAAAAAGACACTGGACGCTGGACTGAAGACGCTAGAAAGTCTAGCATCTCCTCTTGTGCTGACTCGCATAGGCCCCATGCGATCTGACTGTTGTGTCTGCTGATAATCTTTATCCATATTTAGAGAAGTCTATTTCAAATATTGATTTAATAGCGCAATTTTTTTGTTTTAATAACAAGTACTAATATTGCATTCTCAATCTATTGCATTATCCAATCTAAAATTTCGTTATGTCAAAGATTTGTCAGCAATTGTTCTTGCTCTTAATACTGCTCGCCACGGATGGCTTGTATGCTCAGGAAGGAAATATTTTTGAGGAACTTGAATTTCGTTGTGTGGGCCCAACGCGTGGCGGCCGGGTTACGACCGTAGCTGGTGTGGCTGCGATTCCCAGTACTTTTTATATGGGAAGTACAGGTGGTGGTGTTTGGAAAACCACGAATTATGGTGCCAGCTGGAAAAATGTTTCGGATGGTTATTTTGCAACCCCTTCTATTGGTGCCATCCGGGTAGCACCATCGGATGCGGAAACGGTGTACGTCGGTACCGGTTCTGATGGTATCCGAAGTAATGTCATTGTCGGAAGAGGTGTTTATAAGTCTACCGATGCCGGGAAAAGCTGGACACATCTGGGGTTGGAAAAGATGGGCCAGATCGGGGCAGTGGAGATCCACCCGGAGGATGCTGACGTAGTTTTTGTAGCGGCTATCGGTAACCCTTTTGCTTCTAATCCGGAAAGAGGTATTTACCGTACCAAAGATGGCGGTGAAAACTGGGAGCAGGTATTCTTCGTTTCTGACAGTACCGGAGCCGTAGATCTGGAGTTTGCGCCCGGTAATCCCGAGATCATCTACGCATCAATGTGGCGGACTGAACGTAAGCCTTGGACCATCATCAGCGGAAGTACCAAAGAATACGGCATTTATAGATCAACCGATGGTGGTGACACTTGGCACCAATTGACTGACGGCTTGCCCAATGGCTATGTCGGAAAAATAGATCTGGCGGTTACCCCCGCTGATCCCAATCGCTTGTACGCACTTGTCGAAGCCGAACCAGGAGGCGGCGTTTACCGCTCGGATGACCAGGGCGAAACTTTCGAGCTGCTGAGTACCAAAAAAGAGTTGCTCGATCGTCCTTTCTACTATTGTAATATAGATGCAGATCCGAACGATGCAGACTTGTTATACGTCAATTCTACGCGTTTTTACAAATCCATCGATGGTGGAAAAAGCTGGTCGCGCATGTCGACGCCGCACGGTGACAATCACGATATTTGGATCAATCCCAACGATTCCAATCTATTTATTCAAGCTAATGATGGAGGCGCCAATGTCACCCGCGATGGGGGAAAAACCTGGTCGACGCAATACAACCAGGCGACGGCTGAACTGTACCAAGTAGAAGTGGACGATCAATTTCCTTACCGGCTCTATGCCGGACAACAGGATAATTCCACGGTTTGCATCGC
>CAZHNG010000081.1:0-22046 GCA_964533785.1 uncultured Saprospiraceae bacterium | reverse complement strand
TACATGCCTGTCACGCATGGGGTCGCGGGTTCGAGTCCCGTCCGGACCGCCTCCGCCCGCCGAAGCTCTTTGAGCGCAGGCGGGCTTTCTTATTTTAATTCCTTTCTCCAATCTATAATATGGGCTTCGGCGGCCAAGACCGCAATATTTCTCTTTATATCTTTGGGCCATTACCACATTTCCAATCAAAATTTATGGAAGAGCAATATTCTGTCTACATCCTGATGTGCAACGACGGAAAAACTTATACCGGATATACAAAAAATTTGGAAGATCGATTGGGTCGGCACCACAGGGGCTCCGTACCGGCCACCAAAAATAGGCGGCCAGTAAAATTAATTACCTACATTACTTTTGCTGATCAATATAAAGCGCTAGAGTTTGAGAAATACTTGAAATCTGGCTCCGGCCGGGCGTTTATGAAGAAAAGGCTAATTTAAAAAGGAGGCCAAGCACTGGCAAGGTTGAATTCAGCAGGGTTTGTTTATCATTACAATTCTAAATGCCTTTTTTAGAGCAGAGCATGCAAATAATCAGCTGTATCTTTAAGGTTATTTTTTCGAAAATGATCAAGAACTTGGTAGCCATCTAACTAGGGATTCCTTCTGTTCAGCTATAATTCTCACACAATCTGGTATCTCACATCTGATGTCTAAAGTCTAAAAACCATGAAAAGCGGCAACGTAAGGCACCGAATCTTCATCAAAGCCTAATTCCTCCAAATTTTTTATAACCGAATCCTTCGCCAAGCAGTTAAACATTAATACCCTTATCCGCTTTGGATTAACTTTCTTATGCTTAACCAAGTAGTTAATTCGGTGGCACATGGTAAAGGTTTTACCAGAACCTGCAACTGCTAAAACTTCCGCATGACCTCCTTGATGCTCAATGATAGCTTGTTGTTCATCGGTAAGTTTGATTGACATGCTATTGGAATTATTTTGACCTTTTTCCATTTGTTGAAAAACAATGGTTTAATAGACTGCCATGTTTACAGCTAAAGAGAGGAGGGGAATGATTAAAGTCTAACCTTTACAGGGTATACCATCAAACCTGATGCCAGGGCGTAGATCTCTTTCGGGGGTGTTTTTTGTGCCAGGCTCCGAATTTGGCCAATTCTTCATTGACTTCCTCAAGAGGAAAAACTTTCGGGTCATAGTTATCGGGTAGCCAGGTGGTCCAACTTTCATACTCAGAGTGGGTCGGATCACTAATGATTTCTACTAAATTTTCATATCCTCCAATTCCGCCGCAATCTTCCGGAGGACAAGCACGATCTCCATATACACAAACCGGCATGTCCAGATCGGATTCCTCAACTTTTAGTACCTGAATGGTATGATGCCAGTCGTCCCCAAAATCGTAGAGGTAATTGAAAGTGTCTCCTTCTTTAAAGTGGAATTGCTTCAATCGATATTTGGTTTCATCTTCCACCGGCGGCATATCATAAAATTCTTCTATCGGCATCCCAATAGTTCGATCACGAATTACAAATTCATGCAAATGGGAGTTCCACCAGCCCATAACGATTTGAATGACTTGGTGAAACCGGTCGAGGCGGTAAGAGTCTTCTACTTTGAATATTCTCCAAATGGGGGGATTGCTTTCGTTTAGGGTGATTTTGAAATGGAGTGTTTTGCTCATGACTAGTTGGTATTTCATAAAAGACTGCTACCAAACTACAAAATAAAATTGGTTGGGCGTAATGGCTCATGCATAGGAATTTTTTTTAGTAAAAGCGGCAAACTATTTTGACGAACCGAATAGTTGGAAAGATCAGACACCTTAACAAAACGAGCTTAAAGGTCACTTCAAAAAAGATCGAAGGTCTGGATTTATTAAATGGTTTCCCTTAGCTTCGTATGCTCTTCGCCCATCACGCATTACATCAATTAAATGAAGATCAAATTGCAAGCTTATGATCAGGGAGTCTCGATCTGATTCCATTAGTGATGAGGAATTTTTAAAGATCTACAAAGGAGTCATCAAACGTAAGTCTTCTGGTAAGCCCAGACCAAAAATTATCTGGTTCTTGTTATTGGCCCTGATTTCAATGGGGATTTACTTCGCAGTAAAAAGAAGAACCAATCCTGAATTTGATATTCCTAAAGAACGAGCTTTATTTGAAGAATTGCCAGAACAAGCAAAGCAGGCCTTTATCAAGAAGTATGGTCAGCCAGATGACGACGACCGAGAGTGTTATCTGTATTACTTGGTAGCAAATTCTACCATGAAACGACCATGCTTTAAATGCCCTATTTGGTGTGCAGATTTGAACAAACTCCAGATTCTTGTTTCAGAAGAACAAGTTTACTATATTGGTAAGACATGCAGAGAAGAGGGCAATCGAGAAAATGAGCATCAGCAAATAATAAATGGTCTAGATTTGGAATACGAATGGGTGAGTAGTGGTTCCGAAGGCTATATAACGACTCAAGAACAATTACATTTAAAAACGTACTATTTAAGACCAGAATCTAAAAAGGAAGGATGTCAATTATTTTTACCGCCTGGAAATAAAATGGGAATGTCTACAGCAGATTGGAAAAAATTATTAAAAGAACTTAAATAAGGTATGGAGGGTAAAGAATTTTTTATCACCTCAATTGGTGGATTACGAGATACTGCCGATTTAATCGTCACTAGAGAGACCTTTAATCAGAATATCAAATTATCTAACTTTGGCAAAGGGGTAAAATCCATTGTATTCCATCTACTCACTTTTAAGGAAAATGATGGCATTCATACACCTAAATGGTATTACAAAAAAAGGCAACAGGAGATTTTTGGACGCTTACCACTAGATTATGACAAAGCTGCCTCTTTGACTGATCGAGAAGCTCAAATGGTAGTTGCGCAGGCATTCTTTGATTTGTTTGATAAAATAAAATCCGAAGTGGAGGGGTATGATTTTGAAGGGCTTAAAAAAGCAATGCTTGAAGCTATAGCAAATAACCCTTCCTTTGCAAAGAAAAGCAGATTTAGAGTTTATTCCGATTATGAGATCCCTACTGGAGATTTGCCGGAGTACTCTAAGGCTATCCATCCAACAAAATATGGAAATGGTGTAAAAAAACTATTTGTTACGTTAGCTCTTTTTAAAAAACCAGAAAACTGGAGGAATACTCCTCCAAGATTTGATAAAAATCAAAAAGGCCTTTATCTATCAATTCTTTCCAGTATAAATATCACCGATTTTTCTGCCGAATTGGACCGGAATATCGATTTAATAAAAGCGGAAATTCAAGATTTCGACTTTGAGCTTTTAAAAGCAGATTTACTAAACTTCGCTGAAGGACTAAAGGTAGCGGCTTAACTTTCATTATTATCCAAATTTCTCATAACCAATAAATGTAAATAAGCACAAGGCGATTGGAAGAAACCGTTGTCCGGTTCCGCATTCAATCAAAAGTAAATCTCACAAGAATCAGCCATCCGTTGTCCCTTAAACAACGGATGACCGAAATACTACACCTACTAATGAATGATCACCAGCGGCAACACCTTTGAAAAAGTATTGGTCCTCAACTGTAAGTAGTAATTACCAGTAGCCAGATCAGTAGTGTTCAACCCTAGCGAATGCCTTCCTTTTCCTAAGGTTCCGTAATCCACTCTTTTCATTACCTGGCCTTGCATACCGTGCAGGGTCACTGTTGTTTCCGTACTTATTTCCGGAAGGTCCACGAAAATATGGGTAAGATCGTAGGCGGGGTTGGGCAGTATTTTGAAGGATTCGTTACCTGGGGTAATACTTTGGGAGATGACTTCAGGCCTGATAATTCCGCTCAGTGGCGATAGCGGATAAGTGCCGCCGTTGGAAAGTGCTACCCAAGGCTCGAAAGTACCGTCCCCTAATAATTCGGAAGCGAAAATAACGGCCGAACGGCGTTTCCAAAAGGAGAATCCTGCAGAATAGGTAGCGATCGCATTGCCGTTATCATCCGCCGGCGTAACACTAAAAGTGTATCTGTCTGCCGGAACGACGAGGTAACTGTCTCCAAATCCACCGTAGGCAACATCATCAAAAAGGATCGAACCATCTTCTAATACGATATCAACATCTCCCGCATCGTTGGACCCGTGGAAAAACTGAAGAGCTACCTCCTGATCGCCTACATTTTCTATCGCCCCCGCGAATAATCCTACCTCTACCGGAAAATCGTCCGTATCCTCAAAGGTACCGTAGGCCATCATAACGTAAGTTTCATCGGGCACCAAGGTAACGGTAACGTTGATGGGGTCCGGGTACCTTGACCAGGGATTAACCGGTACGAGCATGATTTCCAGGGGAACCCCGGCAGGAAGATCAATGTAGGGAGTGGCCGTTCGGTAAGCAAAAGAAGGGACCAGCTCTTCTCCATTGACCATTATACTAACGGTTTCAGAGTCTGCATTGTGGATGACCTGAACTCTCGCTGTTCCGGGTTCTCCCATTTCTACGGTAATCGTTTGAACGGCGGTATCGGTAGCACCGTCGTCATCCGTTACTGTTAAAGTGATCGTGTAAGTCCCTGGTGTATTGTAGGTGTGCGAAGTCATGAGCCCCGTCCCGGTAGTACCGTCGCCAAAATCCCATTCGTAGGAAACAATCATTCCGTCAGGGTCTGTAGAGCCCGAGGCATCTACCACTACTTCCAGCGGGATATCTCCTTCCGTTGGATCAGCAGTAAAAATTGCATTAGGAGGTTCATTCATTGGCATGCATCCATCATCACTAATGGTTTCTTCCAGTAATTGCCGGGCTAGTTCCAGTAGTTCTTCATTGTTTGCGGCACTGTTATTCGTAGACAGAAAAATGCCAATTTCCGTTTCCCGGTTGTATAAAACGATACTCTTAAAATTTACGTCCCCAAAATGCCCTACAAATGGGATGATGGCTTCATTGATCTCCAGGTTGAATAATTCCAGTCCCAGGCCGTATTCTTCTGCGAGCCGCCCGCTGCTCTGGCTGAAATCGTTTAACAACTCTGCTTCTTCCTCACTTATAAAACTCTCCGAGTCGAGGGAATCCTGAATTACCGCGATCAATTGAACGATATCCGAAGGTATTCCCATGATACTTCCCGCCTGCCCGGTGCCCGTCATTACCGAAGCAAGACTTGGAAGCGGGATAATTCCCTGCCCGTCATTTTCCAGGTCGGCGTAAAGGGTAGATGTTCCGGTAAAATCCAACAATCCTTCAGAATAAAAAGTAAGTCCCGGTACCTCAGCTACACCCAAAAAGAAGCTCAGTGCGTCCTGTAAGGTGAATGGACTAATAACCGCTTCCAGCACTAAGCTAAGCACCATATAATTCGTTCTTGCGTACTTGAATGTTCCCGGAATTTCGGGTGCATCGACAAACAAGCTTGTAATTTCTTCGGGCGTAAAGACCCTTTGCGGATCCGTTAAGATGGTGCTTCTATAATCCGGATGATCAGCAAAATCATCCAGTCCGCTGGTATGCCGCAATAATTGTTCGACGGTGATATCTCCCGGAATATTGGTCAGGATACTCACATCAATAAAATTGCTTATCGGTTGATCGATGCTAAACTCCAGTGGTAAAACACCAAATGACTGCAACGTATTTAATTTGAGTGCGATAACGGATAAAACGGTCTGAGAAACGTCAGAAAGGCCCATCAAAGAAGCAGCTGATAAAGGAACGCCTTCTTTTTCGTCCCCCGTGAAAACATCATAGATCTCATCACAGGAAGTAATTATTGAAGCACTTACCCCGCCAATACTCTCATCCATCACATTGGTTAAGGTTTGCGCGTCCATGATCGCCTGCAACCTGGTCTGTAAATCATTGTCGAAGTAGCCGAAATCGATCGAAGAGCGATCATTCTTGTTTTCACCAAAATCATCACTCTTTGCAACTGGTACAAAATTCGTAGCGGAGGCTGAAAATGAGCTCATTGTAAAAACAATACAAATTAAAAACGGCACGTAGAAATTCCCCATGAAGAATAAATTTATAAGGTGAATAAAAAGGATTATTCATAGCTCGAGAACTCATTTATCGATTAACCATTAATCAATAAATTTTCTTAATAAACAGTTGGATGTGAACACGGAATTTGGAAACAAGAGGAATACCCCCTACTGTGCAGCTCTCTTAGTATTGGATCTATACTTTTTGTTTTCTCCTTATGATGTGTAATTGAATATATAAAATACGCAGAAAACAACTCATTAGACCCAAATTAACAATAAGTTAACAAAGTTCCAAAAAAAAGAAGTGCCATTCATGGTCTATGGCACTTCTTAATTCGAAGAATAGATTATATCCCTATTTATTCTTTGTTGTTTAGATATGATCAATTCCCAATGATCAAGCCCACCGAAAACTGGTTGTCAATCACCAAACCACGTGGCGCGGTGGGAGTAGTCCAATCATTAAAGCCTTTGACATACCTTACGGTGATCCGGTTCCCATACCGGACTCCGGATTCAAATTTTAAACTCTTATAAGTACCCGCTAGTGAACCATCGCAATAAAGGCTACCTAAGGTTGCGGTAGTTTGAGAAAAAGTAACCAAATCTCCGATAACAATAGCGAAGCCCGTGCCCAACTGAGGTCCGAAACCAGTTGTAAATCCGGTGTTATCTGCATTGCCCGCACTGTAATCCCGATGCGCGGGTGCGTAAGTGGCAACTTCTATTCCCAAACTTGTTAAGAGCCGAATGTTGACTCCGCCATTACGGATAATCCCCGGATTGAGCATCATCGCAAAATTACCACTGATCTTCAAAGGATTGATCCCTTCACCTGTTTCTTCCGGACCGGCATTTTCATTGTTTGGTAACGTTTCATCAACGGAACTTGGGGTCCAACTGCCTTCTACGTGCCAGCGCGCACTTAAAAAACTGTTGTAATTGGGCACTGAACCAAAGCGTAGCAAATTTGCACTTACACTGTAGTCATCCGAAGCATAAAACCCACTTCCCATTTGCCTGCCGTAAGCTATTTCGAAAGCAGAAAATAGTTCTTTGCTGAACAATTTATTGATGATGCTTCCGACATCGCCTAAACCCTTAGGTTTTGTTCGATCGTATGATTCATTGAATAAGCCATTCAAATCGGATTGGCTTTCACTGATCTCTTCGCCGTAATCTTCTAGATCCGGAACTTCTTCATCACCAAGCTCCAACTGATCAATATTTTCCGCCAAGGCATTTTCCAACTCTTCCTCGTTCGAAGTGAAGAAATTTTCCGCCAAGTCATAGGCATAATTCAAAATTAGCCGGTCCAGATCATTGAACCGTCCATCATAGTAGCCAGTATTAAAAACGTCCTTTCCGGCAGCTAAGGCCTCCAGGTATTTAGGCTCAAGAGGGAAACCATTCTCAGAAAGCGTTACCAACAGATTGGCCAGGCTGTCTAAAGATCCAGTATCCATTTCTAAGCCGTACTGATCGACGAATTCATCCCCATTAAAGTCTTGAGGCGAATTCTCCAGGTTTTCCATAAAATCATCCAGTTGCTTAGGTTCTAACTGCCTTAATAGGTCATCCAGTAAGTTAATTTGTGCGGTAGCAGGCAAAGCCGCTGCCACCAAAACAATACAAGTCATTAAACACGTAAAACTTTGTTTCATGATAAAAGAGTTATTGAGTTGATTATGATATTACATCCAGTTTGGTATAAGATGAACCCATAGGCTTCAAGCCTTTCCTGGAGGGAAAGCTCCGATAAAGTGTTGTTTTCAGGTATTTGTTCTAATACGGTGTGAATTGACGATAACAGCCGAAAATGTCATCATACATTCAATTGGTAAAAAAAAGAGATGATTAATCAATGAGGGGAGGTTGAATCAATCTGGTATTGTGTGCCTAAAAGATAGTTATGGGGAGGCAAAATATTTGAAATTACCTATGAATAGTTACCTGCTGTTTATAAACACGGTACGGTAATTTAAATGAGATAGTGTTTCAGAGGTGGCGGCTATTGCAAAAGAATTTTTCAAAAGATTAACTTCTGATTCTGCTTGCAATTGACAAATTTTATTAAGGTTGGTATTATCCGGTCACAAATATATAAAAAATTATAAATTAAACTATTTTTTAATAGGAAAAAGTCAACCTATTTGTTCTAAAATCAGTCGATTTATTTTGAGACCATCTTTCCAGACCTATTTGCCAGAACAAAAGAGAAAATTACATCTAATAGCATTCTGAATTCCCAGGTATGCTGCGAAAAACCCCAATCCGTAATTATTTACGACAGAAAGATTAAGTAGAGGCCAAGTTCGCTCTTGGTTGTCCACTTGTTCGGTAATCACCTGTGAACTGGATAAACAAAACAGGAGTCATCATTTTTTTGCTTAACTTTATTAGCGAAAATCTTTTTGACAACCATTCAAAAATGAAAAAACACCTGGTCCTATACTATTCCAAAACCGGGAATAACCAATTCCTAGCCCAGCAGTCAGCCAATGCGTTATCAGCTGATATCATGTCCATACAACCTCGCTTCAACAATATTGCGATGCAATATTTGCTATCCCTGATGAAAATAAATATGGGCATCAACATTTCCAGGCAATCCCTCGAACCTTATGAGGAGATCGTGATCTTCGGTCCTATTTGGGGCGGTTTATTGCTATCCCCCCTTCGGAGCGCCATCCAAAAATGTGTAGCTGCTGGAAAAAGAATCCACTTTGCCACCTGTTGCGGTTCGAATGATGAAGAAAAAGACGATAAATACGGATACGAGCAAGTTCTGCAAGCTGCTAGAAATGCCGGTGGAGTTCTGGTTAAGACCACTGAGGCATTTCCTATTGTGATGGTACTTACCGAAACAGAAGCGAAAGACCCGGAAACGGTCATGAATACCAGGTTATCGGAAAGTAATTTTAAAGGTAAGATCAAAGAACGGTTTGAAAGCTTCATACAAAAGATCAATTCTTAATATATTCATAGTCAAAAGCTACAACAATGAAAAACCAATCTTTCACCCGGCGTGAATTTGTAAAAACTGGAGCTATTGGAGCTACGGCGGTGCTAGCGGGCTGTAAAATTTCTGAGGGCATGAATTATCAAGCCAAGGGTTTACCCACTACCCTACTAGGCAAAACGGGTGTTCGCATCCCAAGGATAGCGTTGGGTTGCGGCAGCCGTTTTCTCGGTGCCGACACCGATACGGCCATTGAAATGCTGCATTACGCGCTCGACAATGGCCTTTATTACTGGGATACCGCCAATAGTTACGTAAACAATGAAACCAAAGAAGCCAGCGAAGAACGGCTGGGTAGGGTGTTAAAAACCCGTCGCAAAGAAGTATTTCTCGGCACTAAACTACAGGCCCGTACCCCGGATGAACTTAAAAGACAACTTGAAACCAGTCTCAACCGATTGCAGACCAACCACGTTGACCTGCTCAACATCCATTCTATTAACAGTGTCGATGATGCCAAAAATCTGACCGCCACGGTAGCAGCACTACAGGATATCCGCGAACAAGGTATTACCCGTTTTATCGGCTTCACCGGACATACTACCGCGGAAGGTATGGCTTACACTGCGGAAAACTACGGTCTGGACTTCATGCTTTGCGCCCTCAATCACTACCAAAAAGGGAAGGAATCTTTCGAAGGAAACGCCGTACCCGCTGCTTTTGATAATGGGTTAGGAGTGATGGTAATGAAGGTGATCCGTCCGCGGGAAACCGTCAAAAGTCTGACCCCGAAACAACTCATTCGCTATGCCCTTTCTCTACCAAAAGTGCACGGCGCGGTAATTTCTATGAATAGTCTGGAAGTTATGAAGCTCAACATCGAACTGTTGAAGGCTTTCCAACCATTGACCGAAGCGGAGATGGAGCAAACGGCCACAGCTTTGGCTCCTTTCTACCGGTCGGAAGAGTTGGAGTGGATGCAGCCGGGATACCGGGATGGGGTGGTGGTTTGAGGGTTGACTTTTGCTTTCAGTAATGGGGTTGAGCAGGATGGATGACAAAGTGTAGCATCCGTTCTGTTATGGGTAACGTGATGTGACCTTGCTTGCTACTCAATGTTTTATCTATTATTTCATTGTCAAAAAGAATGGCAGGTTTCGGCTATATTGAATTTTTATTCAAGAAGCCCAAACCTGCCAAATTAGAATTTCCTATCATTACCTTTCTTATTCCACGATCACAAATCGCTCATAAAGACCGTACCCATCCATTACGATATAGGTCCCTGTAGATAGATATTCAGAATCCAGCGGGATTTCATTCCATCCTTTTTGGATCAAACTGACGTCAATCACCTTAATGAGCTTACCCGCGAGGTCAGTTATTCTTAATGGAGCTACTGGTTTTTCGGTGTAGTATTTAATCGTCACCGAACTTCCTGCCGCCGCAGGATTGGGAAATACCAGTAATTCCGTTCTTGCTACACTCTCGAATGGCGGATCACTCTTGATATTATTCTGAATATTTAGTTTGTCTTCCTGAGGAGGAGCAACAACTGCATCTACTGGATCTTGCAGATCCTCGTCTTTATCAGCAATGATTACGGAGCTATTACAATCTTCTTCTTTTACTTTCAATTCCACCTCACTCAAATTATAAGCACAACTGTTGCCAGGCCAACGCACCCAGACGCTGTATTTACCAGCCTTCAGTTTCGAAAATCTAAAGGTACCCAGTTCATCTCTTACCCTGCGGTATTTACCTTTTTCTCCGTCAATACTAAATTCAATAGACTTCTGGTCGGGATGGTCTTCGAAAGTGAGCATAATTTCGCCATCGGCCTTACCACAACTTGGATGGTAGCGTTTTTCAATTTTAGCTCTCGGCTTAGAAATTACCTGTACGTTGACTTCGTCGGTAGCCTTGCACCTGAACTCGTCGGTGGCATCTATGGTATAGGTAAAAGTCTGGTTCGCAAAGTCCGCCATTTTTGGAACTATTGTCTGTGACGCTTTCCTATTGCCATTACTCCATCTATATCTCCAGTTCTTGTTTTCTTCAACCGACAAAATCACCGGATCACCTTCACAAACCACCTGGTCTTTTCCAGCATCGATTTGAAGGCCTGGTAAGTTCCTGATATTTATCCAACCTAATCTTAGCGGACATCCCTTCTTCCACCAACGAACCCAGACATCGTATCTGCCCGCTGCTAATTTATTAAAGGTAAAAGCCCCACGATCATCCCTGACCCTTCTGTAAGGTCCATCCTTCCCATTTATGCTAAACTCAAGATACCTTTCGTCCGGATGATCTTTGAACGTAAAGTTAATGGTTCCGTCTGACTGATCGCAGTGGGCATCGGTATGACTTATTTTCACTCTTGGCTTCGACAATATAACCACTTTCACCTCATCGGTAGCTCTACACCTATTTTTATCAGTAACTCTTACCTTATAGGTTCTGTACCTGTTAGCGTATTTTCCTGCTGCTTTTGTTGGAATAACCTGCTTGTGCGTCTTAGCTCCGTTATTCCACCTTATATCCCAGTCTTTTCTCTTATTTACCCTTAAATTAATAGGTCTGCCCTCGCAGACGATTAAGTCAGGTCCAGCATCAATAACAGGTCCGGGACGGTCTTCTAATACTATCCGACCCAAGCTCACAGGGCAACTATCATCGCCCCAACGTACAAATGCATTATATCTGCCCGCTGGTAAATTATTGAATCTTAGCATCCCCGTATTATCTTTCACTCTGCGGTATTTCCCATTCCGACCGTTGATACTGAATTCCATGAATCGCTGATCTTTATGGTTTTTAAAGGTGAAAATAATAGCCCCGTCTGAGCGACCACAAAAAGGATTTACCTTTTGTACTTTTGCTCTCGGCTTGGAAAGCATCGTAACCTTTACCTGATCAGTTGCTTTACAACCGTAACGGTCAGTTACCGTAACACCATAAGTGGCTATTTGATTATCATAGGGTTTAACCTTCCTTTTGATGGTTTGAGTCCGTTTTTTCACCCCATTACTCCAACGGTAGGTCCATCCATTTTTCTTATTTACACTTAACTTAATAGACTGTCCTTCACAAAGTACTCTATCTGGCGTGACCCTAATTTCGGGACCGGGCTCATTTTCGAGCTTAACTGTCCCCAAATTTACCGGACAACCATCCTTTCTCCATTTCACCCACAATTGATAGCGCCCCGCCCGCAATCTATTGAATACGGAAGATCCTTTCGCATCCTCTACTCTCCTGTACTTACCATCTTTCCCATTAATACTCAATAATATATACTTTTGATCGGGATGATCCGCAAAACTGAAAGTAATCGAACCGTCTGCCTTATCACAATGGGCATTACTTAAACTATACTTAACCTGTGGTCTGGATATCACCTTCACCTCAATTTCATCTCTTTGGCTACAGCCGTTTTTATCCGTAACTGTAACAGCGTAAGTTTTAATTTCATTGGCATAATCTTCGAGTTCCGGCCGAACAACCTGGGAAGCTTTTGTTGACCCGTTGCTCCAGATATAGCGCCACCCACTTCCTTTATTGACGGTAAGCCGGACGGATTCTCCTTCACAGATTACTCGTTCTGAAACCGCTGCTTTAATTTCCGGACAAACTTCATTGTATTTCAAACGGACTCGACCAATATTCACCGGGCACTCTCCTTCGGACCATCGAATCCAGGCGTTGTACGTACCTGGTTGTAAATTTTTAAACGTATAACTTCCACTATTATCAGGCACCTTTTGGTAATTCCCCGTCTCGCCATCTATACTGATCTCCATGGTTTTGTGGTTAGGATGATCCGCAAAAACAAAAGTGATGGCGCCATTTTCGTTGCCATTTTTCGGATGATCAATATTAACAACAGCCTGTAGTTTTGATTTTACATCTACTACTACCCGATCTCTGTCTGTACAGCCATTTTCATCCGTAACGGTCACTCGGTAAACGAATCTTTGATCGGCATAAGCATCAGGAATGGGCGTTACTTTCTGTCTTGCCCGTCTAGAACCATTACTCCACCGGTAATTAAGGTTATTACCTGATGCATCGGCAAATAAAGTAACCGATTCGCCTTCACATATTTTATGATTTGGCCCTGCTTCTAGGTCAGGTCCGGGTTGGTCGGTAAGGGTAAAAACACCAATATTCACCAGGCATTCCCCACCACTCCAGCGGGCCCATACATCATAAGTTCCTTCGCTAAGATTGGAATAAATATAACTGCCCAAATTATCAGCAACTTCCAGGTAGTTCCCATTTTCTCCGGCTATGCTAAATTGAATATTAGCCCGATCCGGATCATCCTCAAAGCGTAATACGATCTCTCCATTGTTGATGCCGCAAGAAGGCTGCCTTATTTGTGGAGTTACCGGCGGGGCAGCGAGTACCCGTAATTCGATCGTCTTAATGAGGTCGCAACCACTGGTATTCCGGTAATAGAGCCAATAAAGCCCTGAATCTAAAGGTTTAACAGCATCAAAACTTAGGGTAGCGCTCTCCGTGTTAAGACCATTAGGCCCTCTCCATTGATAAATAATACTTTCGTAACGGTCGGTTCCCAGCGCTAACTGCTGTCCTTCGCATACTTCCAAGATACAGTTATCCAATTGTCGCCAACCAATATCCGGGTAATTGACCTGGCAGGCTAACTCAGTGACATCTCCATTATTCCCTGATTGATCGCAGGGACAAGTAGAATAAGTAGTACCATCTACTCTTAAATCCCCGGATCCATCTTCAGTAATGATCAACGTTTGTAAACCGGAATTAAAGGTTTCAAAACAAAACTGTTGCGGTTGATAATTATTTAAATCTCTTTCTCCGGTAAATGTCATCAACCGGTTATTTAAGAATAACCGTGCCGTACCGTTGCCGGAGCTGAACCCTAGCGTCAGGCAGATTTGCTCTCCCTCCTCCATAAAGGGAAATTGCAAGTAAAGGGTGTCTTGGTTATGAGTAATATTTTCAGTAAAAAGCCCGTCGGGCCGACCGCCGGCTGCTTTGGCTTCGTTAAGGCTCATCCCCATAAAATCAATTACCTCACCTCCGGCGTCTACTAAGTTTTCTCCGCAATTGCATTCGGGCGTAGAAAGCGTACCTTCTTTATCGATGCATGCAGAAAAATCGTTCAGGTCGCCGCTAGCAACAGATATTTCATCCAAGTCACAATCATTGTCAGGGTGCGGCACCCAATTTGCGGGCTCGATACCATCCACCAGGCCATCCGCCGTACAAGGGTTGTCAGGAGCCGCATCTTCAGTATCACATACGCCATCATTATCACGATCTATTAAGGTACCGGCACAGTTACAATCTTCTGTCCATATATCATTGGTCGTACAATCAGAACCATCGTCGCAAGCCGTACCGATGAGCGTGTTGTCAATATTAGGACAACTATCAACAGCATCACAAACCCCATCATTATCAGAATCGGGAGAACCGGCAGGACAGCTACAATCTTCAGGCGCTCCATCTTCCACCCACTTTTTGATCAATGCCAGCTCTTCTTCGTCAATCTGACCGCCAACCCTGGTATTCATAGAAGGACCAATAAAGGGATCACCACATCCAGCGTAATCATCGGTCGTAATAATATCTATTAAAGTGGTACCCGTTAAAATGCCGGGACCGCATTTGTGCCCTCCTTGTACGGTGGCACTATAAGTGGTCAGGTTCAGACCGCCAGCAGCACCATTGCCATGACAACCCGTACAACCATTTTCCTGAAAAATAGGCCCGACCGTTGCCCAACCTACTATACCAGTATCGCAATCATCATTTGCATTACTGACATAACCTTCTGGTTGTTCGCAGCTTTCAATAATCGTCTCCGGACTTCCTAACCCGTCCCCATCCTGATCAATATACCAGGTATTCGGCCCTTCTCCATTGCAAACACCACAAGCATCTACTTCGCCGTAGCAGGCTTCCGGATTAATGTTGAATTGGACTTCGGCCAAAGATGCACATTCGCCATCACCATAAGTATCGCTTACGGTTATCAGAACCTTTGAAACAAAAGCACCACCAAAATCCGGGCCATCAAAGCCCTTATAATTATTTTTCTCGTTACCTTTCGGAAAGGAAAAAGTGCCCAGATTCGTCCACTTTTTTCCATCAATGGAATAATCAATGATGGCTTCTTTGATCCCCAGATTACTCTCACCTTTGCGATTCGCATTCCAAATATGACTCAGATCAATACTTTGCGGTTCGTCAAATTCATATAACAACCAGTGGGATCTGGGTCTATCTGAGTTAGGATTAGCGGATTTTTTACACGACGTCCAACTGTTGTTCCAGTTGTTGCCTCCATCCTGATCCGTGCAAACCTGGCCCTGTACTTCTGATAGTAAGGCCAGTAGAAAAAATATTGGGAATAATTTGATATAATTGATGAACATTGTTCTAATTGTTTTTGGTAATTTAACTCATGAAACCCAAGGGACGACCAGTAGAGGAAGGCGTCCAGAAATTTCTGATGTTGGGTAAAATTTGATCAAGATCAGAGGCTGAAGCTCCAAACCACAAGGCTAATTCGGCAAAATATTCATCCGTAGAAGTCGTAGGCACCAATTGAGAACCTCCCAAATCCTGAGAGTTACCGGAATATAAGTCCGGATATTGACCGTAAATATCTCCGCCATTCACTGCTCCTCCGAAAACCATTGCATTACCGCCCCAGGCATGGTCGGTTCCGTTACCATTGGAAACCAGCTTCCTGGCAAAGTCGGAAATCGTGAAGGTGGTTACGCTATTTTCCATCCCTAACTCTTTGAGCGCTTCGTAGAAAAAGTTGATGGCATCATTTAAATCTGCCATACGGGCCGAGTGGCTTGCAATGCCGCCATCGTGGGTGTCGAATCCACCAATGCTGACAAAGAAGGTTTGGTAATTGACCTTCAGCACGTCCCTCGCTGCAATCGTTTTAGCAACCACATTCAACTGACGGGTTAAACGGTTATTCCGAATGAAGGGAGTATTGAACGAACTGCCGCTGGCAATGGCATTGTTCAATTCTATCGAACTGCCAAAAGCCCCCATAACGGTATTGGAATAGGCCTGCTTCAATAGGTTTTGGTAGGTAGCATCCAATAAATTATCCAGGGTTTGCCGTTTTAAAGATTCGTAAAACCCGTTGTTACCCGTCCCATTCAACAATACCGCCCCATTCCCGGAGGTATCTAATGAAAGTGGAATAACTCTCCTTCCCTGTTGAAGCAGATTATGACCGCTTAAAGAAAGGTTCATGGAGATATTTTGATTATTGTTATTAGTGTATAACATATCTGCCATTCTACCTGCCCATCCCAAACTTCCTTTATCCTGAGGAACCGAGGTCATCCAGTGTTTTACCTGATCGGAATGTGAAAACAATGCCCGAGGTCTTTCAACCAACCTATTTCTATACTTGATCACAGTCGTCGGTTCTACTAAAGCTCCTACGTTTGCCACAAATGCAGCATCTCCCCCTTCAAACAATTGTTGTACATAAGGAAGGTCCGGATGTAATCCGTAAGACTTACCATCCGGTGTACTTGGGTTAATCGGTAATAACTGATTTCTTCTGATGGCCATGGATACCCGAATGTCTGCATAATCCTGGTACTCGGATTGCCCCCTTGGGATCAGCATATTATAGCTGTCATTACCGCCACCTAAAAGGATACACACCAAAGCGCGGTACCCATTAGGTGGGTTGGAAACCGGATTGGTATTAGCAGCCGCAGCAGCACTAACCAAACCCATATTCGTTATTCCATTTAGTAACGTGGTTACACCCATAGAGGCACAGCCGCCTCCAAGTATGCCTAGAAAGTTTCTTCTGTTATAGTGTTTATGTGACATGGCTTGTTTTAATTTTGAATGATAAAATCCGGTGAAACCACCATGAAATAAATGGCGTCTTTGATCAAATCTTCTGAAGTGTAATCAGCTATATTGGCCTGGTATTGCAGTAAGGTGTTTTGAATAACTGAATTGGCCTGAATGGTTAACTGGCCTCTGCACAACAGGATATTTAAGTGATTCAACAAAGCAGACAACCCCTCCTCTTCTAATATTTTGATCTCGTCTCTAAAATTGAAAGAAGGTTTATCATTGTTATTGGTAACCAGATTACCGTCATTGTTTCTTCGGGTCTTATTCTCAAATGGAACTTCCTTTATTCTTTCCTCAGCTTGATTGAAGTATTCTATCGATGTGACCGAATTAAATATTTCAAACTCTGGCGAAACCAAGCCCGCTGGTTTAACGACCTTCTCTTCTGCAAAAAACGGCGTGTAGAAATTGAAAACGCTGGGAGCATTAAAAAACGACTGGCCTAACTTTCCAAAATATTCTCCATCTCTTATGAAATATCTGCGTGTCCGCGTCCGCAGATTAAAGGCAGCAAATAATTTGGTGAATCGCTCCAAAGGTTGCAGCAATTTACCACTGCCGGGATGATCGATCCACTCACAATTTCTTGCTTCCGGATCCATTAAAATGGCTTTCAATACAGCCCCCATATCACCTCGCACCCCATTTCCATTATCGTTAAATACTGTTGCGACTCGTTCAACGTAATCTGGGGAAGGGTTAGACTTGACAAATTGCTGGATCAAGCGGATACTTAAAAATGGCCCCATATTAGGATGATTAAACAGGATGTCCAAGGTTTCCTCTAGATCAGACATCCCGGATCTACCCGCGGGTAAAACAATATCATTGATAATGCTTTTTTCAGTAACATCGTGCTCGACGGGGAATAACCTCATAGGAGTTGCCAGATTCACCTCATCCGCTCCATCCCTGAACTCGGAAGGTGATCCATTTTCCATTTCCGCCCCTGCAAGTCCGGTAAATACTTTTGCCATCTCCCGGATAGCATCATTGTCATAAGTCGGAATTTCTCTACCCTCATCATCTAATTTAGGTGTCCCGTCTAAATTCAACTGCACCAGACCAATGGAAAATAATTGCATAATTTCCCGGGCATAATTTTCATCGGGAAAAGTGTTTTTGGAATAATTCGCCTGTGCATTCCTAAAATGACTTAAATAAATACCCATCATGGGATGAAGCGTAACCTTTTCAAGAATATCCCGATAGTTTCCGAAAGCCTCTTCGTACAAGATATTGTAATACGTAGAAGCTTCGTAGCCGTGCTCTTCAATTTGCGGTACCTGCAGCGAAATGACGAGGATTTGCAATAGAGCGTTGGCCATTTTTTGCCGCAGTTTATCCTGCTCGGTGAACACCTTAGTATAAAATGTAAACTTATTGAGTTCTCCATCATTGTAATCGTCCCGGAGGACATCCTCTGCGAACTGTTGGTTGGTGCTATAGGCCTCGGAAAACGGAATGTAATCCATGGCTATTTGCTCTTCAATCCAGGCTTTGATACCGACTTGATTAACATATTTAATATCATCAAAATTATGGCCCAAAGTGGCCTGGGATAAAAACCTCGAAGAACCTGCCAAGTCCGGCTTCAACTCCGTCCCGGTCAAGGTCTCGCCGGGCTTACTTGCTGCCCCATCGTCACTTGATTTTACTTTTACTCCCGTAGAATTACCATTGCCGTAGTAATCATTGTACAATTGCGCCTGTACAACGAAACACGACAGCATAAAGGGAACAAAAAATAGACAGCGTAAGAAAAAATGTATTTTTTTCATATGGTCCTGACTTTTCGATATTTAGTTGCTATTAATTATTTGAAAACTTATGATACAGAGCAGAAGTAATCCTTCTAATATAAGATCACACCAAACACACTGAATAGACAGCGCATTCATCTTTCACTACTAACATATTTCGCAGTAGTAATCAACTCATCATTGCTTCTCCTTTGGGTAAATGGCAACTATGACCCGTTGCGTGAAGGCTGATTTTAAAAGTATTACCAATAAAATTTCGTTGAAAATTTTTGGATGAGGATACAGGATTCCAATTGTGCTCGAAACTTGAAGAAAATACTGGATCTTCGCAAATGCGATTTGCTGGAGCTTTATAAATTCCTGTAAAACCTGGTAGGTGAATTGATCTCCCATCAAAGAGTACCATAGGGGGTACCCTTTCGAAAAATGAAATTTTTCTAATGTCCATAAAACAGTTTTTGAGAATATGACTATTAAACGATTCTAAAATAATGAAAACTGGGTCGAGTTTCTCACATTTTTGAAAAATAGGACAACACGAAATCAGTGTCTGACAACGAGGGGGGAGAGCAGACATGAAAGGTTAATCCATTCTATGAAGGGATTAACAATTAGCAAAACTGCATTTTAACTGAAGCGAGTTTTTATTGACCATATCCATTGGGTAGAATATGTAAATGGGATGATGAAGCAAATGTATTACTTTTTTTAATCATATTCAATTTTTTATAATTGAATTTTGACAAAACGATAAAATGGAAGGTTGTTCTATAAAATACTAGACAAGTCTGTCAGTCAAGGAGCTTTACTAGGAAGCCCCCGCCGGCCGGTCTCCCTTCCGGATAATTTTCTTACTTTCTCTGCCCTTTACCGGCCCAAATTCATCATCCAACCATACGATGGCACCGGTGGGGCATCTTTGAATAGGTTCTTGAGTATCATGATTTTTTGAATAATCGACGACAGGCAAATTATGGACCATCGTGATCAAATCGTCCGGAGCATCCATGGCGCATTTGCCGCAGGCCGTACAGGCAACCTGGCATTCTTCAAGGATCTCATCACCTGCTTCCAGGTTTTTGCAGGCTACCCAGAGGCGGTTATTTACAGGTTGTAATGAAAACAGATCTTTAGGGCAAACCTCTACACAATCTCCACAAGCCGTGCATTTATCCACATCGACAACGGGCAAAGAATGTTCATCCATTGTAATAGCATCAAAATCACAGGCTATATCACAATCACCGTGTCCGAGGCAGCCCCAAAAGCAGCCTTTCCCGCCGCCAGAGACCAAAGCCGCCGCCCGGCAGGTATCTATACCATGGTAATTGGCACGATTGCGGGCGACATTCGTCCCACCCGCACAAGCAAGGCGGGCTACTAATTTTTCTCCGCCGCCAACGGAAACGCCCAGGTAGTGAGCAATAGTCTGCCGCCCCTCTTCCGTGCTGACCGTACATTTACCAGGCAAAGCCTCCCCCGCCACTAACGCTTCGGCAAAAGGACGGCAACCTGGATACCCGCAAGCACCACAATTGGCATGGGGCAACATCTCCTCCACCTCATCAATCCGAGGATCCTCGAAGACATACAACTTCCGGTTGGCTATAATGAGCATCATAGCTAAAAGAAAGGTCAAACTACCCAGCGTGGCAACTGCAATGAAAATGGTCATTTAGATCGGTTATGTAGTTATGTGGTTATGTGAATAAGTGTTAAAAAATAAGATTCTCCATTAAAAAAGCTTCCATGTGCTCGTAGTTTGCGAAGCAAAAAAACTCAATTCAATTAACATCATAACCTTCGCAAAAAAGTATAGCCCCAAAAACTCCATGAACTCTATGTTCTCTATACATGTCCTACGGGCCCCACGTGGCCGGCCATAACTGGCAAAGTGTAGGCGGGCTTCCATTCAAATTTGAGAGACGAAGTCTCGAAACTCCATCTCAATAAATAATCTCCGCCCACTTCTTCCCAGCCACCAGTTCAGCTTTTCGGGTTTCCCACTTTTCTTTTGATCCCAAAATATTGGCAAACGCCTTATTCAGCATATCGTTGATCTTCTCATATCCCGCTACGAAAATATAGGTATTGGTGAACGATAACAGATCAACAATCTCAGCTGCCCTGGCTTCAATAGCGGTATCTAATGCAATGGGGTCGGCAAAAGCAGGCCGCGGGCTCAAAGCGTGAAAAGCCTCGAAGGTTTCCTGATCATAATAATTGGTCAAATCACCATCTTTATCGTTCAAATAAAGCAGTTCAAGACCACTGCGTGCGCCGTAGAACAACCGGATCTTTCCTTTCCAATCATTGACGTTCTTATAGATATGTTTGATGAAAGCGCGAAACGGCGCAATACCGGTGCCCATACCGATCAGGATCAAATTAGAATTTTTGTCTTCCGGCACAACGAATGGCAAATGATGTGGTCCGGTAATGGTTATCTGATCACCAATCCTTCTGTCACAAAGGTAATTAGACGCCACACCGTGGTACAACTCCCCGCTGAAATCATCCACATAAGAACAGCGCTTGACCAGCATGGTGATCAACGGCTTTTCTCCTTGGCGCGAAGGAAGGTCAGCTACACTATACAAACGGTGATGCTGGCGGCTGCCAAAATCATCCGAAACGTTCACCAGCACCCCGAAACTTTGGTCAACCTCACACTGAAAGTTCGGTTGTTGTACTTCCAGTAATATTTCTCTTACTTCCTCCGTTTCTTCCGGCGTTAATCTATTGGTTGCTCTGACAACCGCCTGGTATTGATCTTCAGTGTTTAAATCTGCTAAATATGCCATATTTTTTTGTTTAAAATGCTAGACATTATACGCTAGACGCTAGATTTAGCGGCAAGCACAATTTTTTTTATAATCGAAGTGCTCTAAATTTTCATGATTACTTTATTCTTTCCAAACAAGTTCAAAATTGTTACACGCCTAAACTCCGACCTCAGTGCGATCACATAGTTTGGCACAGCCACAATTGCCGCAACTTGTTCTCCCGGCCAGTACGTCCTCATCAGACAGATATTTTATAAACGTTTTTCTCCATAATTGCTGAACCCCTGCCCATAAAACCATGAGCAAAACGATCCCTACAATTGCTATGAATAATGAAGCCATATTTCTGTATCTAGTTTTCCAATTTAACCCAAGGGACAACTTTCCATTCCTCTAAACCTATATTGGATCTGGTCATCATCAGGTATCTGGTCAAATCCTGTCATAGTCAGGATCCGGCATCTTAACCATTACTGACTGCCCAGCCCCGCAAACCCCATAAATGTCAGAGACAATATACCCGCGATCAATAAAGTGAGGGCTGTTCCTTTCACTACGTTGGGGACTTCAGCAAAATCGAGCTGTTCCCGTAATCCGGCTATCAGCACTAAGGCGAGCGTAAAGCCTGCACCCGCTCCCAGCGCGTAAACAATACTTTCAATGAAACCGTATCCTTTATTGGTTTGAAATAGCGCCACTCCC
>CAZHNG010000080.1:0-22046 GCA_964533785.1 uncultured Saprospiraceae bacterium | reverse complement strand
AAAAAACGTAGGTGATGCCAAAGCATCAGCGTCCCGCAATCCTGCGGGATTTAACAAAGTGCAGTATAAAATTTGCCGCTTGTAGCCGTTTGATGATCCCGCCGAACAAGTTTAATATTTTAAAAAGTATTTTGTTGAGATTTATAATGTTTTATGAACCTCCAGCCTCACTTAACTAATCCTCAATGCCTCTACCCAATGTACCGCTTTTCGCTTACCGAAGTCCCTTACCTGGTGGCGGCAACTGAAGCCGTTAGCTACCAGGAGTGTATCCTTATCCATTTTATGGATAGCCGGCAGTAACGCCTGACCGGCAATTTTCTTCGAAATATCATAATGCTCTTTTTCGTAGCCGAAAGACCCGGCCATACCACAACAACCCGTAGGTAACTCCGTAACTTCCACCCCTTGCACCTGGTTGAAAATGTAGTGCAGAGGATTGGTTCCCGTCAATGCTTTCTGATGACAATGACCGTGGATGGCAATATTAGACGTTTTGGCCGCAAGTCGGATATCAATTTTGCCGGTTTTGATCTGTTCTGCCATAAAAACTTCAATGGGTTGGATACCTTTTGCTAAACGTTGAGCCAGACCTTCGTCATCAAGCAAATCAGGAAGGTCATCCGTCAATGCGGAAGCACAACTAGGTTCACACACTAATACCGGCAAACCTTCTTGTAAATATTTATCCAATTCACGGGCAACGACCACACCGGCATATTTAGCATCTTTCAAAAAACCGTGGGAAATTTTTGGTCGCTGGCAACAACCTACATCGGCAACAACTACTTCATAACCAGCTGCCGACAATAGTTGAGTAGCCTTAATGCCAATAGAAGGCTCGTGGTAATTCAGGTAAGTATCTGCAAAAAGTACCACTTTACCCTTGGTCACTTCTCGGGGCTGGTAATGATTTTCGTACCACTGTACAAAGGTCTCCGAAGCATAAAATGGCAAAATTCTGCGCCGGTCTATTCCTGCCAATTTTTCAATAAGCCACCGTACAGGTAGGGCTTTCAACAGGTCGTTGATGAAAAGAGCATGCCAGGAACCCGCCAGTTTGCCGGCAGTACTGGCTGAATCGCGTACCAAAGCATCACGTACAGGTATCCCGTTCTTATCGTAGTGTTTTTGGTAGACTTCACTTTTCAGTTTCGCCATATCTACATTACTGGGGCATTCAGACTTGCAAGCTTTACAGGAAAGACAAAGATCCAAGACTTCCTTCAACCGGGGACTGGTGAGCCCGTTTTCATCCAATTGTCCCGACATGGCCAGCCGTAGCGCATTAGCCCGTCCCCGGGTAGAATGCTCTTCATCCCGCGTAGCCCGGAAACTCGGGCACATGGTACCACCTGACATTTTGCGGCATTCTCCTACGCCCGTACACATGTGGACGGCATTGCTGAAACTGCCATCCTCCCGGTAATGGAATAAAGTCTTGATGGCTTTTTCGCTATAACTGGTTCCGTAACGTAGATGTTGATCGATCGGCGGGGCATCGACGATCTTTCCAGGATTCATCAGGTTATCCGGATCGAATAAACGCTTGACCTCTTTTAATGCGCTATAGATCTGATCACCGAAGTACTGGTCGAGAAAAAAACTCCTTACCAATCCGTCACCGTGTTCCCCACTCCAGGATCCGCCGTATGCTTTGACGAGTTGGAAGGTTTCTTCCGCAATATTTTTAAAGCGCTCGATGTCCTCCGCTTGCCGCAGATCCAGGATCGGCCTCACGTGGATCACTCCTACGCTGGCATGCGCATACATAGCCGCCTGGGTATCGTGTTTTTGGCAGATTTTCAAAACTTTATCGATATATTCCGGCAATACCTCCGTGGGGATGCCGGCATCTTCAATAAAAGCCAGCGGTTTTTTCTCTCCTTTAAGTCCTAGCATGAGCCCCAACCCTTTCTTGCGGATGGTCCAAACATCGTCGTAATCTTTACCTTCCGGAAACAAGGGATAAGCATAACCCAGCCCTGTTGCTTTAAGTCTGGCGATCATCTGTCTTGGGCGATCCATGACTTCCTCCCTTGTATCTCCATAAAAGTCTACGATCTGGATGGCGGCCGGATGGCCTTCGATAAATTGTGCGTGCCGGCGGGTAGTCAGATTTTTACGGCTTAAGGCTACGACCGTATGATCCAAAATTTCAATAGCGGATGGCTGGAAAGGCAGCATCACATTTACTGCTCTGATAGCGTCCAACACTTCCGAAAAGTGTACCACGCATACGGACCGGTACTTGGGTAAGGCCTCAAGATTAAGTTTAGCTTCCAGGATAGTGGCCAGAGTACCTTCGCTACCGCAAATGATCTTTGACAAATTCCAGTGATCTTTTCCGGCAAATTCATCCAGGTTATAACCTTGTACCCGCCGCATTACCTTTGGGAAACGGGCATGGATCTCCGTTTCATTAGTGTGAATAATTTCCTCAAACTTCCTGTAAATAGCTCCTTCCCGGTTCTGCAACTGCTTTTTCTGTTCGTATTCTTGTTTATCCAGTTCATTCAGTTGTAATATTGTCCCATCCGCCAGCACCACCTTCAATTCCATGATATGATCAACCGTTTTGCCATATAAAATGCTTTTGGTCCCCGAAGAATTGTTGCCGATCATACCCCCGATATTCGCGCGGCTGGAAGTAGCCGGATCGGGTGCGAAGATTAAGCCGTAAGGTTGTAAAAAAGCATTTAGTTCATCTCGTACCATTCCCGGCTGTACCCTCACCCAACGCTCTGTCTCATTGAACTCCAGCACTTCATTCATATGCTTTGAAAAATCCAAAATCACCGAATGCCCTACGGTTTGTCCGGCTAAACTCGTACCCCCGCCTCTCGGCAGAATGCTGACCTTATGATCATTAGCGATCTTAACGGTATTGAGCACATCAGTTTCGTCTTTGGGCAAAACCACCGCAATAGGCTGTATTTGGTAAATACTTGCATCGGTAGCGTATATACCCAGACTTGCCTGGTCGATTAGCAAATCACCTTTTACGTGCAGTTGTAAGTCCCGCAGAAGAAGGTTGTTATTTATTGCCATAATAATTTCATTTGAATGGTGATCACCGCATTCTTTAGGCCTTATTGCATGATCGTCTTCAGTGCTGATACCATCATATTCACGTGATTGGGCGTCGAGCTTTCCCCCATCAGACCAATCCGCCAAATCTTGCCGGCAAAAGCACCGAGACCACCGCCAATTTCAATGTTATATTCGTTCAATAACCTGCGGCGTACGGTAGCTTCGTCAATCCCTGCCGGGACTTTGACGGCGTTCAGCATGGGTAAACGGAAAGCAGGTGCCACTAAAAACTCAAAGCCCACTGCTTCCAGTTCTTGTTTCAACAATTCATGGTTGCGGTAATGCCGGGCGAAGCGATTTTCCAAGCCCTCTTCCAAAACAATGCGGTAGGCTTCCCGCAGGGCAAAAATGGCAGAGACCGGTGCCGTATGGTGATAGGCTCTTTTAGCTCCTCCCCAGTAATTCTTTACCAGTGACAGATCCAGAAACCAGCTTTGCACCTTGGTTTTACGGTTTTCCAATGCTTTGATAGCTTTATCGCTAAATGAAACGGGTGATAGACCGGGCGGTGCGCTCAGACATTTCTGCGTGCCGGAGTAAATGGCATCGATACCCCATTCATCCACTTTAACGGGGACGCCGCAGTAGGAAGTGACGGCATCGACGACAAATAGTGCTCCGGCATCTTTGGTCATTTTTCCAATTTCTTCGAGGGGCTGCAGTACCCCCGTGGAAGTTTCGGCATGGACAATGGCCACGAGTTTAGGATTGCAGTTCTCTAATGCCGCCTTTACTTGCTGGGGATCGATGGGCTTACCCCAGGGGGCTTCTACTTTGATGGCTTTGGCGCCACAGCGCTCAACGATATCGGCCATCCGGCCACCAAAAACGCCGTGAATGCAGATCAAAGCTTCATCTCCCGGTTCCAATAAGTTTACCAGACAGGTTTCCATACCTGCACTACCCGGAGCAGAGACTACAAAAGTCAGGTAATTCTCCGTCTGAAACGTTTGCTGTACCATGACTTTTACTTCATCCATGATTTCCACAAATTCGGGATCCAGGTGGCCGATCAGCGGAGTTGCCATCGCTCTTAAAACACGGGGATGGGCATCACTCGGGCCCGGCCCCATTAGTATCCGTTTGCTGGTATTTAATTCGTTTTGATAAGACATAGATTGAAAATTAAGAAAAAACTAAGTAGACTATAGCTATTAAACGCCATACTTCAGACATCTTCGCCTGCTTGTGCGTGCATTCGTTACCATTCCCACCTAAAATTTGGGAGAACTATTATAGATCACCACAAAAATCAATGCCATCCGCATGGTTAGTGGTATCTCAGCATCGAGTTCATCGATGATCACCCATTCCCGTGGATCTCCTTCCCAGACGGTGAGCATTTCGAAATTGCCATGTGAGGTACTTCTAAGTTCCCATTCGTCGGCGATATTACCGTAGCGCGTTCGAATGGTCAACTGGTTTTGATTATTGGTGATGCGCCACTCACGAAAATCCCCCCTCACCAAAGTTCTGGCCGTGGCGATCTCGTTTTCTCCACGTACCTCCCATTCATTTGGATTATCCTTCCATTTTTGCTCAATGGTACCGGTAACTTCGCCGATGCGATAATCCCATTGGCTCCAATCGTTGGGGTTTTGCCACCGCATCCGTAAATCACCAATCTCCTCTTCTTCGGACAAGATCACCCACTCGCGAAATTCGTCCGCCCAGCGGGTACCAATACCCGTGATTCCTTGTGCAGACATGAACACAGGAAGGAAGACAAATAAGAAGAATTGTATTTGAAAAATAGAGAACATGGAATGCATGGTGGTTTTAATACTTGTACTGTCGCCTTGCTCAGACACCCTTCCATTGAATAATACTGAAATTTTCTAATCCTTATCACACTAGACGCGTATCACCTAGCAGTATCTGGAATGATCAAGAGCTGGCTTCTGGCATCTCCCCCTCAAAAAGGCAGATCGTCATCAAATTCAGGTGATGTAGCCGGTTCATCGTCCGCAGTCGGAAATGAAGAATCGGAAGACATATCCGGATTACTTTGTTGCACGGGTACGGCACCTGCTTCTTCAGATGCTTCAAGCCGCCAGGCATTTAAATTGGTAAAATATTTACCGTTCCATTCCCGGCCCCTAAGGTCAAAAAATACTTTAATATCTTTTCCCTCTTCGAAAGGGTCGATCAATCCGCAACGATCCTGTGTAAGCTGGAATTTTATCATTTGCGGGTAATTACCACTCCCAATTTCAATAACGAATTCACGAGCCTGGAAAGTGGCCGTTTTATTTTCCGTATCAAATTTTTTGTGAAGCTTTCCTACAATTTCAAATGACATTTCTTTTTGTTTTGTATTTTTAATAAAATGTACTGTACTGTCTATTACCATCGGTTTCTAGCGTCTAGCCAAGCTGGCCAGAAATGATCCAATCTGCTAATCCGCCTCAGGCGGATAGTAGATTTTACTTCGTTGATTTTCAATCTATTAAGATTTGCTAGATTTTGAAAATCTAGCAAATTGAGGCTTTTTGGCCAGCCTGTAACGTCAAATATCCCAAATCACCCCTGCACGTAAACAATATATTTCTCTTCAAAATAAGGTATATCATACCATTCTTTCAAAGGAAAAACTTCACTGTAGGTACTTTTAGGCAATAGTTTGAGTTCTTCCTTGATGTTGGCCCCTCCTTTAAGGCAGATCAACCCATTGGGTAGTGCATGCATTTGTTTATGCTTCAGTAACCTACGGCTCCAAAAAAATAGCTTATCGATGGAAGCTACGGCACGACAAACTACAAAATCAAATTTTTGCCGTAATTCTTCCGCACGGATCGCCATGCCTTTAGCATTACTCAATTCAATCTGCTCAATTACATCATTGACCACCATAATTTTTTTCTTCTTTCCGTCAATAAGTGTGAATCTCGCTTCGGGTGTCGCAATCGCCATGGGAATACCCGGGAACCCACCTCCCGTTCCAAGATCCAATATTTCTGCTTTTGGTCTTATCTCAAAAAAACGGCAAAGACTCAAAGCATGTAAAACGTGGTGCGGATAAAAGTTTTGAATGTCTTTCCTTGAAATTAAATTGATCTTGTCATTCCAGTTTTGATACAGGGACTCTAAAGCATCCAGTTGCGTTTGCTGCTTTTCATTTAGATTTGGAAAGTACCTTAAAATTTCCTCCATTCACTAAAGTTATTCTTGCTCTAATATAAACGAATTTAACGATGAAGAAAATTCAATAATGGGGAAAGAAATATGGAATGCTCGGTTATGATTGGATCACTTACATCTACAGCGGGTTAGGTTAATCAGTTCTTTGTGTGCATCGAGCAATTTAGAAGTGACTTCGTACATTTGCTGGAAGTTAAACAGGGTATACCTTAAATCTTCAGACATATTCTCGATGGAACTGTTCTTGTATTCTTGGCAGGTAAAAATACTGGAAAGGATCTGTTCCATTTCAAAAACCTGTGCCTCAAAAGATTCAATGGTTTTCTTTTTCATATCAGAGGTGCCTTGGTGCGCAGCAGTCGCCAGAAGGTAATTCTCTTCTTCGCTGAGATCAGATTGGGTTAGGTCAAGTATGGAAACTTCAAAAAGGCCAGCCATTTTGAGAAGATTGCAAATCTTTGGTTCAGCTGAACCATTTTCGTAAGATGCAATATTACCACGGTTTAACCCCAACCTATTGGCTAACTCTTCCTGACTAAGACTCATCCGCTTACGTAAAAAGCGAATGTTATTTTGCAGATAGATAGTATCATTCTTTATAACGTCCATTTTGCACCTGCTTTTGTAAAAATAAATAACCCAGTTTTATACTCGTAGTTCAATTTTGTCGATAAATATCGTCGTACAGAATACAAGATTACGGACAATATGGTTGAGCGGTGTTAAATATTTTAACAACGTTTTTCAGGAATAGTCAATAAAATGTCAATATTAGGACCCTTATCGAAAAAAGCATGTACCTACCGCTAATTTTTTTTGCATTTGAGGCCAATCATGTGTATTTTTGTAAAAATTAATTACAAAAAAAGTAAATCACCGGCTATGGTTTATACACTTCAAAATCAAATTACCGATCAATTAGAGTTGGTAAGTTCATCTCTCCGCGCTTTTTCATTAAAGCTAACGGGGAACAACGTAGATGCCGAAGATTTGTACCAAGATACTACTGTAAGAATTATCACTAATGCTGACAAATATAATCCAGGTACTAATTTTAAGGCTTGGGCGGTAACTATTATGCGTAACATTTTCATCAACAATTATCGTAAGAAAATGCGGCGCAACATGATCATCGATCAAACGCCTAATAACTACTACTTAAATTCCGGCGATAAAACCGTAAACAATGACGGAGAAACTAATATCGCCTACAATGAATTGATGAGTATGATCAATTCACTTCCCGACGATTTTCGCCAGCCATTTATCATGGCTTATCAAGGTTATAAATACGACGAGATTGCAGATGAACTAGGTGCTCCGCTTGGTACGATCAAAAGCCGTATCTTTTTCGCAAGAAAGAAGTTGCAGCGCATGTACAAAGCTCAGCACAAAGAAAGAGCTTAAAGCATTTTCGCCTGTACAATCGTACGGATTAAGTAAGATAAAATAAATTTTTAATAAAGGTCAGATGGTTTCATCTGGCCTTTGTAATTTAAAATTCATATATTAACTGCCCAAAGAAAAGATTGATAGCTGTATAAGCTAAAATCCCCATAATCTCACAATCAAAACTATTAAATCAACCGCAACCACACATGGGCAAAAAACTGACTATTAAGAGCGGCAAAGGTGAATTAACCCTAAAGAAAAGCAAACGCCTGGTAGGATTGAAAACTGTTACTTCCCGTTCAAGTAAGGAAGAAGAATTCGTAGATAAAGAGGTGCTGAAAAACTTGGGAGGATTTCAGGTTGTAGAGTTGGTAGACGGTGAAAAAAACATTGACAAAAAACTGGATGAGGTCCGCGAAAGAGATGAAGTTGAAGTTGGTACCCACATTTATTTTGCGGAAGGAAGTGATAAACCTGTTGTCGCAACGGGTGAGATATACGTTACTTTCGAAGAAGGAGTTAGTCTTGAGGAGCAAAAAATGGTATTAGAGGAATACAGTCTTGAGATCATCGAAAGAAGGGAGGATAATTACGTTATTGTTAGGGTAACACCTCAATCGCCCAACCCTTTTAAAACGGCCCAGGCCCTACAGGATACTTCTTTTGTAAAAATTGCCGAACCAGATATCGATACGCTTGTCGACACCTATTTTACTGTTCCAAAAGACAATCTTCTGGAACACCAATGGTACTTTAAGAATCTTGGTTACGTTGCAGATGTCAATTACCGGTTAAAATTGGGAGCAGATGCCAGAATAGTGGATGCCTGGAACCGGCTTGGCAATATGGGTTCCTCGGATATTGTTATTGCGGTCATTGATAATGGATTCGACCTATCTCATCCGGACCTTAAAGATAAAATATACAAGCCTTTTGATCTTTGGAATCAATCAAGTAACGTTATGCAAGGCGATACCCGGTTTACCCATGGCACACCCTGTGCAAGCGTTGCACTGGCAAAATCAAATGGAAAGGGTATTGTCGGAGCAGCTCCAAACGCAAAGTTCATGCCTGTTAGCGGTACTTCCTTCAGCAATAGAATAACCGAACAAATGTTCGACTATTGTTTATTGAACGGTGCTGACATTATTAGCTGTAGTTGGGGAACTACCGACTCACAGTTTTCTCTTGGCCCCATCAAGGAAAAAGCTATCGCCAGAGCGGCTAAGGAGGGACGTAATGGCAAAGGCTGTATTATTCTTTATGCCGTAGGCAATGAAGACTTTGACTATATCAATTTTTACGCCGCACATCCGGATGTCATTGCGGTAGCAGCCTGTACCAGCCAGGATGTCCATGCATCTTATTCTAATCGCGGCGGTGAAGTTAATGTTACGGCTCCTTCCAATGGTGATTGGCCGGTTATTGCTGCACGTGCCTGGTGGGACGATGGTATTGCCAGCGAAAATGGTAACTATAAATTTTGGCGCGACGGAAAATCCCGGGGCTCACACTATAAACATTTTGGAGGTACTTCCAGTGCTACTCCTCTTGTTGCCGGTGTTTGCGCGCTGATCCTTTCCACCAATCCCGACCTTACCGCCCGAGAAGTAAGAAGCATTCTTGAAAGAACGGCAGACAAAATTGGTTATCCGTCCGAATATTCCAATGGGCACTCCCGTAAATACGGGTATGGGCGGATCAATGCGGACAAAGCAGTTGCCGAAGCGCTACGCCTTAAAGAAAGCATGACTCCTCCGGAAGAAGTTCAGGAATCGATCAGCACGGGAAGGGGCTTATTTCGGTTTGGCGTAGAAAGACAGACCGCCAAAGGTTGGGGCGTTCAAATCGGAGCCTTCTATGAATACGGAAATGTTTTGATCCAGGCGGAGAAATTGCAACGCCAGTTCGGCCACCCGGTCATTGTCAGCATCAATGAACTCGAAGGGAAAACGGTATATAAAGTAGTCATCGGTGCTTTTGATACCAGGGATGAAGCAGTCAAGCTCTTTCAAAGAGTGAAAGATGCCGGGCTGAATGGCTTTCCTAGAAATCTAGCAGACCTAAAATAAGTTTAACTTTTCTTTAACATCCACGTATGTAATAAAAGTTCATCCATCTTTGATTGAGCTTATCCATACCTTTTCAAAATAATATTCTCCTAACCTTTACTTTCCTCTTTTATATATTGTAAAATTTGGCTAAAAGTAAAATCAGCAGAACATTAAAAACAGATGATTTGGTGTCATCCAAATGATTTTCGATTAAAAATATTGCTTCTTAATGGAGGTCAATATAGATTTGCACTTCATGAACATAAAAATATCCAAAATCACACAGAGGTACTTTATTTAAACCGTAAAGTCCTCAAAACTAAAACTCGGTAGACCAACACATACATCCCTTTGATGAACAATTAGTAAAGGAATGAAAATCCCATGGACATTTGTCGCTTTGATGGCGGTTAATACCCTATTAGCGACGACGACCCCCAATGATGTTGAACGTGAAAAAAACTCGACCCGTTGGACCATTAAAACTGAAACGCTGGTAAAAGAAAGAGTTTCTTTTTTAAACCTCCCATTCAGTGTATCGTCAGATCCGGCAGTGATGAAATACATAAAAAGGTATGTCACTTACGGAAAAATAGAAACGGCCAAGATAATAGGGAGAAGTAAACTGTATTTCCCAATCTTTGAGCATCACTTACGGCTTAATCACCTTCCCTTAGAGTTAAAGTACCTCCCCATGATCGAATCTGACCTAAAGCCATTGAGCAGGTCAAACGCGGGAGCAGTAGGACTTTGGCAATTCATAAGACCTACGGCACGGCTCTACGGCATTAAAATGAACCGGAAGATCGATGAACGTTATGATCCTTACCGTTCCACGGAAGCAGCAACCAGGCTTTTAGAAAGATTGTATACCGAATACTGTGACTGGGCAATCGTTTTGGCCGCCTATAATTGCGGCAACGTTAAAGTCAATAAGGCAATCGCATTGAGCGGTTCCAAAAATTATGACCAGATTAAAATGCACTTGCCTACGGAGACCCGGCATTATGTGGCTCGTTTTGTTGCTGCGGCATACATTGTAAAATATTACGGTAATCACGGTATCCAACCTGTTAAGCCCGATTACGGATTCAAAGATGTGCGTGCGCTGAAAATTTTCCAAAGCATTACCTTTGATCAGATCGAAAAGATCACTATGTTAGATCAGGCAACGATCCACCTGCTTAATCCCAGCTATTTAACCGGAAATGTTCCGGCTTCAAAGCGAGGGAACTACATCATGTTGCCCGAAAGGGCGATACGGGCTATTAGCCGTTACTTGAGAGATAGTAGAAAAGCCAGTGAGGAAACAGCATTCTTACCGCAAAACGCTTTCGAAAAGTGGCACCAGGTAAAGGTAGGTCAATCCATTCACAGCATAGCCGAACGATATGGATGCACCCAATCTGAAATAATGGTGTGGAATGGCTTGCCGAATTCAACTATTTCCGCAGGACAGGAGTTGATCCTGTTTTTTAAACCGGAAGTGAGATGGCGGGATAGAGCTTGATGGTAAAATGGTTGCGGGTTATTACAGGTAATTGTAGCCCGCAACAATCCTTTCCGTTGTTAGCCTAAGAAACATTGCTGCAGTCCTGAACACCCCACAAATCAGGTATTGAAAATATTACTACCAATTTTCCATGGATTGCCGGAAAATTTCAGCAAGGCGATCTTCATTTATCGCTTTAGGGCTGCCAACTAGTAAGCGCTGCTGTTTAATAGCCCCCTCCACCAATTGCGGAATGTCAGTTTCAGCATATCCCAACTCTTTGAGTCCTGAGGGTGTTCCAGCACCTTTCATTATCCTTAACAGCTCATTCGGTAAGCTGTGCGGTCCAGGCTGCTCGACCTTTTGCCCTTTTAACAACTCAGCTGCTTTAATGTGTTTTTCCGGAGCAGCATCATAAGTGTATCGAAAAGAAGCCGGGGAAGTAACAATAACTGAAAAACCATGAGGAACGAACCGGGAAGGATATCCGGCAGCCTGATACTCGTGTTTTAATCCGGCAATGGGATAAGAGCAGGCATGAGGAATGTGCACTCCTGCAGTCCCAAACCCGATACCCGCCAAGGTTGCTCCCAACATCATATAACCTCTCGCTTCCAGGTCATTATGATCGTGTACCGCCCTTAGAAAATATTGCCCTCCTAATTCAATGGCTTTTAAAGACCACAGATCAGATATGGGATTGCTTCCCTGATAAGGCGGCCGTTCACCGGGTGTTTTAGGTTTTTCCCTTTGATCAAACGGCCTGGAAATATAACTTTCGATGGCGTGGCAAATCACATCTAAGCCCGACGAAGCGATCACCCCGGCCGGGGCGGTCTTCAATAACTCCGGATCGACGATAGCCAGATCAGGCCGTAAATATTGGTGGGATATCCCTGACTTAACCTTTAATTCAGGGATATCCAAAACAGATACAGTAGTAGCTTCCGATCCGGTACCGGCCGTGGTAGGAATAGCAATGAGAGGCAACAACTTTCTATCGGGCTTCTTACCTCTTCCAATAGGCCGATTAACGTAATCCATGACTTCTCCGCCACATACTTTCATCAAGTTGGCCACCTTTGCAGTATCGATGGTAGACCCTCCTCCGACCGTAACAATAGCATCAAAATCATGACTTACAGCGAAATCCCCCATCGCCTTAAAGCTGCTAAGGGTAGGCTCAATTGCAATAGCATCAAAGACGATATAAGTCCTGTTAGCCAAATCGATTTGTTTTGCGATATGATCAAAAACGCCGGTACTCCTGTGAACGGGATCAATAACCAATAAGATCTTTCGTGCTTGCAACCGTTCCAATTCCCAGCCTAATTCCTGCGAAGCTCCCGGGCCAAATTTTAACTGGGTGGCTTGCAAGCCAAATATAGTTTCTCTTTCTTGCATTTATACAAAATTTGAATTACCGTATCGAAAGGTATTCAATTTGAAAATTAAAACCTAATGCGACTAAAAAATTAGACTTTTGACGTTAGACTCTAGAAGCTAGACTTAAAATTCCAACTAATTGATAATCAACAAATATTCATTTGGTGTGAAAAATTGATATTCATTGATCATCAATAGTTTGTAGTCTAAAATCTGACGTCTATTGTCTAGCGCCAAAAGTCCAATAAAAAAGCTTTGCCGTTTTATGTTATTTTTACTGTTATACCGACGTTGAAGTGGTTGGGGAGCCCAAACCATCTTTAAGCATGGTATATACTGACCGAAGTAGGTTTGGGAAGACCCAAACCACTTCGCATCAAGTTTAAGTGAAATAGAAATAAGTTCGAATAACCCATTCCTAATTACCCGATCCGATGCCAGCCAGTGAATTTCAACCTGCTAAAAAATTTGGGACCTTCCTGGGAGCTTTTTTGCCCAGTATTCTGACTATTTTAGGATTGATCATGTACCTGAGATTTGGGTGGATTGTTGGCAACCTGGGTCTTGGTCTAACGCTGCTGATTGTCATCATGGCAAATGTGATCACTTTCATCTCGGGATTGAGTGCATCCGCAATTGCTACAAACATTAAAGTGGGCGTAGGAGGAGTGTATTATTTGGTTTCCCGCAGCCTTGGTTTAGAAACCGGAGGAGCTATTGGCGTGGCATTCTACATCAGCCGTACGCTCAGCATTACATTTTATAGTTTCGGACTAGCGGAAGCCTTGCTATTATTTTGGCCGGAAGCATGGGGGCCGATGCCAAGCTATGCGATACAGGCCCTGACGGGTCTTATCATTATCATCATCACCTTGATGGCAGGCAAAAGCGCTGAACTGGTCTTAAAGATACAAATTCCTATTTTAATTCTGGTTGCCCTTTCTATTTTATCATTAATAGGCGGTGCATTGCTAGGAGAATGGCAAACTCCCGAATGGACCCCAAGCTACCGCAGCGAACCGGGAGGTTTTTGGTTGATCTTTGCAGTTTTCTTCCCCGGGGTAACCGGTTTTTTAGCCGGCATTGCCATGAGCGGCGACTTGAAAGACCCGGGAAGGTCCATACCCAGAGGCACCATTGCTTCTGTTATTGTGGGCACGATCATTTATCTGATTATACCCATTGCATTAGCGATTTCAGGGTCCTTAACGCCGGAAGAATTAGCGGATCCGGATCAAGGGTTGCAGACCTGGAGCAAAATAGCCTTATTCGGAGGACTATTTATTTATCCGGCAGCCTGGGGAGCGATCTTTTCTTCGGCCATTGGAAGTATTCTGAGTGGTCCACGTGTGTTACAATCGCTATCCAAAGACGGTCTGGCACCGCTATTTCTATCCAAATTATCCAAAACGGGGCAACCGACCATCGCCACCTGGGTGACCGGAGCAATCGCATTAGCAGCTGTCGCATTGGGCGAATTGAATACCGTAGCCAAATTCGTAACGGTTCTTTTCCTCACTCTTTACGTGGTGATCAATTTGGTAGCCGCTATTGAAAAATTAGTTGCTGAACCATCATACCGGCCCAAAATTGATGTTCCCTGGTATGTTTCGATGGCTGGCGCCATTGCGGCCCTGTTTGTCATGTACCTTATCAGTCCATTGGCCCTGGTATTAGCAATAGGCCTGGAGCTTGCCTGCTACCTTTACTTCAGGCGCCGGGCTCTGGAACAACAATGGGGGGACGTTAAAGCCGGAATTTGGATGAAAATGGCGCGTTTTTCGCTCCTCAGGCTGAGCGAGAGAAAAATAAGTCCCAGAAATTGGCGCCCCTTTCTACTCGTTTTTGTGAATGATATCAACAAGCGGATCGAATTGGTAAAACTAGCCGCAGCTTTTGGGCAAAACCGCGGTATTTTAACCATTTCCAAATTAATTCTGGAAACCGATACCGAAGCCTTGAATAATCGCCAGTTTACAAAAATGCAAATGGTAAATGCGGTTAGGGAGCATGGGCTTGAAGCTTTTTGCGAAATCAATTCGGTAAAATCCATCCACGACGGTATCCTCAATATTTCAAAAGGCCATGGCCTGGCAGGATTGAAAACAAATACCATTATTTTTGGCTGGTCCGGAACGCTTGCGGGAAATATCAGGCAATTGCAAATTATAAAAGATCTGGCCATAGCGGAAAAGAACATCCTTTTGGTCAAATTTAATCATGACCAATACCCGCATAAAGATACTTTTCACAACATCGATATTTGGTGGAGCGGACACGAGAATAACGGTGACCTGATGCTGATCTTTGCGTATATGCTCAAGCTCAACCAGGAATGGGGACAGGCCCAAATAAACATCAGAGCAGTTGTAGAAAATACCGCTGAGCAAGCAGCATTACTCAACAGCATTCAAAAGTCAATAATATTAGCAAGAATTCCGGCAACGGTAGAAATAATATTAAAAAATGGGAACAGGTTTCCTGATATATTAAAAAGTAAAAGCCAGCAGGCTGATATCGTCTTTTTGGGATTGAAATCTTCAAAAGCGGGTGAAGAAGAACAACACACTCTTAAATTAGAAGTCATGGGAAAAGTGGCAAGAACCGTTATTTTTGTGCAAAATAATAGTCAGAAGGAAACGCTTCCTCATTTATTGGATGCGGCAGAGGATTGAAGCTCAATGGGAAGGTAGAGACTGGATGGTTAAGGGGCATCAAGCTTTAGCCACAAAACAAAACACTGCGGTTATTGCAAATCCTGTTAGGTTTTTACTATGTTTATGGACCTAAAAAAGGCTGTATGGATACTATTTTTTCCTATATCACCTGGGATGTTTCACCTGATATTGTCAATATTGGACCCATAACCCTTCGTTGGTATGGTCTTCTTTTCGCTTCAGGTTTTCTGGTAGGATTGTATATTGTTCGCCGGATGTTTGAAGCAGAAAAAGCTCCTGAAGCATGGCTGGATAAAGCATTTATTTACGTTGTAATCGGTGCGGTAGTTGGTGCCAGGTTAGGTCACGTTTTTTTTTATGACTGGCCGCATTATTCCCAAAACCTGGCGGAGATCCCAATGGTCTGGAAAGGTGGTCTGGCCAGCCATGGCGGTGCAATTGGCATCTTAATTGCGCTTTGGCTATTTTCGGTTCGTGTGAGCAAAAGGTCGATGCTGTGGATATTGGACAAAGTAGTGGTGCCAACAGCATTGGCGGGTTGTTTTATTCGTTTGGGTAATTTGATGAACTCAGAAATTGTCGGTATACCATCAGATGCACCATGGGCATTTTTATTTGTGAACGGCCGTCCTTCTATTAGTGGAGAACCTCGACATCCGGTACAATTATATGAATCGATCAGCTATTTGATTATATTCTTTATTCTTTTCAGAACGTATTGGAAAACGAATGCGATCCAAAAGCCCGGTTTTGTATTTGGTTTATTTTTAGCATTGGTGTTTTCGGCCCGATTTGTTTTGGAATATTATAAGCACAGCCAGGGTGGCTTAGAAAACACCCTTGGTTTATTTAGTACCGGGCAATGGTTGAGTGTTCCCTTCGTTTTAATAGGATTATTTTACGTTTTTCGACCAAATCCTAAAAAAAATGCATAGTTCAATTATTATAATTGCGCTTACATTCTTCATTTTTAATTGCCAAAACAAAGATACGGCATCCACTAAAGTTGGGGCATCGTACGAAAATACTACGTCTATCAAACATCCCCATTACGATTTTGAAGAACCTTCCCGAAGGTACGAGATGCCCGATGAGCTGGAAGAGATCTCTGGCCTCAGCCTTGATGCCAGCGGCCAGTTTTTCCTGGCTGTTCAAGATGAAGACGGGCTGGTATTCTATATTGACCGGGCAGATGGCCAGGTAAAGCAGAAGATCGACTTTTGGAAGGACGGGGATTATGAGGGCATTGAATCTGTAAAGGATAAGATCTACGTAATAAAAAGTACCGGTACCATTTACGAGATCAGTGATGCCGGCTCCGATCAACAAAAGGTAGAAAAATATAATTTTTTCTTGAATGATGACAACGATGTGGAGGGACTTGCGTATTTACCCCAGCGTAATGCTCTGCTGCTGGCCTGCAAAGCCCGGGCGGGTTACGATGATGAAAACTACCTGTACCAGAAAGCCATTTATGAATTTGACCTTGGCGGCAAAAAATTGCTCGAAGAGCCTTTCCTGCTCATTAGTCAAGATGCGATTCATGATTATTTAGATACCTCGCCCGCAGTCAGAAAGCTGGAAAAAGTTATTGAGTTTTTTCAACCGAATGATAATGAGTTTTCCTTCAGTCCATCGGCAATAGCGGTACATCCCATCAGCGGTCAGCTTTACATCACCTCTGCGGTAGGTAAATATTTATTGATTACTGATTTGGAGGGGAAGGTGTTACACATTGAAAATCTGAAAAAGAGCATTCATCCTCAACCGGAAGGACTGTGTTTTGACCCGCAGGGCAATCTTTTTATTGCGAATGAAGGCAAGGGGGGAGAAAATGGGGTGATTTACCAATATAACTATAAACCCTAATTGAGCTTTCAGGGTTATTTTAAAAACGCCTTACATTTAATTCTGAATATCATTACTGTTTAATAGGAAAAAAAATATGAGCATAGTTGAAATGAAAGTACCCACTATTGGGGAATCCGTAACGGAAGTTACACTATCGGAATGGCTGATTGAAGACGGCGCTTACGTGGAATTGGACGCCCCCATTTGTGAATTCGAATCCGACAAAGCCACGCTGGAATTTCCTGCTGAAGCAGCCGGAAAATTGATGCACGTCGCTGCTGAAGGAGACGATCTCGAAATTGGGGCGCTCGTTGCGAAAATTGATACCAGCGTTGCCAAAGAAAGTGACGGCCCATCCGCTTCGGCACCTCCGAAGGAAGAAACCGCTACCGAAGAAGCAGTAACTGAAATAAAATCAGAAGAACAACCCGCAGAGCAAACAACTTCCTACGCAGCAGGTCATCCTTCGCCGGCGGCCGCAAAAATTCTAAAAGAAAAAGATATCGATCCCAGCCAGGTACAAGGTACTGGGAAAGATGGCCGGATAACAAAAAATGACGCTGTCAAGGCCAGCAAACCAGCTCCCAAAAGCGAAGCAACAAAAGAAACTAAGAGTGCTCCTGCCGCTATACAGTTTACTCCACGGGAAGCTTTTAGCCGTGAGACCCGGCGCAAGAAGATGAGCCGGATGCGCCGTACCATCGCCAAGCGCCTGGTGAGTGCTAAAAACGAAACCGCCATGCTCACTACCTTTAATGAGGTGGACATGTCGGCCATAATCGCACTACGGAAAAAATACCAGGATAAATTTGTCGAAAAATACGGCATCAAACTAGGCTTTATGTCGCTGTTTGCCAAAGCCTGTGCCAAAGCTCTCATGGAAATGCCCGATGTCAACGCAATGATCGATGACAACGAAATCATTTATCATGATTATGTAGACATTTCCATTGCCATTTCTACGCCTAACGGCCTGGTTGTTCCTCCCGTACATAATATAGAATCCTTAAGCTTTGCAGAAATCGAATATAAAATCAAAGAATTGGCAACAAAAGCCAGAGATGGTAAGCTCTCTCTAGAGGAAATGTCAGGCGGGACGTTCACCATTACGAACGGAGGTATTTTCGGTTCTTTGAACAGTACTCCAATTTTAAACGAACCACAATCCGCTATCTTAGGCATGCACGCCATTAAAGATCGGCCGGTAGCTATAGACGGGAATATAGAAATCCGGCCAATGATGAACCTGGCATTATCGTATGATCACCGGATAATAGACGGAAGTACTTCGGTAACTTTCCTTGTGAAAGTAAAAGAAGCGCTGGAAGATCCGGTTAATATGTTTTTGGATATATAGGGAAAATGTACCATTAAATGACCCTACAGGAATTTTTCAACCTATTAGACGACCCTAATAATGCAGCCATGGTGATATCATTTCTCGTGATTGTACCGATCGCTGCCTGGATGGTCGGTTTTATTGCCGGAAAGGATGCACATTTACCTCCGTGGAATTTTATATACGCCGTATTGATCTATCTCATTTGTATTCCCGGCATTTTCGCGGTAACGCTTAACGCTTATCTGTTCCTTTTTGAACAGCACAGTATTATGCACACCAACATTTATACCCAAATTTTCCCCGTTATTTCTATGATCGCTACTTTATTGATTATCAGAGCGAATGTAGACTTGGGCTGGATTCCCGGATTTAACCGCCTCCCCGGTCTCTTAATGGTTATTTTTGCTACCATTGCCATTATGTGGTTTGTAGACCGTACCAGTATTAGAGTATTCTCTTTTTTGCGCTTTGAATACGTACTAATGATTTTCTTGTTGTTGTTGTTCATCATCCGCTTTGGTTGGAGCCGCCTGATGGGAAAATCTTCCTAATTTAATTAGGAACTCCTTGTTTAAACACGACTTAAGTAAGGCCGCAGATTACGAACATTTGACGCTAAACGGTAAAGGATTGGGGGGTAAAATCACAAATTATTATTAGACTTGTTCGGTGGGTCATGAACGAGCGAAAGGGAGCCAAATTTTATGCTGAACGAGGCAAAAAAAGTAGGCGATGCCTAAGCATCGGCGTCCCGCCACGTAGGGCCCATCTGGGCAGGATTGCGGGATTTAACGAAGTGCAGTCCGTCTGAGGCGGATGCCGCTTGTAGCCGTTTGATGATCCCGCCGAACAAGTCTATTGTCCACTCACTAAGAGACAAATATATTTCGCCATCTATAACCCCTTTTGTGGTGACAAAGTAGTATTAGTTATCCTTGAATGATAGGCTGTTCAGTTTGATCACTTTTGACACCCGTATTTTTTAGTTCAGCCTGAAGGGCTGATATAACTCAACCTAGGTCGAAGGCCTGGGTGAACAAGAGCCCCAATCTTCCAAGCGCTGAAAGTGCGACATATCTTGCCGCTAAAAGTGCTGGTGTGTTGAAACCAACAGATTGAACACCCTACCTTGAATGATCTATAATTTGGCCATATCGGCACCATCCAATTTATAGCGGTCACTAAAGTCTTGCGTTGAAGGTTTGAAATATAAATACACCAAAATTCCGACAGCGAAGTAGATCATATAGTTCAGATTATTGAGTATAAGAGCCGCAATGATAGAGAATAGGTTAACTGCTTCGACAATAGCTGACCGTAAAAGTACACTGACCCGGTAGTGGTTTAGTTTCTGAACGAGGTTCGCATTGCCCATATTACCGGCGTGACGCATGCGTTGATTATTCAGAAAGTAAGCGACCAACACCCCTGCCAATAAAAGGACAGGAACAATTAAATTCATTGGCAATCCTTCTATACGAATATCCGTATCAAGATTATTCCCACGAACGAGTATCAGCACAACCGCTGCAAATAACATCTGACCGCCTAAAAGGGCGAGATATATAGTTTGGATAGCTCTCATCAGAAAAGGCTAGTTTATTTTAATAATTATAATATTGTTGAGAACGGGAAGCTACATTTAGTGGACATCTCCCATCCATTTTCTAACTAATGGACTAAAAACCAGAAGTACCAGGCCTCCTCCCGCCGTAATTAAAAAGATCGACCAAAATAGGTTTGGTAATTCCGGAAGAGAATTCACTGCTACATTTTCCAATAATTCAGACACCGATTGCCGCATTCCTTCCAAATCCTTATTTTGAACAAGTTGGTTATCAATTTGTGCTAATACGCTTGGGTCTATTTTTTCCAATAGTTTTTCGTCTACCTGGTTAGCTGAATTTAGGGCTCCCAGCGCTTTGTCCGTATTATCGAATAAAGAAAAATCGAATCTTCCGGCGGCCAATCCGGCAATGAGATTACCAAATGCTGTGCCTACAAACCAAATGCCCATCATTTGCCCAACGTAGCGTTTCGGTGCTAATTTCGTTGTTGTACTCAAACCAACGGGGCTTAATGCAAGTTCACCAGTAGTATGTAAAAAATAGGTTAAGATCAACCAAAAAGGAGAAGCTTTTATGCCATCCGTCAATCCATTCGCCACTACATTGGCTGCTCCAACCATAGCTAAGAAGCCCAAACCAAGCAAGATCAAACCAAAGGCAAACTTCAACGGGCTGGAGGGCTCCAAATTGCGTTGGCTCAATCTTATCCACATTAAACCGAATAGGGGCGCTAAAGTGATAATAAAGAATGAGTTGACAGATTGAAACCAGGATGCCGGCAAAGTAAAACTGCCGAAACTCAAGCCCGTAAAATATTTGGCAAAAAGATTTAAAGAACTACCGGCTTGTTCAAATCCTGACCAAAAAAGCGCTGCTGCAAAAAACAGAACCAGGATGACCGCTACTTTCTTCTTTTCAGGCGTGGTTAGACCACCCGCCAGGAACAGATACAAAAAATAAGCGATCACCACCGAAATGATGATGAAGCCCATGGCCTGCGCAAATCCTTGAAACGTTGTTACATCAATATATCCTGCTAACTGAAATACAAATAAAGCCACAATTAGAACTGCTGCAATAATACCTCCCAATAAGCGGTTGGATTTAGGATTACCGTTCACCAAATCATCATCTTTTTCGTTAGCCTTGGCCTCCATACCTATGTCACCGAGATATTTACCGGATAATCTGTATTGAATCAAACCTAATACCATTCCAATCCCCGCTAAGCCGAAGCCCATGTGCCAATCGACTTTTTCTGCAAAATAACCACAGAGTAAAGGCCCCAGAAAAGCGCCCAGATTGATCCCCATGTAAAAGACAGAAAACCCTGCGTCACGCCGTGCACCACCTTCCGGATACAAATCCCCGACCATCGTACTAATATTGGGTTTCAATAAACCGGTACCGATAATGACGAGAATAAGACCTATGAAAAAAGCCGTGTCATTAGGAATGGCCATAGTGAAATGCCCTGCGGCTATTATGATCCCCCCGTACCAAACCGTTTTTCGTTGACCCAAAATATTATCCGCTACCCATCCGCCCGGCAAAGCCGTGAGATAAACAAATGCAGTATACAATCCATAAATAGCACTGGCTTCAGCAATGGACAGCCCCATTCCTCCTTCAATAATTGAAGTAGAAAGATATAACACCAACAAGGCACGCATTCCATAATAGCTGAACCGTTCCCACATTTCCGTAAAAAACAGGGTGGACAATCCTGTTGGATGCCCAAAAAAAGTATTCTTCATAAGCGGATCAATAGCTGTTTACGAAAGCTCAAAATAGCAGATTTTCAGCAGTTTCCAATAATTGAAAACTTTTATTTTTCAAATCCGGGGTACAAACGAATAAAACGGGGAGGAAAAGGCCTACAGGCGTATAAACAAATTAAAGGTCTAGCGTCTAGCATCTAGCGTCTAGCATCTAGCGTCTAGCATCTAGCATCTAGCGTCTAGCGTCTAGCATCTAGCGTCTAGCATCTAGCATCTAGCGTCTAGCGTCTAGCATCTAGCGTCTAGCGTCTAGCGTCTAGCATCTAGC
>CAZHNG010000079.1:0-22049 GCA_964533785.1 uncultured Saprospiraceae bacterium | reverse complement strand
ATAACATAAAATAATTCTGCTACACTACTTACTTAAAGAGAGAGAATACCATCTGATGTGCATTCAGTGATAAAAGCTCTTTCGCCTACCAATCTCCATCACCTCTTCCACCCCTACGCTTTTTATCCTGGTTCAGGCGATAGTTGAGTGTGACCACTACCCTACGAGCTTGTCTCCACTGAAACCGGCTTTCCGCTTCAAATTGAGGCAGATCAACCACAGAGCGGCGTACACGCGTATTCAGCAAATCCCGGCAAGAAAGCGTCAAAGTACCTTTGCCGGAAAACATATCTAAGGAACCGGCAAGGTCCCAGCTACCCGAAGACAAGCGGCGTCCCTGCGGTGTATTTTGCGGCGCCAGGTAACGAAAAGAACTCTGTAGCTGAATGTCTTCTCCGATCTTTAACCTGGTATTCAGCCGGCTGTTCCAACTGTAAATATCGGCCGAGTATTCTACGCCTTCGAATTCACCATCGATGATCGCCCGGAAGAAGTTGAAATCAGTCGTTACGTCCCAGTCATCTGTGAAGTTGTAAGAGAAATTGAACTCCAGTCCATAAGCGTTCCGGGTGGATAGATTAACGGGATATTCGATGGAGGTTCCATCTTCTCCCGGTAAGGTTAATTCTTCGATCACTCCGGTAGTATGCCGGTATTATACACTGGACAATAAAGTACCTCTGTCGAAGTACCTCAGATAGCCCAGTTCATAGGAATCACTAAACTCAGGACGCAGATTCGGATTACCGATATTATTATTCCGTGGATCGTTGAAGTTGGAAAAGGGCAGCAGCCGGCGGAAATAAGGACGACTCAGCCTACGACTGTAACTCACCTGCACCTGTTGATTTTCTCTCAGCTCATAAGATAAAGAAGCACTGGGGAACAAACTCAAGTAGTCCTGGTCGTTCCTGTTGCCAGAACGTACCAACTCCGCCGTGATATCGGACAACTCCGCACGGATTCCTCCCTAAAAACTGAAAGGCCCGAACTCGTGCCCACCTATAAGGTACGCAGCATAGATGTTCTCAGTGTATTTCAACTGGTCGTCAAAGCTGGGCAGGGTGGTGAATTCTTCATTTTCTTCTTCGGCGACGAAAAAGTCATTATTAATGGTTCGTATAGCGGCGCGCAAACCGGCCTCGAAACGACTGCTTTCAGAAAAAGGATGAATATAGTCAGACTGGAACAGGAAGTTGATCTCATCTTCCGTATTGCTGGAGCGCTGTCGTAGGAGATCCTGGTTTTCTCCGTTGGTTATTTGCGTATAATCAGCCAGCTCCGTTTCGTCATCGAGAATGTATTTGATCGTCGTTTTCCATTCGTGGTCTTTTTTTTCAAAGCTGCGGGTGTAGTCCAGGGAAGCTTCCAGGTTTTGTTCTTCTTCGGTCTCGTCAATATCCCGGACAGTTCTGGAGACAATATTTTCGTTTTCATCGAAGTCACTGTAAATAACGGTAGCATCATTCTGGTCTTCGCCCGGCCGGTAAAGGAGGGAGGCCGTTAGCAGGTCCACTTCACTGATATTCCAGTCGGCACCCATCTGGAGGTAACCACCCAATCCTCCGCGTGTCTGATCTGTTTCTGTGGAGTAATAATCCGTCAGGTTGCTACTAGCATCGAAAAAGCGTTGCGTCGAGAATCCACCCCCGGGCCCCCGGCGGTAATCAATCCCAAAGTTGGAGAACAAGTTGAAATTACTACGTCGCAGGTTAAGATTGTAGGCGGCGCCGTAATTGGCAGGATGGCCGGCGGTAACACTAAAAGATCCGTTTACCCCTTTTTCCTGGTTCTTTTTCAAAATGATGTTGATAATCCCGGCTTCTCCTTCCGCTTCGTAACGCGCAGAAGGGTTGGTGATCACCTCAACACTCTGGATAATATCGCCCTGCATCCGCAGCAGTGCTTCCGTCTCTCCGGCACTCAACAGTCCGGATGGCTTACCATTAACCAAGATGCGGACGCCCTGGCTTCCCCGCAAACTTACATTACCTTCGGGGTCTACCGTCACAGATGGTACATTATCCAAAATATCGGCGGCGGTGTTACCGGTATTGGTCAGATCTTTACCAACATTGAATACCCGGCGATCCAATTTAAATACCATCTGACTGCGTTCACCGCGTACCTCGACTTCTTCAAGTGCCACAACATCAGGCTGCATATCGATCTCGCCCAGGTCGATAGGACCTTGTCCGGCGGTAACAATAATATCAGGAATAACCTTATTGTTAAAACCAATGTAAGTGATCTGAGCGTAATATCTTCCCGGCGGGATTTCCATACTAAAACGGCCGTCGCTTTCCGTTAAGGCATTAGCGACCATGGTACTATCCGTGCTGGAATTGAGAACTATAGTAGCAAAGGGCAAGGGCTCACCGGTCTCCCCTTCAAGTAAGATACCAGAAATCTCCACGGAAGATCTATCAGGTTGGCCATACAAAATGGAAACCAGCAACAATGATGTCAATGTTAACAAGGTTCGGGTGAACATGATCTAGGTATTTTTTTATTTTAATGTTTCAATCCTTAGGTAGATATTACCACGTTGAATCTGATGATAGAAATGATGGATTTTACCATATGTTCAAATGGAATTCACCGGACCTACCTAATTTTGATCCTTTATAACTTTACCTATAGTATATGATGTAATGTTGAAGATGCTTTGCAGAGAATTTGAAGGAAATCTGATTTTTTGAAAATCTTGATTTTAGTAACGATTATATCGTACTGTAAGTTAGTATTACTTTGTCATCTTAAGTGAGAATCAGGGTAATGTAGTTTGACTAGGAAACAGGAGGATATTTTTGGTAGGACGGAATAAACTATCAACCTTGAATGGTTTCCGGGTTAGGCGGGGTTCAAAATAAATTGCCCAAATACCGATACGTAACAACCGCCCTACCTTGTTTAATCTACCTTCCAGGCAGGCCTTTCGTATTTTTTGGTGGTGGTGATCTTGTCTTTTTTATCGATATCTACGTTCATATCAGCGGAACTGTGCTGAAAGAACAGCAGCATCACACAACCCACGACGATAATAAATATCCATCGCTGTATGCCTTTAATGTTGAAAAGGCTGAGCAAGAGGTAAAAAAGGAATAAAAGAAAAACCGTAGTCAGGAATGGCATTTCTGTGGGCAGGAAATGGAAAAACGCTGCAAACTCCTCCAGTATAATGGTGAAAAACCAGCGGAGGGATCTGGTAATTTCGCCGAGGAAAGGGATCTTCTCCAGTATATCAAAAATACTCTTCTGATAGGTTTGCAGATAATAGAAATTAAATCCTACCAGTAGGAATACGGCAAATCCCAGGTACATAACGAATTTTTGCGGCCACTGCATCCAACTGTGGGAAAGCTTTTGAACTTTCAACTCCAGGCGTGCACCGATTCTATTGACCAGCCAGGCGGTTAGGAGGCTGCCTCCAAGGAAGATGATCAAGGCGATGGCGGTAGGACTCATAGTAAGAATTTTAAAACCAGTTAAGTTGTATCAGTGTATACTTTTGTTTGCATAGGCCGTATTTTTCTAAAGATTTTTGTATACAGATTTTATTGCTTTTTCTGTAGAAGTGGTAGTTTTTTAGACTGGGAGTGGGTGTTTATCGAGTAAGGGGAGTATTTTCGGTAGCGAGGTTTCTAGTTTGGGTTCATTGTCCGGATAAGTCATAAAATAAAATGGAAAGCCTGTATGTTACCGTTGAACAATGGATTTGTTTTATCGAATGAATCGAAAAAATGCAGTTTTGAAGAAGGGATTTTGTTGAGTGGATCAATTTTTTACTTCTGTTCTTTGGCTTTCCTTTTTTGCCATATACGGGCTTGGTGCGGCATTAGCCTTTCCGGATTAAATTGATGACAACTGATAGAAGAACATATTACAACCCCCTAATCCGCTCCAACAACCCTTCCGTCCCACTAACATCCTCCCCATTAGCTTTGCCGATCTCGATAGCTCTCAATGCAGCCTTCCTAGCCTTTTTCTTCTTCCCCAACTTAAAATACAATGCTGCCACCGTATCGTTATTGAAGTATTGACTATTGATCTTGACGGATTTTTCAGCCCACTTCACAGCTTCTTTCAGTTTGTCCTTATCTTCCACAAGCTCGTAGAAACGCCAGGCAATATTGTTGAGTTCAAGGTAGTCTTCTACGGGATAGTTGGAGTAATATTCGAAAGCGGCCGCTACAAATTTGTCCGTTGCGCCCAATTGACTGTAGTAATTCATTTTAAAGTGGGCACTCATTTCATCGGCAGATTCAGGAAAAGCTCTTTGGTACAGCCGGTCGACTTCCTGAAGGGATACTTCTTCACTCAGATCCCCTTCTTTAAAAGCTTTTGTGAGGATGAGGTTTTGGATACGCTGCATCACCGGTCCTTTTCCGAAAATAGGATCGAAAGCTTTGCGGTTCTCTACTAAAAAATCAAACATCTTGCCATCGGTTGATTCCGTAAACAAAAATATGATATTGAGGCACTCCGGAGTAGCCCAATCCTTTTGAGTAGCCAGGAAAGCTTTGGCGGCTTCCGCATGTTGACCGTTCAAGGCCTGGTAACTGGCGTAGGCGAAATCATGCAAAAATTGCGGGTTACGGTCCCCTTTGGCAAAACGGTCCTCCATATTGGAGAGTTGTGTGGCTGGATCTAGGGCGGTCTTACCCAGGTCCAACAATCCTTCAGCCGGAAGGTAACCAACTGATTTGTGTACCATTTTCCCCGCGCTCGATATAAATAGCAAGGTAGGAAAAGCTTCTACTTCATATTTTTTAGCTAATTCAACACCTTCTCCCTTTTCCATATCGATCTGGGCATTGATGAAATGCTGGTTGTAAAATTGGCCGACTTCCTCCCGCGGAAATACTTTCATTTTCATCATCCGGCAAGGCCCGCACCAGGTGGTATAGGCATCCAGAAAAATAAGCTTATCTTCTTTTTGCGCTTTTTCCAAAATAGCGGACCAGCTATCATCGACAAAAGCCACGCCTTCTTGTCCGTAGGAGAAAAAAACGGTAAATAAGAACAAAGCAGCAGCAAATATTTGTTTTTGCATTTGATAATGTTTATTAATCAACGTTGTGGAATGACCCGAGGTATCACCCCAAGAAATAAAATACTCCACTTCATGAAATCGTTGTATAGTTAGTAGTAATTATCTCTCATTTATGATAAATTTAACATGAAAAAATTTTTTCGTCGTCTACTCTTTCTGGTTCTGATCGTTTTTGTGTTGTCCATTGCATTATCTATTATCATTACCAGTTTATTCGGTAATAAGATCGGTAATCGCCTGGTGGAAGAGATCAATAAGCAAATTACTTCCGAACTTACCGTTGAACGATTTGACCTGAGCCTTATTTCCGGTTTTCCAAACATCAGCGCTAATCTCCACAATGTTGTTTTGACGGATACGAGGGAACAACCCTTTGTAGAGCTGGAAACCCTGTCGTTCCGTTTAGGGCTTTTCAGTCTGTTGCGATCAAAAGTTGACGTGAAATCCATCGTTTTGCAAGGCGGTCAGGTAATCGTAACGATTGATGAAAGTGGGAAAGCTAATTACTCTATTTATCAAAATGATGCAAAACAACCCGATTCTGGTGCACAGCAGGAGATCAATATCAACAAAGCAATTCTTAAAGACGTTGATGTTGAATTTACGGATAAAAACAATAACCAAGAAGCTAAATTCTGGATTGATGAAGCGAGTCTATCGGGGAATTTTACCGATGCATCCTATACACTAAAAAGTGATGCGGATATTCTGAATCGCTATTTTCAAATTGGCGGGGACCGTTACCTCGCAGGAAAAAGTATGCTGTATGACGCTTCTTTAAAAATAGAACAAAAAGAAGAAATCACTGCGATCACGCTGGAAGAAGCAGCTTTGACGCTGGGCAAAAATACTTTTAATGTCACGGGGAACGTCGAACAAAAAGGAGAGGAGGCTTATCTTGATCTTCGGTTTGTTAATGACGGCGGAGACCTGGCTTCACTGATCAAACTATTATCCAAGGAGCAGCTAGACGGCTTCGAAGATTTGGAAAGCAATGGTAATTTCAACTTTGAGGCTACGATCAAAGGACTGGCCTCTGCCGGTCGGCAACCTGCTATTCAAGCGGTAATGAAACTGGATCGTGGCAGAATAGACGCACCGCAAATGGGTAAACCCTTTAAAGATGTATCCTTAAACGCTACGTTTACCAACGGCCCCCGGCAGAATAATCAAACCTCCGTGCTGGAAGTCGAAGGGTTGAGCGGTTATTTTGGCCGTGATCGGTTGGATGCAAAACTGAAAGTGGAAAATTTTGACAATCCGGTGCTCCGCTTCAGTATGAATGGGATCTTACCCATCGATGCCGTTTACAGTTTGTCCGGTAATCCAAAAATAAAAGGAGGAAGCGGAGAAGTTACGGTAAAAAACCTCAAACTTGATGGTAACTATAATGACTTGATCACCCCAAGCCGCATCGGCCGGGTAAAAGCGGGGGGCACGCTTTCTTTCGATAAGGCGGCATTAGAAATAATGAATGAGCAACTCACCCTACATTCGGGAGATTTTCATTTGGAGGATAACTTTTTAGCTATTCAAAATATACTGTTCGAGGGAGCGGGCAGCCATATTACCTTCGACGGTTCTGCTTATAACGTTCTGCCGGTGTTATTTGCCGATTCCGTAAATAGTAAACGGGCAGAACTCGAATTTAAAGCGGTACTAAAAGCAAAGTCCATTGACTTCGATCGCTTACTGGCCTTATCAATGGTGGATGAAGAGGAGATCGATGCTTCCACACAAAAAATTGATTCCATTAAACAGGCAACGATCAAAAAAAGAGAGCGCGTAACGAACTTTTTGAGAGGCACCTTTGAAGCAGCCATCGAGGAGTATAACTACAATAAAATAGCCGGGAAATCTTTCAGCGGGCAAATTGAATTCATCAACAATGAAATGACTATCCGGGGAGTTACCGAAGCAATGGACGGTCAATTTAAACTAGACGGAGAGATGTACTTTGAAGATGAACCGAGACTTGAGGCCAAACTGGACTGTAAGAATATTGACATCAACAAATTTTTCAGTCAAACCGAAAATTTTGGCCAAGACATACTTACTGCAAAAAATGTTGAAGGTCAATTGAATGCTAAAATTGCCATAGATGCCTACTGGGACGAATCGGGATACTTACTGGATGACAAATTGCGAGTACTTGCGGGAATAGGATTGCAGGAGGGCAGCCTCGAGGATTTTTCTATGTTGAAGCAGTTTTCTTCTTTTGTAAACGTAAAAGACTTGATGAATATCAAGTTTACCAATCTGAGGAACTTTTTAGAATACCGGCGCAATAAGCTGTACATCCCTGCTATGTTCATTCAGAGTAATGCTATGAACCTTACGATCAGCGGGGAACATTCCTATAACAATGAAATGAAGTACAGTATAAAAGTCAATGCCAGTCAGGTGCTCGCTAACCGCTTCACCCGCCACGATCCTTCCCTAAAACCGCTGAAGGCCAGGAAACAAGGGTTTCTGAATTTATACTATACTATCAACGGTACGGTTGATGATTACGAAATTAACAGTTCTAAAAGAGGAGTAAAATCTGATTTTGAGTTGAGCAATCTTCGGAAGCGGGAAATTCAATTAGCGCTGGAAGAAAAATTTGGAGTTGTAGAATTAGTAGAAGAGCCGGTTGAGTGGCGGGATATTCCCGAATACAGCGGTGATGTGGAAAGTGATGAAGATGTGTTCATCGATTGGGAAGAGGAAGTGGCGGATACTACGGGAAGAAATTGAGCGGAAGAAAACTGGCTTTATGGCTAAAGAAAACAACCCGGTAAATAAGGGAAAACCCTTACTTTACCGGGTATATTTCAAGGTTTTTTGCATGGCGCCTATTTAGCCATTGCTCTTTTGATCAAGCCAATAACCGCCATTACAACGCCGCCGCCAACACCTCCGCTGGCGATACTTCCAATGATACCGGCCAGGTCCATTCCGCCACTTGCCGTGGCAATGCCTAACAATCCAAGTAGTTGACCACCAAGTCCCCCGCCTAAGATACCCGCCAAAGAATTACCTAAGGTCCCAAGCGAATTGTTCTTCATCAATGAACCGGCAATATTGCCGCCTACGGCACCACTGACTAATTGAATGATTAATGGCAAAAGATTACTCATAGTTTGTTTATTAGGTTAGTAAATATTGGTATGTTCAAACTTTTGTTGAACTTTCAATTTTGTGACGCGAATTTTACCCGAAAGACACATAATACAATTCACAAAACTTGTTAAAGAAGCCTTAAATATCCTCAAATCAACAAGCCATGACAGAAAAAAAGTTGGCGGAAAAAGTATTCGATAACATGATGGCTAAGGATCATTGTAGTCAGTGGATGGGGATCAGTCCGGTGCAAATTGATGAAAAACATTGTATCATCCGCATGAAGGTAAAGCAGGAAATGCTCAATGGGTATGGTATTTTACACGGAGGTATTGCCTTTGCTTTCGCGGACAGTGCCTTTGCTTTTGCTTCGAATTCCAGTGGTCGTATCGCTGTTTCCATCAATGGTTCGATGCAGTATTACAAAGCTGCAAAAGAAGGTGAGGTATTATATGCGGAAGCTAAAGTGCTGCACGAATCCAATAAAATTGCCAACTATCAGGCAGAAATCCGAAATGAGGCAGGGGAAGTGTATTACCATTTTACCGGAATGGTGTACAGAACAAGTAAAAGGGTGGTGGATTAAGGTATTTTCTGGGTTTCCAATTCATTTGCCAACTCCTTTTGAGGAATGGTAACTTGAATCTCTTTTATACGACGTTTACCGACGGCATTGACTTTGAACTTAAACTTGCTGTATTCTACGACGGTTCCAATCTTTGGCATCTCTCCGATCAGTTCCAGCACCAGGCCGGCCAGAGAGTCGGCATCACCACGTATAGGTTCAAAGATATCTTCATCTAAGCTCAGGACTTTATAAACGTCATTGATCAAGGTTTTTCCCTCAAAAGCATAATTCCTGTAATCAATTTTCCGGTAGATCAATTCTCTCTCCACGTCAAATTCATCCTTGATCTCACCGATTATTTCTTCCAGTATATCCTCCAAAGTTACGATTCCGGCACTACCGCCGTATTCATCCACGACGATGGCCATGTGCAGGTGCTTTTGTTGAAATTCTTTGAGCAGGTCATCGATTTTTTTAGCTTCCGGCACGTAGAGGACATCCGTTCTAATGAGTTCCTGCCATTCGAATTTTTCGTTGGAATACAAGTTTTTCAGCAGATCCTTGACGTAAAGGATGCCTGTGACATTATCGAAGTCATTTTCATATACCGGAATTCTTGAGTACTTGGATTGGCGGACAATTTCCATCACCTCCTGTTGCGGTAGCCGGAAATCTACTGCTACCACATCGACCCTGGAGCGCATAATCTGTTTAACGGATACGTCACCAAATTTTACGATCCTTTTAAGGATATCTACTTCTTGTTCATTATTGAGTTCATTACTTACGGTCAGATCTATCGCTTCTCCGATATCTTCGCGGCTGGTGATGTTTCCATTCTTTGCCGTTTTTTCCAGGCGTTTTTCGATCAGGTTCGTCCAGCGGATCAGAATATTGCTGATGCCTCCAAAGATACGCATTAAGGCGGCCAAGGGCCGGGACATCAACTTAGCTAACTTGATATTGTTCAGGTTAGCGTATATTTTGGGAGCGACTTCTCCGAATAGAACCAGAAGGAACGTAACGCATACTACTGTTATTAAAAACTGTAGGTAACCGGATAACTTTGTAGCAGTAATAGAAAAAGGGAAAAGCGGGTTTTCTATCATGGATTTACTCCAATCATTGAATGTATTTTCCGGAAATGCTTTACGAATGACAAATTCGGAAACGATAACGATCGCGATGTTGATGAAGTTATTGGTGATCAGTATGGTTGCGAGCAATTTGCGCGGCTTTTCCCGAAGTTCCATTATCCTGACCCCGCTATTGTCGCCTTCCTGTTTAAGTTCATCCAGGTGATTGGAAGACAAGGAAAAATAGGCAACTTCAGAACCAGATATTAATGCTGATCCAAGTAAGAGAAAGAGGATCGCAACTATTCCAAAAGATATTTCCACTGAAGGAGTGGTGTATAGTAGAATAGTTAACAGATCAAGGAGATAATATATACTGTCAGGTTCCGTTTCCAAAGAAACTGAAATTGGTTAAGAAATAGCAACAAGGATGATAATTCATTCCTGCAAATGGATTCCTATTGCTTTAGTTAAAATGGCAGATCGTCGTCTATTGCTTCCGAAGTATCGGTTACTTCATTAGCGGGTTGCCGGCTACCTCCATCATTATAAGTTGATGCATCGTCGCTTGTTTGGTCCTGATAACTACCGTAAGCGTGGCTCTCGTCTTCCGTAGAAGGGAAGTAACCGCCACTCTGCCCCATTTTGTTATCATCCCTCCGATTGATCTGGCGGAAATAATTAGCTACTACCTCGGTTGTTTTCCGGTTATTGCCATCCTGGTCTTGCCAGGTCCGGTGGGTCAATTTTCCTTCAACATAAACTAAAGAACCTTTCTTGAGCGACGCTTCTGCGCGCTCGGCAAGTTGCCGCCACAATACGATATCATGCCACTCCGTAAGGGTTTGCCACTCTCCGCTTTTGTCCCGGTAATTTTCATTCGTAGCAATGGAGAATTTAGCCACTGCCGCGCCATTTTCGAGATGCCTGATCTCCGGATCTCTTCCCAAATTTCCTATAAGGATTACTCTATTTACCATCAAGCAGTTTTTTCCTTAAAATAAATTTAAAGTTAGAGAATTATCACTTAAAAAACAATCGATAATTTTAGGAAACGCAAATTCTGAAAGTTTAGATCGTTCGACCCACCGTAGAGATTCTTCGGACAAAGGTGTTACATCCGTTAGTTCAAAAGACCAGAATGTCGCTATGATGTTCTGATGGGTTAGGGTTTGCCGGAAGATTGGTGATCTGCCGATTAGTTCATATTGCTGCCCATTGATCAATTGATTAAAAAAGTCTTGATCGCTCAAATTCTTTAATGAAATATCAGGACCGGCGGATTCAATTAGCGGGAATTGGTACAGATTCTTCCAGATGTCCTTTTTCATTCTTTTTTGAAGGAGGGTTTTGGCTTCGCTTTGGAAAATGAGATACTGGAAGAAACGATCCTTTCTTACGATCTTTTTTTCTTTGAAGGGCAGCTCCTGGACAGCATTTTCTTTAAAAGCGAAGCAATGGCTTTGAAAAGGGCAATTCCGGCACTTGGGTTTTTTGGGTAAGCAAACCGTTGCGCCAAAATCCATCATGGCCTGATTATACTCTCCAGGCCGGTGCTCGTCCAAAAGGGCTTGTGCAATTGCAGTAAATTCTTTTTTCCCTTTAGTCGAATCGATGGGGGTTTTAATACCGAAAATTCTGGATAGTACTCTGAAGACGTTCCCGTCCACTACGGCATAAGGCTGGTTGAAAGCTAGCGATGCTATTGCTGCAGCCGTATACGGTCCCACCCCTTTGAGCTGTATGATCTCCTGGTAAGAAGAGGGAAAAACGCCCTGGTGTTTTTCCATAATATACTTCGCTGCAGCTTGTAGATTGCGAGCACGGGAATAATACCCTAAACCCTGCCACAATTTCATGACTTCATCCGCCGGCGCAGCTGCCAGATCCTTTACCCTGGGAAAGGCAGCCTTAAACTTTAAATAATAACTCATTCCCTGTTCCACTCGGGTTTGCTGGAGGATGATTTCCGAAAGCCATACCAGGTATGGATTTTTCTCTCCCCGCCAGGGCATAGGTCTTTCAAGTGCCTGTGCCCAATTCAATAGAAGTTTGCCAAACTCTTCCTTAGATACACTCACAAAATATTAAATTGAATACCTTAAAATACACAACGCCAATGGATGATACCCACTGGCGTTGAATAAAACAAAAAATTATCGATCAAACCGGCAATATATTAGTATTCTTTGCCGGAATAAGATTTTGATCTTTCAAGGTTGCCGTAATGGTTTTTAATCTTATCCTTCAATTCCTTACGGGCAAAAAATATTCTGCTCTTAACCGTTCCCAAAGGTAGATCCAGGTGATCTGCAATCTCTTGATATTTGAACCCTTGATAATGCATTAAAAACGGAACCTTGATGCTGTCTTCCAGGCTTTCTACGATTTTGGTCAGTTCCTGCATCATTACATTAGACTCCCCTGTATTAGCTATGTTCTTTTCACCTGAGTTAATGTAATACAAATTATCGGTCGAATCCATAATTGTATTTGCCTTGGTTTTCTTCCGATAATTATTGATAAAAATATTTTTCATTATGGTGAAGAGCCATGCCTTGAAATTTGTACCAGGATTGAATTTATCCATATTGGTCATAGCCCTGTACGCCGTTTCTTGAAACAAATCTTTTGATTCCTCAACATTTTTTGTTAGGTTGTAAGCAAACGACTTTAATAGTCCAGACATCTCATCAAAGCGGTTATAAAATTCTATTTGCGACATGGTTGCTGTTAGTTTTGTTTAAGCCTTAGCTATTTTGTTAAATCAAAGATAGGATAAAGTTAAACAAAATGCAAGTGTTTTTTTGTGTTCGACGTGTATGAAATACAGCATTCTTTATAACGCACTGAAATACAAGTTAGGGATGGGCGATTTTTTTTCTGAATTTTCAAAAAAAAATGAAAGTTGTTCGACTTTTTATTTTTGTGCTTTGGCCACCAGGTAAAGTGCAACTAATGAAAAGACTACATTCGGGAACCAGATACCGGCAAGCAAGGGTAGCGCATTACTACTCGCAAACACTATCGAAAACTTGGACAGGAATATGAAGATGGCACTAATAAAGAGGCCAAGCGCCAGGTTTATCCCCATTCCACCTCTCACTTTTCTGGCCGCAATGGCCATACCAATGATGGTGAGGATGAAAATAGTGAAAGGCTCTGCCGTTCTGCGGTGTTTTTCAATTTGATATTTTTTTACATTTCCGCCACCCCGGCTATTGAGATGGTCTATATATTCGGATAAACGAGCAGTATTCATCATGTTATGCTGCTCCTTGTAGTCGACAAAATCCTGCGGACTTAAATTGAGCGTAGTATCCATTTCCTGTCCATATCCGATCACTATGGACTCATTATTGCCGTTAAAAGTCCTGATCTCATAATTTTTTATCCGCCATTTTTTTTCTTCTTCCAGCCATCTGGCCTCATTGGCTTTGAGCAAATAAACCAGCTCATTGTCTTTGAACCCTTCCAGTCTGAATTTGGAGGCATTTTGTTGTTGTTTATAATATTGATGGATAAATACTTTGGAATTTGGGCTCAGGTTGATGTGAACATTTTCTTTTTTCCCCTCGTCATCATTCTTATGGATATACTTGTATACCAAATCCAGTCTGATCTTATTGGTCTCCGGTATGAAATAATGATTTCCGGCCAGGTGCATGGCCGCGATAATACTAGCTGCTATCAAATAAGGAACAGCAAGCCTTCTAAAGGAAATACCGGCATTAAATATGGAAATGATCTCAGAATTATAGGCCATTCGGGAGGTAAAGAAAACCACGGCGATCAAAGTAAAAAGGGGCCACAACATCCCGGCAATGAACATTATAAAGCCCGGGTAATACCCAAACATTACCTGGTAAGCTGTGATCTCAGACTCGATGAATCGTTCAACATTCTCACTAAAATCAATGACCACGGAAATCATTGTGAAAATGAGCACCGTAAAGAAAAAAGTGCTGAGGAATTTTTTTATAATATAAAGGTCTAAGGTTTTGAGCATCAATCTTCGTTAATGATTCCACGGCATATTGCCAAAGTTAAGCTAATCACAGTCTTTGTTCCAGCGCTGGTATGATATTCTTTTTCCAGGACGGAAAATCACCTGCAATAATATGCTCCCGGGCAGTTCTAACCAACCACAAATAAAAGCTAAGGTTATGAATAGTGGCTATCTGGGCTCCCAGTAATTCGTTGGAATGTACTAAATGGCGCAGATAGGCTTTGGAATAATTCCGGCTGGCGAAGCTGGGACCGTTTTCATCAATCGGGGAAAAATCTGCCTTCCATTTTGCATTTTTTATATTAATGATACCGTATTGTGTGTATAAGAGCCCATGACGGGCATTTCGGCTGGGCAATACACAATCGAACATATCTACCCCAAGGTCGATACATTCCAGAATGTTAACCGGGGTTCCAACCCCCATTAGATAACGAGGTTTGTCAGCTGGTAAAATACTACAGACCAATTGCGTCGTTTCATACATTTCTTCGGCCGGTTCACCAACAGAAAGGCCTCCGATGGCATTTCCTTTACAATCAGAGGCGGCAATAAACTCCGCCGATGCTTTGCGCAAATCTTTGTAAGTACTGCCCTGGACAATAGGGAAAAGGTTTTGTCTATATCCGTATAAAGGGTCCGTTTGGCCCATGTAATCGATACATCGTTTTAGCCAGCGATGGGTAAGTTCCATTGATTTTTTTGCGTAATCATAAGAACTGGGATACGGTGGGCATTCATCGAACGCCATGATAATGTCAGCACCAATTTTTCGCTGAATTTCAATAGCCTTTTCCGGCGTAAACAGGTGTTTCGATCCATCAATATGGGAACTGAAGGTAACTCCTTCTTCTTTGATTTTCCGGTTGTTGCTCAATGAATATACCTGATAACCACCACTATCGGTTAATATACAGCCATCCCAGTTAATAAAATTATGCAGCCCTTTCGCTTCCTGGATAATAGCAGTTCCGGGGCGTAAGTATAAATGGTAAGTATTACCAAGGATGATCTGGGCCTTGATATCTTCTTTTAGTTCTCTTTGGTGCACTCCTTTTACTGAGCCGAGGGTACCGACGGGCATAAAGATCGGCGTTTCAATCTTTCCGTTGTCTGTTGTGATTTCTCCTGCCCTGGCGCTGGATTGTTCTGAAGTATGTTGTAAAGTGAATTTAAACAATGGATTAAATTTTAAATCTGTTGCGGTCTAATTTTAATAATACGCCCAACATAACGGAAAAGCCCAGTAAGGACGACCCTCCTTTACTGATAAACGGAAGGGGGATACCGATAATTGGTACCAGTCCCATCGTCATTCCAATATTGACTAAGAAGTGGATGAAAAAGATCCCGGCAACGGAATAAGCATAATACATAGAGAAAGTGGATCGCTGTCTTTCCGCAATGACGGTCATTCTTAGTAACAACAATAAAATTAAACCGATAACGCTAAAACTGCCTATAAAACCCTGTTCTTCTCCAATGGTACAAAAAATAAAATCAGTAGTTTGTTCCGGAACGTAATTTAGTCTGGTCATGGTCCCACTTAGAAAGCCCTTTCCCGAAAGCCCTCCGGAGCCAATAGCTAACTGTGATTGCAAAACGTTGTAAAGAGCACCTTTGGGATCTGCTTCACCTGGTTTTAACCAAACGTTGATCCGTTCTTGTTGATGGGGTTTCAGTACGTTATTAAAAGCGTAATTAGCTACAAAGCCGGTGCTTCCCGCAATGATCAAACCGGCGAGGATCAGTTTGACGAGCTGTTTTTGCTTATTTCGCCAGGCGTTGATTAACGCAACCACAGATATACTTCCCATTACAGATAAAATGAGGTATAACAATTGGCTGTATTGTTTTTCTGCCAACAGCTTTGCTTCTTCACTGTCATCGACCGCCACCGGCCCGCCTGCAATCAGGTAGCGGTAGACTCCGTATAAAACCAGTATTAATAAATTCAAACCTATTCTGGGTTCTATTTTTTTTGATTGATTGACGAGGATCAACAGTGAAATGAACAACAAATGGATAAGAATATCGGGCAAGTTCATTGCCAGGCCGGCAATAAAAATCACCGCCAGACCGATACCAACGACGTAATAATTCAACGAAAGCCCTGCCCGGTATAACAAAATAAAAAAAGAAAGGAAAACTAAGGCTGATCCTGCGTCAGGTTGTAAAAGCACGAAAATAATTGGAATAAATATGATCGCCAGTACCCGCAGTTTCGGTTCCATATCTTTGAGCGTTATGCCGTAAGAACTGAGGTAAGCCGATAGGGCTAATGCGGTGCCGAATTTAGCTAATTCTGAGGGTTGTAAGGAAGCACCGCCAAAACTAAACCACGATGTCTGGCCTTTGATCGTCGTTCCTAAAAACAATACCAGAACAAGCAAAACCAGAGAAATAAGGTAGATCGGTAAAGCAAAAGTCTGCCAGAATTTCCAGTCTATTAGCTGAATAGAAAAGAAAACGGTTAAGCTGATGATAATCCAGATCAACTGCTTTCCGGGTTCCGTGCCCAGAAAGCTTAATACTCCTGCATTGGAGGCTTCTTCGTAATTGACCGACAAGATCATCAACCACCCTATCATCAATAAGGCTAAATATACACAAAAGCTAACCACATCTAAATTCCTCATACCAGAGGTTTCCCCTCTTGTATATCGCATCCTATTCTGTTTTTTCGTGAAAATTTATTAATACCCAATTAATTCACTGGGGTTTATCTTGTCATCTTTTACGGGGTAAGTACCCGGATAATCTTCGTCAAGAATGTACTTTAGCCTGAGGGCTTCCAGCTTTGTCGCAAACGCACCTGCTCTTAATTTATAATAAGGCTTATTGTGTATCCAATCCACTGGAATACTAGGGTATCGATATTGAAAGGTCTGTTTAACATTTTCCATTTTCTGCCGGTCGGTAGTAGCTAATATTTGTATCCGCCAACCTTCAATATTACCACTGGATTTATTCAGTTCAGCGAATTTTTGCATCATTTCACTGATCAGCGGTTCTTCCTTCGTAATAATATTTTGGCCATCCACCTGCCCGCAAATAGCTATTAACAAAACAACTACAACAACAAGAAAGCGACTCATATCAAAGTTAATTTAGTTTTTATTATTTATATAGACTTCTGACGCTAGTCATAACAACAGCAACGCTGTGATAATCAGAAGATCATCTCGAAGTTTCTTTTTTTTGATTGATTATCAAATATTTAAGCTGCTATTTCGAAATTCCAATCTTGTATAGATCCAACCTCAGATAGCCTTTATTCTTCTTCCTCCCTTTCCGAAAGTTTTTTATCTTCTACATTTTCATTGAGAAATTCGTTGAGATCATCTACCTCCAGGGAGGTGGTGATTTCTCCAAATTCATTAATCTTGATATTGAAACCTTCCAGATCCTCATGTACTTCAGGATCCTTCTTTTTCTTTTTCTTTTTGGCCATTAGTTAATTTTTAGACAAAGAAAAGACTTTCTACAAAGTTGATAACGAAGTTAAACAATACTTTAAATAAACGAACGATCTGGATTCGTAGTTGAGCCCGTAGCCCTACTTAAGCAATAGATTCCAGCCGGTCAAAATAAGCGAACGCATTTTCCAGCCGGGTTAATGTTTTTTCTTTGCCCAGAAGCGCCATCATTTCGAAAATCGCCGGTCCTTTCGTTGTTCCCGACAAACCAATTCTAAGAATGGGAAGAATATCTCCGTATTTCAGCGACTTTTCATTCATGAAATGTTCAACTTGTTGTTTGATCGCATCGGCAGTAAATACTTCTACTTGTTTCAAACTTTCCAGAAAATCTTCAAAAAGTATTCCGCTACTTTCGGGTTTCCATTTTTTCTTTAGCGTTTTGTGATCGTAAGATTTTACTTCTTCAAAAAAGTAGTATCCTTTTTCGGCAAATTCATTGTAAGTATTAACCCTTTCTTTCATCAATTCACAGAAAGTAGTCAAATAGTCGAGATCTGCATGGTAACCATATTTCGCCAAGATGGGTTGAACGATCCGGGCCAGTTCTTTATTTTCCGTAGCGATGATATATTGCTGATTGTACCACTTCGCTTTGTCAAAGTCAAACCTGGCGCCTGATTTTCCGATTTGATCTACAGAAAAAGCCTCGATCAATTCTTTCATTGAAAAAATTTCTTGTTCAGTTCCTGGGTTCCAGCCTAAAAAGGCGAGGAAATTAACCAGCGCTTTGGGGTCGAACCCGAAATCTTTAAACCCTTGAAAAGAATCTTCCGGCCGATCACTTTCCCACTTGAGTGGAAAAACAGGAATGCCAAATTTAGCACCATCCCGTTTACTGAGTTTGCCTTTGCCGTTCGGTCGTAAAATAAGCGGCAGATGAGCAAACTTCGGCATGGCGTTTTCCCATTCGAAGGCCTTGTACAGTAAAACATGATGGGCCGTACTTGGCAGCCATTCTTCTCCTCTAATGACATGGGAGATCTCCATTAATTTATCATCAACTACATTAGCCAGATGATACGTAGGCATACCATCCGTCTTGAGCATCACTTTATCGTCTAATTCGTTGCTTTGGAAATGTACTTTCCCCCGAATCATATCTTCGACAATAACCTCTTCATCAACCGGCACTTTTAACCGGATAGTGTAAGGAGTGCCTTGGGTCAATAATTCCCTTACTTTTTCCTCCGGCAAACTAAGACTATTGCGCATTTGCCGACGCATATTCGCATCGTATTTAAAGGTATGGTTGCCTCTTTGTTTTTCCTCCTCTCGCTTTTCGGCAAGTTCTTCGGGCGTATCAAAAGCATAATAAGCATGACCATTATCAACTAATTGCTGGGCATACTTTGAATAAATGTCCTTACGCTCCGATTGCCGGTAAGGACCAAAATCGCCACCGTATCCGGGGCCTTCGTCGGGCCTGATGCCACACCATTCTAATGCAGATCTAATATAATCTTCCGCTCCTTCAACGTATCTGTTTTGGTCGGTATCTTCAATTCTTAGGATGAACACGCCGCCTTTTTGTTTCGCCAAAAGGTAATTGTACAGCGCTGTTCTTACGCCTCCGATATGTAAAGCTCCGGTAGGACTGGGAGCAAACCTTACTCTGGTATCTTTCATAGAATGTATAGTTCTTTTAAGCATTATAAACAGTATACAAAACACGGAGTTATTTACCAGCGTTGCAAGTCAGATTTTTTTTAATTTTTTTTTATTATACAGCAGCAAAAATGGCGGCTCCGACGTTATATAACAAATACTACGCAAAACTAAGCCCTTTTCTACTAGTTTTTGTTGATTGGTGATTACTAAAAAGAACTTCCCGGGTGTTTTTGATGACTATCCATCCTTCTTATCATGGATATAACCTTAACTTAGAGAAGTTTCTTTCCTGTTTACTAAAGTTAAGCTTGAAGTTCATTCTTTTGCCATATCCGATAAGGCAAGAGTTTTTTCCTGTCTGAATGAGACAGGGCAGATCTGCCTTTTTAGGGTGCACATCCTTTTATGGCGGGATAATTGCCTTGGAAAAGCTTGAAATCTGAAGACTTACTTATTCCATGAACAATAAATTTATAATTAAAAAATGTATCTAGTAAAGACGCCTCATTTCATCCAAAATTTATTCCCGAATTTCACCTGGAAGATACCAACGAATGAAAAAACCTTATATCTAACCTTCGATGACGGTCCTATTCCAGCTGTAACGCCCTGGGTAATCGAGAAATTAGCGGACTATAATGCTCATGCGACTTTCTTCTGCGTAGGTGATAATATCCGCAAACATCCCGATGTGTATAAGATGATCCGGGAAAGCGGCCATTCAGTAGGCAATCACACTTATAACCACCTGAATGGTTGGCAGACGGATAATATGGAGTACTTTCATAATGTACGTCGTTGTGCTAAACAAACGGGTACTGTACTTTTCAGGCCGCCATACGGAAAGATCAAACCTAAGCAGGCACAGTTTTTACAGCGGCATTATAGGATCGTGATGTGGGATGTACTGAGTGGTGATTTCGATCATAAGATCAGTAAGGAAGTATGTGCGGAGAATGTAATTCAAAATGCAGCACCAGGTTCCATCATTGTGTTTCACGACAGCCTCAAAGCTGAAGCAAAACTTAAATACGTATTGCCCAAAACCTTGGAACACTTCTCAGCATTAGGGTATTCTTTTCAGCCATTGAATGAGCATGAGATTTCTACGGATAGGATATGCGCACTCAAAACAGCTTAGTTTTTTTGCAATTTATATAGTAAATTCTCTTCTTGCCATTGCTTTTACGCAGTGGCTTTTTTTTGTCAACGGCATTTTGGGAAAACAAAACAGCTTTAGCTTGTTTTATCTATTGAAGAAACTTTCTATCAATTGAAGACATTCCATTAAAATTGATTAAATTAGTAAATTCAATAGCAAAGCTTAACGTTTTTTCAAGCATGAAGAATTTAGATCAATATAAACAGCAATTTTCTATTGGGAAATTCTGGAAAAAATTATCAGGGACAACCAAAAAACTAGGCGTAAAGGCCGTTTACGTCATTTTATTGTTATTTTATGCTTATCGGCGCAAGGAAACACCAACCTGGGCTAAAAGTATAGTTTTGGGAACACTGGGATATTTTCTATCTCCGATCGATGCTATTCCTGACCTAAGTCCGATCATCGGCTATACCGATGATATTGGAGTGCTTAGCTTTGGATTGGTCACCATTGCTGCTTATATCAACAATGATGTAAGGGAAAATGCTAAATCAAAATTGTCCAGCTGGTTTAAAGATTACGAACCTGAAGATCTTGCCGAGGTAGATAAGAAATTGTAAATTCTTACAATAAGTGGGCCGTCAGCTTTAGTACGGTATTTAATTCTCGTACTTTTAGTGTTTACCGTGGGTTTCTACACCGCCTTGAGGATCGAAGTTGAAATTGCACCAGGTTCAAAATCTGGCGTCTATCTCTTTATCTGCCCAGATAAACATTGAATGAAGGGGGCAATTTGGCGCATTAATTAATCTGTTTACCCATGAATGATGAAAAAATTGCATACCAAATAGAGGCTGAATTACAGGAATACATCAAGCTACTCGATGAGGCTAGCCAAACGGTTGTCAATCAAAATGTTTCCAACTATCCAATTTTTGTACTTTCAAAAGCGGATATTGAGTTGGGAGTGGGCATTTCAAGTACCCCGACGAATGCCGGATGGATCATTAAGATTTCAACTTTAGAAGAGTTTTCAGCCAGACAAGTTATACAAAGAGAAAAAATTGAAGGGTTTAAATCAATTTATAAAGATCCCTCCCAATTTTTTTGCTTGTTTGTTCACGACGGGGAAACGGCGAGATTCGTTTTTATGCCCAACCAATGAATGACCGGTAAATCCTGCTTGCATAAGTAAGATTGTAGATTTCAGATGCCAGACTGCAAGAGATTGAGGATTAGTCCTGACGGTACCGTCAGGAGTGTGTGAATTAACAGCAACTTAATTTGTGTCCATCCACTTAAGTAAGAAAGCAAATTTAAGATGCCAGACTGCATGAGTTTGATCCCGATTGCTATCGGGAGGGTTTGAGTGTGAACATAACATGAAATAATTCTGCTCTACTACTTAAAATTTGTGATTTAAATACGTGTAATGACTTTAATATTTGAAGCAATTATTGCTAAAGCATAATACCTTTTTAAAAAATCCTGACGAATAATAATTATGAAGATTTTAATCTGCGAAAACGAAGAAATATTACTCACCGCTCTGGAATTCCGGTTACAAAAAAACGGCTTTGATATCATTTGGGCGGACAACGGGGAGCAAGGTTTTCAAAAAGCCAGTCAAGAAGAGCCGGATCTCATCATTACCAGTCTTAATTTGCCGGAGTTAACGGGAATTGATATGATCAAAAAAATAAAGGAAAGTAAAAATGACGTTCCCATTATCGCAGTGGGAGAACTGGAACAATCCGAAACAATAGAAGAAGCACTGCAAATGGGGATCAGCGACTTTCTCACCAAACCGTTTAAGCCCGTCGAACTAGTGATTAGGGTAAAGCATCTTTTGAATACCCTGGATTAATCCTGAATTTGTAAATTTATCGTAGAATAAAAATCTATTCTGCTCATTTTCCTAAATTATTTTCTCATTATAGGTAAAGAATTTACCTTTGCGGAGATTTTTTAAGTGGTATTTAAATACTAGACTTTTGACGCTAGACTCTAGAAGTTAGACTAAAAAATCTAACTAATTGA
>CAZHNG010000078.1:0-22119 GCA_964533785.1 uncultured Saprospiraceae bacterium | reverse complement strand
GGCCAGTAGGAGAATCCTCCGTTAGCCAACTGGAATAATTTCAACCGGTCGATGGTGGCGTTGATGTTTTCGGTCACCCGTTGTTTTTGGTTTTCGTCCAGCTCCATGAGTTGGTTAACGTAGAGCTGGGGGAAACCGCCTGAAAGCGTTTGTTCCAGGCAGCCGTACGGGTAGCGCAACAAATAATTTAATCGTTGGCCTAAATTGATGGGCGGTATGCTGGATACTTCCAAAATGCCGGAATTGGTGCCGGGCATCCCCACGGCTTCGAAGGTGGGCGACCAGGTATCGTTAGTCTGTAGTACCTTATCAACCGTATTCGTTACGTACGGGTTCGGGTTGCGCACCAATATTTCTATTTCCTGAGAGGCGGTTTCGCCGTTACTGGTTGCTTCGACGACAAATTTAGCCGGCCCCGTCCAATTGTTGACCGTCACGTCAAAATAGACGAGTTGGTCACCGACTTGGCTAAAGGTTATTTGCTTGTTTTCCGGACCTTCAAATCTAGCAATACCGTTCGATTCGCTGGCCTTGATGCTTACATTACGGATATTATTGTCCATTGCAAAGACCGAAACGGGCAGTTTGAGGCTTTCACCCGGACTGAGCACCCGTGGTAAGGTAGCCAGCACCATGAGCGGTTTTTTCACCGGTGTTGTTTTTTCCGCATTGCCGTAGGCTCCTTCATCATTAGCGGCAACGACCATGGTTCTCACTGCGCCGACGTAATTGGGAAGTTTGATGGTGTGTTTGGCGGTTCGGCCCCTGTTTAATTTGAAAGGCCCCAGATTCATCACTACCGGTTTAAAGCGATTAACATCATTTGCTGCATCTTCTTTCACGATTTCCCCATCACCACCAATGCTCAGGATGCTTTCCAGTTCACCACCGTAAGCGCCCATCACCTGGTCGTAGATGTCCCAGGTTTTTACGCCTAAAGCTTCCCGTGCGTAGAAGGCATCCCAGGGCTGTGGCGTTTGGAACCGGGTCAGTCCCAACAATCCTTCGTCGACAACGGCGAGGGTGTAAGCCATTTCTTTACCGTCTGCTTCGCTGACTTCAACGGTTACTTCTTGTTCTGGTCGTAATTCATCGGGCATTTTCAGTTCCGGATTAAGCTTGGTGGCCGGATCTTCTACGTGAATAGGAATAACACCATAGAGCCGGATGGGCAGGTCATTTTCCACCTGCGCGTGCGGCTGCATGAGCGATACGTGCGCATAGACCGTTGGTGCCATTTCCGGTTCCGCTTCAAAGGTGAAAGTGTTTTCGCCTTCTTGCGCGTCGATCCAGTAGGAATCGACCACTTTTGTGCCGTTTTCGATGGTCACTAAAGCTTTGCCTACTTTGCCCATTGGGATGGTTAATTTCACTTCTTCACCAACATTATATTTAGCTTTATCTGCATTGAAGGCCAGCATAGCGGCGGCCTCCCGTTGCTGAGCATTGTCATCGTCAGAGTAGGGGTAGCCGGCGTAGAAGAAATCGCCGGAGCAGTGTCCGCTCTCGGTATCACAGACCCGGATCATGTAGCGCCCCCAGTTGTTGACTTCCACCGCCCATTCGGCTACACCCTGGTTGTCGGTGGTCACTTCCGTTCTTTCTTGTGCCAGATTGTGGCTACTGGTATTGTATTGGGAGATATTGCCATTGCCACGATCCCACCACCAACGCCATTCTACCCGGTATAAACCAATGGATAAGCGTTTGTTGGAAAGCGGTGTTCCATCATTACTAACAGCCGCGAACTGAATAGGGGTAGAACGGTTCATTTCTATTCTTTTCGATCCGTATTGATCCTCGGGGATGGACAAACCAGCATAGGAAACAAAGGGGTGGTAAGGAACAGAAAAGTTATCAGTACTGAAATCACCGCCTTTTTCAAAAGCGCGAGTTTTGAAAGAAGCCATCAATTTGCCAGGCACTTGTTGGGTGTTTACCAGTCGGGCCTGGAAAGTAGCCGATCCGTTCTCATTGACTTGCCCATCAAAAATAGTGCGGGGTTCCGGATAAAAAGAACGGGCGGGATCATCAAACTCAAAATCGGTGAGCCGGTCAAAGCTCGTTTTAACGCTTCTCAGATTCAATTCTACCTGCGCCTTTAGGTTTCTGGCGGGAGCACCGTGCAGCCAATTGACCTGCAATTTGCCGTTTAGGGGTTCGTCCCGCGCAGAAAGGGTTTCTTTGCCGAAATCGAGATCAATTTTTAACCGATTGGGCTTAACGGTTTCAATTTTGAGGGTCTTACTGAAAGTAGCACCGCCGGCTTTTACTTTGGCCATCCAGTTACCGGTTGGATCATCCGTTCTGGTTTTGAAATGTAAAGGATAAACACGGTCGATATTTTCTGCCGTAGTTCTCGTTTCCCTTAACTGGTTGCGGGCGTCGTACAATTCAAAAGTGATCGGGTAGCTGGCGGGCAATTGCTGGGATTTATCCTCAAGTATAAAATTGAGGAATACGGTGTCGCCGGGCCTCCAAACACCTCTCTCTCCGTACAGAAAACCTTTCATACCCTTTTGGGTTACGCTACCGGAAACATCGAACTTACTGACGGATAGGGCATTGCCATCGTCCAGTCGGACGTACCCTTTTTCGTTCCCGAAACGGGCGATAGCGAAGTAGGGCTTTCTATCCGTAGTAAGATTCAATATCCCTTGGTTATTGGTTTGGTAGGAGTCGATCAACTGCTGTTGATAATCATACAATTCTATCGTAGCTCCGGAGATCGGAGCGGTACTACGCAAATCAGAAATAGCAAAGAAATACGAATTGTCCTTTCCCCCTTTGGCAACGATCCCTAAATTCGAAGCGATAATGTTTCGGGAAACAAAGCGGGAGGAGTTGTAATAAGCATCGTAGCAAGGATCGTCGCGGTGACTCCAATCGTAGCCTTCGTAATAGCCGCTGATGCCGTAATAGGTGTTATCCATAAAGCTGATGATCTCGCCTTCATCGTCGAGGTTATCTGCAGCGACCATGAGGTTTTCATCCTGGCTTTCCCTTCCTGGGCAGTTGTAGACGGTATACTCCGGCCGGAATCCGATCCTTACCTGGTAAATAGCATCGGGGTCTTGTTCCATTATATCGTTCAGGTCCAATGCGTAGCGCGTCCATTGGTAAGGCTTTCCGGCGGCATTTAGGGCTGCCAGGTCTACCTTATTTTGCAAGATCAGACGACCTACTCTTCTGAGCTGATAACTGCCATCCAATTGATTCGTCTGTAAAAATTGCAGGATATTATTGTTGTAGATCTTGAATACTTCGATTTCGACGGCTTTCAAACCAATGGCTTCGAAAGGAAAGATCAGTCCGTCGGAAGAAGGCATGATCACGCCTTGTCCGGCCAGTCTTACTTGCGGTTTGGCATCGGCAAAGGTGACGAACCATTCGCTAGGGCGTCCCATAGACTTTCCTTCAGTATTCTTGATGCCCTGGTAGATCGATATTTTTCGCTCACCGGTTAAGCGCTGTACGGGGTAAACCCGCAACTCGTTTCCATCGATAATAAAGCGAAAATTGCCCGTGTAATTGGTTAGGGAAACAAGACCGTCTACGTTTTGGTCGCGCTGTAAAGGGTCGGAAAACTGAAGAGAAACGTATTGTTCCTGTTCGGGCACCACTTTGGCGTTCATTACCTTGAAATCTCCTAAAGCAGGTACTTCAACGCTTCTTTGTTCAGTTGCGGAGACACCGATGGGTTTTCCGTTCCAACTGATCAATACATCAGAAGCCTGTTCACTGCGATCAATATCCTTGACGTAGAATGCGTGGTTGAACTGGTCATTGTGTTGCCATTCAATCGGAAGGTTTTTTCCGTTTTGACTGGCGGAAAGAACTTTTTCCAGCTCTTCGGGATCTGCCGCATCGACGGTAGTTAAGACACCGTTTAACTCTTGTTTGCGCAGGTTGTTGGGGTTAGGAGCGCGGATACCTTCAACCTCTACGTTCAAGTATTGATCTCTGGTGTTAAAGGAAAAAGCAAACTTTTCTGCTTCTTTTGGAATATCTTCAATTACCTTTTTTAGGTTAACAGAACCGGTATAGGTGGTGCTGGATTTCAACCAATTGGAAGGCTGGAAAAAGATGGTTTGTTCATCTTCCCAACTGGCAATACCATCGATGGCTGGAGAGAACGCAAGGACTCCATCAGCAACTGCTTCGCCGATTTTGTCGGGTGAAACCACTGCCTGGGCGAATCGAATTCGGATGGGGTCCGTTTTGGAAATTACGCCGGAGGTATAAGCGTAAATGAAGGCGTTAACCTGGTCATTATTGTTTACCTCAAGGTTTTTGTTGGGATTACATCCGCTCGAGAAAATGAATAGAATACCAATGAAAAATAAAATGGCTTTTTGTTTGCTTATGGTCATGGAATATTAAAGTTTAATTCAATTAAAAATACCTTCATTATCTGAATTTTCCAACAATATCGCTTCCCTTTCGTTAATCCTTCATAAAAAAGAAAGTTTGATGGATAATCAGTTACTCCCGCTTTTTCCACTGCGTCTTGTCGTCTTTCCCAATGAGGAGTTGAATTTGCATATCTTCGAACCCCGGTACCGCCAGTTAATCGAAGAATGCGATCAGGAAGCCATTACTTTTGGCATTCCTCCCTACATTAATAACAGTCTGAAACCTATCGGGACGGAGATGAAGCTGATCCGCATTGAAAAAAAGTATCCCGATGGTAAAATGGATGTCAGGACCAGGGCGAAAGGCCTTTTTCGTATGCAGCGTTTTCTGAAAAACTATCCGGGAAAATTGTATGCAGGAGCGGAAATCGAATGGTTGGAATATACTGCCGAGGGAGATCCCGTTCAAGAGCAAAAACTAATAGCCTTAGCGGTAGAATTATTTACCATTTTAAACATCGAAAAGCGCATTCCTCTGGAGCAAAAACCGCTTTCCTACGTTGTTGCCCATCACCTTGGCTTGCTTCTGGAGCAGGAATACGAACTGTTAACCATAGAAAATGAGAAGGACCGCCAAGCCTACTTACTGAATCATCTGGAAACCGTCATTCCAATTGCCCGTGAAATGGAGGCTTTGAAGGAAAAGATCAAGATGAATGGGCATTTCCGGAATATCATTCCACCGGAAATTTAATTCTTCTTTGGCTTCAAATCCACCGTTTCCCAAAACTGATCATAAGTGATTTCAAAAGCATGATCATTAAGAGGGAAAATAGTTTTTAGTTGGAAAGCCGGGTCAAAGCGGGGAAAAATCACCAACCCCTCCACTTGTTGGCCGGGGTACAAGGTCGTATCTCTCAGGGCCGCATAATCGTAATAATCGCGTTGTCCCTCCAGTTTAACAATGTGTTTGTTGATGATCGATGATTCGATGTGAGTGGCCGCCAAACTCAAACCTGCATCAATGGTGTGATCAATGCCTGCTTCGTCAAAACCATCAGAAAAAGAAGACACTGCAGCTATTGCATTTATACCAAATAAAAACCATCCGAAGATCTTTGCCTCTCTTTTCGCTTTTTCGTCGGCTTCAATGCTTTCGGTCAGTTCAAATACCAGATCATCCGGATCAAATGCGGAGGTCTGGGTAATGCGTACTTTTTCTTCGTCCAATGCCTGGTAAGTGAACTGGGCGGGAGTAATATCAACGGATTCACGACTATGATTGGCGATTTTCAGGTTGAACAAAAGATCGTACTCCGTGGCCTGCAGGAAGGTAGATTGCAGAATGATATTGTTTTTTTCGAGGGTAATCGACTCTTTGCCGGTGGCCTCCTCCGCATCAAATTCTTGTGGAATTAAGGTGAGATAAGTTTGGTATCTCGGCGAGCAACTGAAAAATAAAAGACCTAAAAAAAGTAGTAAATGTTTATGGCGCATATTTTCCTCTTTATTTTCATTAATTTCGAAAATATTATGTTTTTCTGCAATACTCTGTATTTGATTTAAGGGAAAATTAACAATGTAAAAATGCTACAAATTCCTGGATTATTCATAACTCATTCGGAAGGTCGCGGGCGTGGCGTGTTTTCGGCGCGGGAGATCGGTGAAAGTGATTTGATTGAGGTCTGTCCCATTATACTCATTCCGGCAAAGCAATTGCCTTTGATCGACCAAACGGTTCTACACGATTATTACTTTCTCTGGCCGAAACCGGAAGGATCCGCTTGTATTGCATTAGGTTATGGCTCCATTTATAACCATTCGTTCCAGCCTAATGCGAAAATCGTAATGGACTTGGAAAAACAGGAAATTGAAATTCAGTGTGTTAAAACAATTGAGGCGGGTACTGAGATCTTTATTGATTATACCGATGGAGAAGGGCAGGGGAGTGGCCGGCTTTGGTTTGAGGTGGTTGATTCGTAGTAGGGCGTTGTGTTCTAAAAACTCAATAGAAAAGATAAAAGAATTTATTAGAAGAGCAACTTTCGATAAATCAAAAAATGGAATTTTGCTCATATTGCAGTTTTGCTCATCAAAATTTTTAATTATGAAAATCAAAATAGTAAGCATTCCCGTGAGGGACCAACAAAAGGCATTAGATTTTTATACAGATGTTTTGGGTTTTGTGAAAAAGGTAGACATCCCATTGAGCGAAGAAAATCGATGGCTAACCGTAGTTTCTAAATTTGACCAGGACGGTCCGGAATTATTGCTCGAACCTGCACCAAATCATTTCGAACCTTCCAAAGTTTTTCAAGATGAATTGATGAAAGCGGGAATTCCATACACTCAATTCTATGTCGACAATATTCAGGAAGAATTCGAAAGGCTCAGCAATTTAGGAGTCGAATTTAGCATGAAACCAACCGAAATGGGGACAGTAACAGTGGCGGTATTTAATGACACCTGTGGAAATAATATTCAATTAGTGGAAGAAAAATAAACATTACCTGAAATAATGATTTGGACCCTATTTAAAGATGATTATTTCAAAAGTGACTTGGTGAGTTTTGATGTCAAGGCATTTTGATTTGATTAATGAACTCATAATTTAATGCAACGACTCCGCTGAAGCTTTAATCTGACAGTAGATGCCCAATTGCCCATCTTTCGTGGTTCATTGTTCATTGCCCATTGCCAAAGCCCAATACTGATGAAGGTTATCATTCAGTTTTTTCACAGCTTCGGTTTCCAAACCTTCCTCGCCCAAAACCGAGGTGCGCACATAAAATGGGAAAGGGTCTTCCAGTTGGTGGAGTTGAGCATCTAAAACGATCAGCGCAGGTAACCCGGCGCCGTTCGCGGGTGGTTGAATTTCTGCAAATTCAGCGACTAAAAAGGGTTTCCCTTCGAGCCGGCCGGCAGCTACGGGTAGCATCTCATTGCTCAAAACAATGCTATCCAATTGATTAGACCGTATTTTCCCGGAATGCTTGGAATAAAAAAAATACACCGGAGCAAAATCAAAATGTTCCGTAAATGCATTAACCGTGTAAGCATTTTTTTGCTTGGTTTCATTTCGCAAGCGATAGGCATCGGTACGTCGTCTTCGGTAACGCAAGGCGGCCATTTGTTTTTCGATACTCCGTAGTCTTACTAATAAAAACCCTTCCTTGAGTCGTTCAATTGGAGGAGTTACTTCATTCTCCACAGTTTCAGTGGTAGATGGAGAAACAGCCGTCGTAATACATCCTGCTACCGAAAAAACAATAACAAAAAATAGCAATATTGGTCGAGTCATCAAGTATTTATTCGTTAAATCGCAAGGAAAGTCCTTTTTAAAACTTAATTAGAACTTACCTTTATCGTTTAAATCAATAATCAATAGAAGTGAAGATACTAGCCGTTATTCCTGCCAGGTATGCTTCTGCAAGGTTGCCTGGTAAACCATTAGCCATGATTGGCAACAAAAGTATGATAGAACGGGTATACGAACAAGTTAAAAAAGCAAAATCCCTTGATGAAGTTATCGTTGCTACGGATGACCAAAGAATATATGATCACGTATTACAATTTGGAGGCAAGGCGCAAATGACCAGTACTACTCATCAAAGTGGCACCAGCCGCTGTATCGAAGTGGCAGAAAAGATGACTGGTTACGATGTAATGCTGAATATTCAAGGGGACGAACCCTTTATTAAACCTGCCCAAATTGAAACTTTGACGGCATTGATGCAGACGGAAATCGAAACGCCCATTGCCACTTTGGCAATTCCCATTCTGCAATCAGAAAAGTTGTTCAACGAAAACGTCGTCAAGGTTGTTATCGATCAAAATAACCGGGCATTGTATTTCAGCCGGCAACCGATCCCATTCATCCGGAATGTTCAACCGGAAGATTGGCTCTCTCATGGAAAATTTTACAAACACATCGGCATGTATGCTTTTCGACATAGTGTCCTGATGAAGATCAAATCGTTGAAAAGCGGTATGTATTTTGAACTGGAAAAACTAGAACAACTACAATGGCTGGAAAATGGGTTTCCCATTACAATTGGGATCACTCAGGAAGAGTCTCTGGGAATCGATACGCCGGAGGATCTGACGAAAGCCAATTCCATGACTGATGATCAACAGGCCTAAAAATTTTTCTACAACATGCAGGATAAGAGAATTATAGTAATTATTGGCGCGGGAAGATCTTCGACTGCTCTTATCAACTATTTGCTGGCGGCGTGCGAGAAATACCCATGGGAAATCCTTCTTTGCGATACCGATGAGGAAGCCGTACAAGCCAAAATAAAGGGCCATCCCAGTGCTCAGGGTATTCGGTTGGATATCCAACAAAGCAGTGCCCGGCAAGCCCTTATCCAAAGTGCTGATATCGTTATCTCATTGCTGCCGGCTCACATGCACCCGCTCATTGCATTTGATTGTCTTGAATTGGGCAAAAGTCTGGTCACAGCCTCTTATGTTTCGCAGGAACTGTGGCAGCTGCACGAACAATTTCGGGAAAAGGAAATTTTTCTGATGGGAGAACTAGGCTTAGACCCTGGTATCGACCACATGTCGGCTGTTTCCAGGATCAGGGAAATAAAGCGAGCAGGTGGGAAAATTACCGCTTTTCGATCCTACACGGGCGGTCTGGTGGCTCCCGAAAACGACGATAACCCCTGGCATTATAAAATCACCTGGAATCCACGCAATGTTGTCCTCGCGGGAAAAGGAACCACCCGTTTTGTCCAGGATAAGGCGGTCCGTTATTTGCCCTATCACCGTTTGTTTCGAAATTACCGAAAAGTAGACATCCCCAACTGGGGAATCTACGAAGTATATCCTAACCGCGATGCGATTAAGTACCAAAAAATTTACGGATTGGAAGAAGCAGAAGAGATCTACCGGGGTACTATCCGCCGAATAGGTTTTTGTGATGCCTGGAACGTTTTGGTACAAATGGGGATAACCGACGATGAAGTCGTCATTGAGAATAACGGCAAGTTGACTTACCACCAATGGACGGCTTCTTTTTTTGCCAATAAGCGGGATTTGAGCAGTGCGCTGGTGGAGCTTATCCAGGCAGGAGATGTACACAAGATCATGGCCCAACTTAAATGGCTGGGCTTATTCGAATCGGAAATTATCCCTTTTCAGTCGGCCACTTCCGCCCAGATTTTACAAAATTTATTAATGGATAAATGGAAACTAAAACCTGATGAGCGTGACCTGATATTGATGCAACATGAATTCGAATATACCCAGCAGGAGCAAAACTACTGCGAAGTAGCAACCCTGGCATACAAAGGACAAGATGCTGTCAATACGGCTATGACCAAGTTGGTGGGTTTGCCTTTGGGCATATTCGTAAAAAACGTACTGTTGTCTAACATTTCCTTAACCGGAGTACAAATCCCTATTACGCCCGAAGTATACCATCCTATACTACTGGAATTAGCGGATCATGGCGTAATATTTAATATTAAAAAAAGGGGATACTGATTTATCATTATCCCCCACTCAAAATATTGTGATTGAACAAATATTTATGCGTTCTGGTAAACCAAATACATGATCGCAAGGACAAAAATCGTTATGCCCACAATTACCAAAAGGGTATTACGGGCTTCTTTTTTATTGCGCCTTTCAATCTTTCGTTTTCTTCTTGATCTTCCCATAATTATTGTAGGATTAAAGATTGTAAAGAATGTTTATTGGTAAATATACAAAATTTCCAAACTTAACGGATCTGTGATCCTTATAGTTTGACCAGTCAAATTCATAAAAAATATTAATTTTCAGGCAAGATGGATTGGAACAATACAAATATAACTTCACCCGCTTTTATTTTGGAAGAAGCGAAGTTGATTCAAAATCTTCAGCTGATACAAAAAGTGGCAAAGGATGCTGAGGTGGAGATTATCTTAGCCCTCAAAGGCTTTGCAATGTGGAAGGTTTTTCCTTTAGTTGCGCAATATTTATCAGGTGCTACTGCTAGTTCTTTGCACGAAGCACGGTTGATCTATGAAGAAATGGGTGTAAAGGCACATACCTATGCCCCTGCTTTTATACCCTCTGAATTTGAAGAAATTATCAGGTATAGCAGCCACATTACTTTTAATTCTCTTTCACAATTTGCCAGGTATCTTCCCGTGGTTCAGGCCAAGAGCGGGTTATCGGTCGGTTTGAGGGTAAATCCTGAGTATTCAACCGTAGCTACCGCATTGTACAATCCCGGATCTCCGACCTCCAGGTTGGGTGAAGTGGCGCAAAACATCAGGGAATTGCCTGCAGAGGTCAAGGGTTTGCATTTTCACGTGCTATGCGAATCAGCAGCAGCAGACCTGGAAAAAGTACTGGAAGCCTTTGAACGTAAATTTGCTCGCTTTTTTCCCCAGCTAGAGTGGGTGAACTTTGGCGGGGGCCACCTAATGACGAGAAAGGGGTATGACCTGGCGCATCTTGTATTCCTGCTGAAAAGTTTTAAAGAAAGAACGGGTTTGCACGTTATCCTGGAGCCTGGAAGCGCAATTGCCTGGGAAACAGGACCTTTAGTCACTACAATACTGGATATCATCGAAAATAACGGCGTGAAAACCGCAATTATCGATGCTTCTTTCACCGCACATATGCCTGATACTTTAGAAATGCCTTACCGGCCAAGGATCGCCGGAGCCACTGATCCCGTTCCAGGTAAGCCTGCTTACCGGATCGGCGGAGTGAGTTGCCTGGCGGGAGATTTTATGACCGAGTATAGTTTTGATCAACCGCTTAGGGTGGGAGAGAGGCTTGTCTTTGAAGATATGATGCACTATACTATGGTCAAAACCACTACCTTTAATGGAGTAAAACACCCGTCTATTGGCATCCTCAGAACCAACGGAACCTTAGAGATGGTCAGGAACTTTGGCTACGAGGATTTTCGGGACCGGCTTTCGTGAAGTTTGGTTATAAGGTTATGTGGTTATAGGGTTAGATGGGATGACGGCAATTACCGAGTAACTTATTTTACTGATAGTCCACGCACACAAATAAATAATCCTAGTTTACAATGACCATAGCGGAAGCGTATACTCTTCTAGTCCAGGCTCTGGAACCAAAATATGGCAACCGAGAGGCAAGAAACGTAGCTCGTATTGTATTCGAAGATGTTTTCGAGTATGATAACCTGGAAAGCGATTTGAAATTCAAAGACCTGGAAACTCTGGAGGCTGTCAAAGACCGGCTTCTGGGATTCGAGCCGGTCCAGCATATTGTAGGCGAGGCTGATTTCTACGGATTCAGGTTCAAAGTCAATCAACAGGTATTGATCCCACGGCCGGAAACCGAAGAGCTGGTCTATTGGATCAAGGAAACCATCGGCCAGGAACCTGCATTGGAAAAGGCAAAAGTACTCGACATTGGGACGGGTAGTGGGTGTATTATCATAACCTTGAAAAAAATATGCCCGTCTATCGAAGCTCACGCTACCGATATCAGTGTGGAGGCTTTGAACATGGCTTTAACCAATGCCAAGAAAATACAAACCGTAGTCAATTTTCACCTGCATAACATTCTTCAAGCAAAGAATGGACTCCCAGCTCCATTCGATATTATTGTTAGTAACCCCCCTTACATACCTCACCAGGAAAAAGAATTGATGGCGCCAAATGTACTTGATTTCGAGCCACATACAGCCTTGTTTGTGGAAGATGAGAACCCATTGGTCTTTTACGATCATATTGCGGAATATGCCAGCAGCCATCTTAAATCAATGGGCTACCTCTTCTTTGAAGTCAATGAGTACAATGCAAAAAAAGTGGTTCAACTCCTTCAAAATAAGGGATTTGAAAACGTAGAATTACAAAAAGATATGAGCGGAAAGTTTAGAATGATCAGAGCACAAAAAACTCCCGAATAGTAAAATTTTCTGTATTTTACATTGACAAACAAAACTTTACGCCAATATGAGAAGCCCACTTTTTTTTGTTGCCTGCCTTATTACTGGTTTTTTTACGGCCTGCAACCAGCCGCCGGCTTATGAAGGAGAAGAAATTGTTATTGAACACGTTACGGTAATCCCAATGACAGGGGAGGAGGTGCTGGAAGATCAGACCGTCGTCATTCGCGAAGGAAAAATATTCAAACTAGGAGCGCACGAAGCTTCACCGAATGCAGAACTGATCGACGGTACCGGGAAATTTCTCATGCCGGGCTTAACGGAAATGCACGCCCACATACCCGTGGCGGAAGCGGGAAATGATACCTTAGTAAAAGAAACGCTTTTTCTTTACCTTTCGCAAGGCATCACTACGATCAGAGGAATGTTCGGTAACGCTCAGCAAATTGATAGGGTAGTGGTCAGGGGCAAAATATTGAACAAGGAATTTATCGAGGATCAATTGAGGGAAATTTCCCAGAGATACAAAACAAAATAAATCATAAATTTAATATTAAAACAAATAGCGTAAGTAAGGGAGGATCCAGCGGCCCGTGAATCCTGCAACAGGTTGGCAAATCCTGACTCGTGGAAATTCCAGGACCATTCTAGCGAGATTAAACAAGTACTGCAATTTTGCCTATAATTAATATTATGTTAAGTAGAATTTGAAGGCTATTCCTGAATCGATCCTTCCCATTCCCGATTGTATCACACTCTACCCAGAATACAGGGCTACACTTATACAAACTACAGGCTTACATTTATGAAATACAAAGCAACGCCATTAAATGTCTTCAGTGCTTTAGCCATTGCGTTGTCTATTTGTCTGGCAATCAGCATAGTTATCGTTGAAACAAAACTAAACTGGGAAACGATTGGAAAGGCCTCTCCCCTATTTTGGCTTGGTGCGATTGGGTTTGCACTAGATTTTTTAATACAATTTATGTTATATAACAAAAAAAACATCTTTCGTTGAAACAACCCTCTGTTGGTTTTAACTGAAATCATTCGTTTTATAACTAATTGAAGCATAAAGTTTTGAAACCTGCCGTTGCTTTAGAAAATTAACATTTAGTTAAAACGTTTTCTTTTACATTCGCCACAAAAAGCAATGAAAGTCCTTAGGTTTGTCCCGGCGGTTGTCATTTTTACGTTTCTCTTCTCTTGCCAATCAAAATTTCGCACGGTATACCCGGCATTTGAAACCGCTCCCGTTAACAGCACGGACGATGCGGCTGACGACATCGCCATTTTTATTCACCCTAACGATATTAACAAGAATGCTATAATAGGTACCGATAAACAGCGCGGGTTAGTGGTATACGACACGAAAGGGAGCATCCTTCACGACTATGAATTTGGTCGGATTAACAACGTGGATATTCGGTCAAACGTACCGTGGAATGAGGGTAAGATCACTATAGTCGGCGGGAGCAACAGGACGGATAATTCCCTGGTTTTCTATCAATTGAACGAAGAAACACTTGAGCTCCATTCGTTGCTCAAGGCTCCGGTTACTTCTGGCGTTAATGAGGTTTATGGTTTTTGTTTGTACAAACCAAAAGACCACCGAGATTTTGAAAACCTCGAAGGTCCGGGACTATTCGCCTTTGTAGTAGGCAAAGATGGCGTAGTAGAACAATGGGCGCTCTCCCCTACTCCAGCGGGCATTTTAAAAGCCAAATTAGTTCGTTCCTTCGATGTAGGCAGTCAATGTGAAGGACTGGTGGCGGATGATACGCGTGGTCACCTATACGTAGGTGAAGAAGAAGTCGGTATTTGGAAATACAGCGCTCAGCCTAATGGCGGCGAAACTCGGTTCAAGGTACAATTAATTGCTGAAAATAGCCATTTAAAAGCTGATATAGAGGGACTTACAATTTACAACCTGAATGAAAACGATGGTTTTCTCTTAGCTTCCAGCCAGGGTAACAACAGTTATGCGGTATTTGATCGCAATGATGACAATACCTTTTTGGGCAGTTTTAAAATTAAGTCCAGCGATACGGTCGACGGTACTTCCGATACGGATGGGATCGATGTTACTCCCCTACCCTTTAGTCCTGAATATCCCAGTGGAGTATTTATTGCCCAGGATGGTAAAAACAAGGGAGCTACACAAAATTTCAAGGTAGTAGATTGGAGAAAGATTGAGTTGGTTATTTCAAATAAGTAAGTAAGTGATACGCCAGTTAAAACTATTAAAACCAACCTCTTGCATCTAACCTAAACCTCTAGTTTACATTAACTTAACTATTATTTAATCTGATACTTTAGCATTTATTGGTTGCATGTTTTTCCTTTATAGCTAATGAAAAAACAACCTTAAATTATGAAAAGAATTTTACACGTCCTTTGCTTTGCTAGTTTATTTTTTTTGAGCCAAAAGATTAATGCTCAAAGTATCGAATTTGCCCGTTATATTTTAGCAACTGGTACTGCAGTTGATGAAGATAGCGGAGAAGAAGTTTTTATTTCTACTGATGATGCCGAACAGGAAAATGATGAAATCGATTCCCTAACCGATGACGACATTGATGCGGGTTGGGAAGGTGAACCGGATGATCAGAATATTCTGACTGCGGGTTTACGCTTTCGCAACATTTTTATTCCTCAGGGAGCGACGATTGACTCAGCCTTTATTGTCGTTCATTCTCACGAGGTGAAAACGGCTGAAGATGTTGCCCGTATTACCATTTACGGTGACGCTACTGGTGATGCTCAGACTTTCACGGAGGACATGTTGATTACCGATCGTCCGAGTACTGAAGCTAGACTCACTTGGGAAGTTGCAGAGCCTTGGGGACTATGGACTCCACACCGTACTCTGGACTTAAGCCCAATTGTCCAGGAAATTGTCGACCGTGAGGACTGGGAGATCGGGAATTCCATAGCATTTATACTAGAAGGTGAAAATCAAGGGCCAAGCGAAGTTGAAAATGCAAGAGAATTTGAATCGTTTGAGAATATTTCTGATCCGGAAGATGGCGGTGATGGTCAAAACTACCCCGATCGCGTCCCACAGCTCTTCATATATTATAGTGCTGATGGGTTTATTGATGTGCCGATCGTGGAAACAGGGGTGGAAATGGATGAAGATACCGGAGAAGAATTGTCGATTTCTTCTGACGATGCCGAACAAGAAAACGATGAAATCGATTCCCTCACCGATGATGACATCGATACCGGATGGGAAGGTGAACCGGATGATCAAAATATTTTGACTGCGGGTTTGCGTTTCCAAAATATTAGGATTCCGAATGGAGCAATTATTGATTCTGCTCATATAGAGGTTTATTCTCACGAGTCAAAAACGGCTGAAGATGTTGCCCGTATTACCATTTATGGTGACGCTACTGGTGATGCTCAGACTTTTACGGAGGACATGCTGATTACCGATCGTCCGAGTACTGAAGCTAGACTCACTTGGGAAGTTGCGGAGCCTTGGGGACTATGGACTCCACACCGTACTCTGGACTTAAGCCCAATTGTCCAGGAAATTGTTGACCGCGATGATTGGGAAATTGGTAACTCCATAGCATTTATACTAGAAGGTGAAAATCAAGGACCAAGCGAGGTTGAAAATGCTCGGGAATTTGAGTCTTACGAAAATATTGCTGACCCTGAAGATGGTGGCGACGGCCAAAATCATCCTGAGCGCGTACCGAGATTGAGAGTATACTTTCAGTCTGGCGCAACTTCAATCTTCGATGCTTTGACCGCCAACGTTAAGGAATTGAAGTTATTCCCGAATCCAACGAATGGTCAGGTGACGATTGAATTAGAAGGTGATGATCGAGCAGCGATCCGCGTGTTTAACGTTAATGGTCAAATTTTCAGGAACATTGATGAAATCTACGGTTCACAGGTTCAATTGGATTTAGCTGATTTAACTCCCGGCGTATACTACGTTCAGGCGAGACAGCGTAATGAAGTTTATCTTCAAAAGTTAATTGTCAAGTAAATAGTTCCTATAATTGGTTCGCGGGTTTTGGAGTTAATGGATATACCAATATCTTTAACCTTAGACGCGCGAACCAAAATCCTCAAATCCAGGGAAGACCTGATGTTCCCAACATTGAGAAAACTCTTATCTACCATGTTGCGCCTAATTTACCTCTGTATTTTTCTTTGCTGCATCTTTTTCTCAGTTTCAGCACAAAATACCATTACCGGCCGGGTTATTGATGCTAGTAGTAATGAACCGCTCACTGGTGCTACCATTGCCATGGTCGGCACGACCGCGGGAACCATTACGGATGGTGACGGGAATTTTTCACTCTCCCATTCCGTAGAAACCGCTTCGGTAGAATTAAGCATTTCCTTTATGGGATACGAAACCCAGGTTCTAACCGAAAACAACAATGCCAGGGGGCTATTAATTAAGTTGGAACCTTCTTTCGTAAAATTAGACGAAGTCGTTGTAGAAGGGATCGCCGAAGGACAGATCAAAGCCTTCATTGAAATGAAAAAGGCCGAAAACATTAAAAACATCATTTCGGCCGAACAAATTCTTACCTTTCCGGACCTGAATGCCGCTGAAGTCATTAAACGTATTCCCGGGATCACCCTGCAAAATGACCAGGGTGAAGGTCGTTTTGTCCAATTGCGCGGAACGCCTCCAGAGCTTACCAACTTCAATATCAACGGGGAACAAGTACCGTCTCCTGAGGGTAGCTTTAGGTACGTAGGACTAGATATCATCCCCTCCGATCAGATCGAAGCCGTGGAAGTAACCAAAGTGATTACTCCCGATATGGATGGCGATGGTATTGGAGGATCAGTTAACATCAAGACCAAAGAAGCCGAAGGGGAAAAGCCCGACATTAAAGCGACCATCGCTAGCGGTTATAATAACCTGCGGAATGTACCCATTTACAATTTCCAGTTTGCTTACGGGCAGCGCTACAACAAACTCGGGTTTCACGTTAATGCCAGCTACTTCGAAAACAATCAGGGCTCGGATAATATAGAATATAAGTTTGCCAAAGGCCCCTTTTTTAATACCAATAGCCAGGGACAAGGCCGGGACAACTTTTTCGTGCATTACCGGGAGGCTCAGCTAAGGCATTATGACATCACCAGGACGCGCATTAGCGTAAGTCCTACCCTGGATTATAAATTCAGCGAGACTTCTTCCATCTATTTGAAAGGCATGTACAACAGCTTTTCCGATGATGAAATCCGCCGTCGTTTGATCTATGACCTGGAAGATCCCTTGAATGCCACCTATTTCTTGTTTGGCGGCGTCGAACACGATGTAAGAGCCCGGGTAAAAAATCAAGAACTGAGTACCCTGGCCTTAGGTGGAGAACACGAAATAGGGGGGGTAAAAATCGATTATCAATTGTTTTACGCCATTGCCGGTGAAACCGAACCGGATCGCTTTGAAGCCCGTTTCGAAAGCCCCGGGCAAGCCATTACGATCAACTTTGACGACTCGGACCCCGAATATCCCAAAGCTACCTTCCCCAACGAAAACAACGCCAAAAACGTCACCGCTTACGGTGATTACGAACTCGATGAAATGATCCTCGAAACCAGTGAAGTAAAAGAAGAATTGTTGACCCCCAGACTGAATATTACGGTGCCCTATGAATTGAATAATGGACAAGCTGGTTACGTAAAATTCGGAGGGAAAATCCGCTTCAGGGTAAAGGAACAAGACATTCGCTCTCAGACCTTCGGTGCTTACCGCAGAGAATCTAATCTTTACCCTGGCCTGGGCGGCGAATTAAACCTTATTACGGCTTCTGATGGCTTTAGAGAAACGAATCTACTTGATCAAGGGTATCAACTGGAGTTCATGCCATCCGCGGACGTTATGCGTGATTTCTATGAGTTCTATCCCCAATATTTCATTTTTAACAGAAATAATTCCAGGAAGAATTCCTACAACCAGGATTATGAGTATAAAGAAGATATTTATGCCGGTTATGCCATGTTTAGACATAATATTGACCGGTTGATGGTCTTAGGGGGCGTGCGTTACGAACGTACGGATGTAACACAAAACAAAGGCTTCGGCGTGATCTTGAACGGTGCCCGGTTCATCGGTATTGATACCATCGAAACCACTCGTATACAGGACTTTTGGTTGCCGCAAATCCAATTGAGATACGCGGCTACACCAAACTTGAACATCCGGGCAGCACTCTCCTATACTTACGCGAGGCCAAACTATTCGGATGTTATTCCTTCCCGGGAAGAAGACCGCCAGGAAGTGAGTATCGGCAATCCCGATCTCAATTTCCCGCGCTCGACCAACGTCGATATTTTGATTGAACGCTATCACAACCGCAGTATTTTCTCGGGCGGACTTTTCTACAAGCGTATTGAAGATTTTGTCTTCTCCTACAAGCGATTTGGTCGTGAAGGCGAACCGGGCTCCGGTAACTTCCCGGTATTTGAATTCACCAAACCGCTGAATGGTAAAGACGCCCAGGTGTTTGGCGCGGAGTTCCAGGCGCAGTTTAAATTTGATTTTCTAACGGGCTTCTTCAGTGATTTTGGATTATTTACGAATTATACCTACACCTATTCAGAGGCTTTTATTCCGAAACGGGCGCCTGCAAATTATGCCAGCGCAATTATTATCGATCCACTGGAGGATGATCTAAGCACTTTCTTTACCGAAGAAGACCGGGAAGAGATTCAACTACCCGGACAAGCGGAACATACCGCCAATGTTGGATTCTTTTACGATTCGAAAAAGTTTTTCGCCCGACTGACTGCCAATTATCAGGACGCTTTCTTGGTAGAAATCGGCCCGGATCCCGATTTGGATGAATACTACGACGAATCCCTACGCTTGGATTTGACCATGAATTACCAGATCAATGACCGGATCAATATTTTCAACGATTGGATTAACATCACCAATGAGCCATTGCGATTTTACCTGGGGACGCCCGATGTGATCAAACAGCAGGAGTTTTATTCCTGGTGGACGCGGTTCGGAGTGCGGGTAAGTTTGTAGGGGCCGCTTTGTTTTAAACCCTGCTTAGTTGGTCATAGTTGCTGTTCGAAGCGTAAGCATCTGGTATCTAGCATCTGGTATCTTTTTTTAAAAGACACAGTCTCCATAAACTTCTCATTTTTTCTTTAACTTACCTTCCGAACAAACAAAAACCCACATGGCTAAACCACCTAAAACCATCGTAGGCAAAATTCTGGTATGGATAAAATACATTTCCAACCACGTATTTGCACTCCTGAGATACGGCCGTATTAATGTGATTGCCCTTTTTGCCATTTACTTTACCCTGTGGTATACGCCGCAGGGGCAGGACATCCTGGTGGGGATGCCCGAAACCTATTGGAGGGTACTGACCAGCTATTTATTACTCTTCGCCATGGCCTTACTCAACTGGTATTTCCCACGCCTCTTTTACCCCGTAAACGAAGGCCTGTTTGATTCTTTCGGTGCTTTTTTCAAGAAAGCTACTTCCTACAGTATGGAAAAGCTGAGTAGAAAACAGTTCATCGAAACGATGGCGCGCGACCTGATACCTACGGAGTACGAGCCCCGCATGCTCAAAGTAGATCCCTACAAAGAAGTATCCGATGGATTGAAAGTGCGCGAAAGAGGGATATGGGAACCAGAAGCCCCCGAGCCCGGTACGGTGGCCGCAAAGCACGAAGTATTGGTATCACGCTTGTTGCCGCGAGCGCTGGGAATGGCAACGTTCCTGGTAATCGCTGGTGGCGTGCTGGTTATTCATTTGAGCTATTATATGGGGATGGATTCATCTGCCGTCAGCTTTTGGATGACGGTGGGGGTGTTGGGGCTGTCCTATCTTTTTTCCCTGGGCCTTCACCGGATGACCGGTTGGTTGATCAAATCCAACCGCTGGTGGTATTTGTGTTTGATCTTATTGATTTCCATGGGCATACTGGGTTATTTTGGCAATAACTCGAGTATCGGCCTGCCCCTTCTAGCATTCAGCCTGGTTTTTGCTGCACTGGCCTTTGGTATATTTGTGACGATCAGGACTAAAGTAAGATCCCTACTCTTCTTATTCGATGATTATGGGATGGCCACCTTTACCCTTATTGTAACTGCTCTATCTTTTACGAGCTTCATTGTCCTAAACTTTTTCCCATCGGTACGATTAGTTTTTCCGCTCAATGCCTTGTTGCTGGGACTAATCTTTTACATCGGGTTAGTTTGCCTGCTGGCCTTTTGGGGAAAAAGCAAGCAAACTTATTTTTTGAGTCTCTTCATTTTGGTTGCGATCATTTTAGCGACCGTTTGGACAACCGATCTGCACCGGGTGACGACGGTAGAACGTACGGTAGCACTAACCGAAAGGATTAGTCTTGAAAGTTATCTCGATCAATGGTTTGCGGCTCGCCGGGAAGCACTGCCGGATTCTTCCACTACAAATAAATTTCCCCTCTTCATCGTCATGGGAGAGGGCGGCGGCTCCCGTGCTGCCTACTGGACGAATTTAACCTTGGGAACTTTTCACGAAGCAACGGACGGTCGGTTTCAGGATCATTGCCTGGCTATTACTACCGTTTCCGGCAGTTCTTTTGGAACGGCGGCACATCTTGCGCAATTATACCACGAAAAGACCAACGGCATAGCCGATACAATCTCCTTTAATGACGCCGTCAACGATGCCCTTACCTTCCAGGGCAATTACCTCTCTACCAGTTTAGTGAAATTCATCGGAGCCGACTTTTGGCGCACCATACTGCCGCCCCTGTATTACGCAACGGCAAAACACGATCGCGCTTACCATCTCGAATGGGAATGGACGTTCGGCGTGCAAAGAGCTATGAATAGATTGGGTGCTGACCCCAAAACGATGGTTTTCCAGCGTCCTTATTTAGCCCATTACTACCAAGACGACGGCAGCATTCGTACTGATTTACCGCTTTACATGCCCAATACAACGCACGTATCGACGGGCAACCGGTCGTTGATCACTCCGGTAAAAGTATTCGATGCGACGGATCATTCCACCGAAGTTTTTGATTTTGTGGGTATGGAAGGCAGGGATTTTCCATTAGCCGCCGCCGCTTTGATGAGTGCCCGTTTTCCTTTCATCAATCCGGGTGGGCTTATTAGTCCGGATGATCAATTTGTCGATGGCGGCTACTACGAAAATATCGGTGGGGTTACGGCCAACAAACTATTAGAAAAAACCGAGGCTTATCTCCTTAAAAACGGCCTGGAAGATAAAGTAGAAGTGCATTTGATCACCATTTTTAACGGAGATCGTGATAAAGATCGGCTCCCGGTTACCGAGCAAACCAATGGTGATTTATCACCCCAGCTTTTTGTGCCGGTGAGTGCTTTTGCCAGCACCCCTTTTGCGGGACATACGGACTATTGGCCGGCTTATTTCGATGGTCAATTGGGTGATCGTTATCACTGGATATTGCTCGATCATGACCTTGAAGTAGAGATCGACGGCAGGGTAAGGCAGGTGATCATGCCGCTGGCGCGCTATTTGTCCCAAAGTGCCGGTGAAGCCATTAGGGCCAATGCGGAGGCTTTGGAAAAGCGGGAGGAATTTCGTAGAATTTGTTCACTCGTGGATGGGATGGAACGTTGATGGAACGCGGATGACGCTGATTGGGCGGATTCTCGCGGATCAGTTATTAAAGATAATTACACAATAAAAAATCCGCGTCATCTGCGTTCTATCTTAATATTATCACACGCAAACACAAAATACAAATAACACCGATTTGAAAGATATTGCTGAATTATACCATAATTAATCCGCGTAAATCCGCTAAATCCGTGTCATCCGCGTTCTATCTTAACATTATCTCATGCAAACACAAAATACAAATAACACCGATTTGAAAGATATTGCTGAATTATACCAT
>CAZHNG010000077.1:0-22390 GCA_964533785.1 uncultured Saprospiraceae bacterium | reverse complement strand
ACTCTTTTTACAAGGTAGGCAACAAGATAGTCGGTTTTACCGGCCTGCGGATCAATAAGATCAGCATGCAATCCAAAAGCTGTTTACTGGTGTATTTCGGTCAGACGGTGATTGACAAGGCGTACCGTGGGAAAGCACTGATCCCAATGACCGGCGTGAAAATATTCCAGAAGTTTTGGAAAGATTTTCTCTTTTCCAATGTCTATTACTGGGCCGATGCATTGACTTATAAGGCTTACCTGGTGTTTGCTAAATCGGTCGAAGAATACTATCCCACTTACAAAAAGCAAATGCCGGCATCGATACAAGCTTTGGTAGATCATATCGGCCAAACTCATTACTCCGATACTTATGATCCTGCAACCGGCACCGTAAAGAAAGATACGATCTGGGTAAATGATCACACTTGCAAGGCCATCCCCAAGGACGCTCAAGATCCTGACGTCCTATTCTACGGCCAGGCTAATCCCCTGAATAGCGACGGACATGGATTATTGACCATTACTCCCATGAATCGGTCCAATCTACTATTCCTGATCAAGAAAGTGATCCATAAACAACTGGGTTTGTCTACGAAGAGAAAAGGAATGGCAAAACACCCCACTCCAGTTTACCAGATGACAGAATCAAAAACATCGGAGGTGCTGGCAGAGTGATACAATTAGGTCGCAGGCGATCGAGGTTTTTTATGCGCCCCAACACTACCTCCCAGCCTCCTGAAGGAGTTGCCGCCTCCTTTACACTACTCACAATCGGTAAATGTTTTCCAGTACTTCGTCACACTCTTCTGACGCTTCGGTCAGAACGAAAACCCAAATCTCTCTTCCCAATTCCTTTACAATCTAACGTCTAAATCAAACACCATGAAAATTCAATCCATAAAAGTACAGCACCTACAAATCCCCATGCGGTTAAAATTTGCGCAGGCCAACAATGCTACGCAAAAGTCCAACGCCGTCATCCTAACCCTAACGACGACACAGGGTGTAACCGGCTACGGCGAATCCTGTCCCCGTCCTTACGTAACGGGTGAAACGATCGATAGCATCGCCCAGGATATCCGTTCTTTCAGTAATGTGATGATGGATAAAAACTTCATCGACGTAGAAGGCATCCAGGATTTTGTGGTACAGGAATTACCGGGGAAAATGGGCCTAGCCGCCATCTGCGCTTTGGAATTAGCCTTGTTGGATGCCTGGGGAAAAGAAAACGAAATTAGCCTGCTAAACACCTTCAAAAACCAAACTATTCTTCCTATTCGTTATAGCGGAGTCGTTCCATTCGGCAATCTGGCCAGGATGGAACCTCTGCTACAACAATTTGACTTTCGGGATATCAAGATAAAAGTAGGCCAGGACCTGATCGAGAACCTACGTAGAGTAGAACGTCTCAAAGCCATTTTCCACGAACCAGTCACTTTGCGAGTAGATGCCAACTGTGGCTGGTCTTTTGCAGGTGCTTTGGCACAGATTCCGGCGTTGATGGAAGCCGGCGTAACCGTCTTTGAGCAATGTTTCCCCAAAGACCGCGATCAAGACATGGCTAAAATTACCGCCCTTTACGGCAAAGATGTGGTCATCATGGCCGATGAGTCTCTATGCTCTTACGAAAATGCCCGGTTTTTAGCCGAAAACGGCATCTGTAATGGCTTCAACCTCAAAATTTCCAAAAACGGCGGTATCTTCAACACCCTGCGCATCCTAAAACTAGCCAAACAGTACAGTATACATTGCCAGCTAGGCGCCCATTTTGGAGAGACGAGTATTCTGACAATGGCAGGCCTACTGGTCACGGTGGCTTCACCAACGATCCTTCACCGTCACGAAGGCGCTCTTGGGACCATCTTACTCAAAAAAGATCTGTGTGAACAACCTCTGCAGATCAACCAGCACGCTATTGTTAATTCCAAACAATATCCCTTCGGTAATGGCTTGGGGATTAATATCAGTAGCCGCAATTTGAAGAATCACGGGAGTAATAGTCATTCACACCAGGTAGAACTGGCTTATTACAATACGCGGGCCGGGGAGAGTGCGGCGTGTACTTATTGGGTCTGAGGATAGAACACGGAATTGAACACGGATTAAAGGGATTACGCGGATTGCACGGATCTTACTAGTACCGCGGAATTAATTCCGCAGACCTTCACTTTTCACACATTAAAACCAAAATGATCATGATCTACCTAATCTTTTTATACATTGGTAAATTAGGCTATGAGCTAATTAAATATAGAATACGGATTAAAGGGATTACTCGGATTGCACGGATTATTGGTATGGGGTCGAAGGTATTATATTGATTGCGCAGATTTTATTCGCCCCTTCGAATTTATTGAGATGATGAAATTTCCAAAAGGAAAATCAGTCAAATCCGAGCCATCCATCTAGATCTGTGTTTAACGATCAGTGAAATCTTTTTAATCCGTCTTAATCCGTGTCAAAAAAATTCCGTAAGTTTAATCGCACTTTAACATACTCTCCGCAGTATGTATAGTCAGTAAGCAAATACAAGTCACGTTTAATCCACACCCATACCCCACACCGTCTAGCGTCTAACGTCTAGCTGTATTGACCTCTACGCTTGGGGGCAACTTCAATTACCACAAAGAACGCGAAGTTCTCCTTTCTTAGCGGTTCTTCAGCGGTGAGTAAAAGCCTTTGACCCTAAGTTTGACCGATAGTACATCTAACGTCTTGTTCCAAACAACACCTAAACACCATGCCAACGGGAGACCAACCTGCAAATCCAACAAACCCCACCCGTAGTTCGTGCTGGTGGTTTTCCTGCCTGCTACTCCTGGCCTTTGGTAGTTGTAATTACGTGGATTATAGTGCGTTTAACCCGGAAACGGTAGAACGGATTTCCGAAAAACGGATGAAACGGTATGCTAATACGGACAGTACCGTAGAGCGATTGAACGCCATCAAAAGTGACCGAAAACGACTAGATAGCCTGATCTTATACGCAGAATGGCTGAAGAACTACGATGAAGATGCGGCGTTGTTGTACGCGAAAATGGCGTATGATCTATCGACGGACCGGCATTGGAAGTATGCACAGGGGGTGAGTGCTTTTCGCTTAGCTTCTTTGAAAGAGGAAAAAGCTAGATATGGAGAGGATCTGGAAGATGCATTAGTTGATGTTAATATAAGTAAGCGAATATTCGAAGAAAGCGATAAGGATCACTGGCGAATTTGGGTAAATAGTTTAATCGGGAAATTATTCTATCGGCAAAATAAGCTGGATTCAGCTAGGCAATATTTAAAATCGGCTTTAAATCAAATTGAAGAAGATTCAAAATTAAGGAAGGAAAGAAAAGATTTGATTGCGGGTATTATGCATGATCTTGCTGAAACATACTCAGTCGAAAATTTAAAAATTAAATCTAATTACTATGAAATAAGTGACAGTATTTTCGAGGATTTAGGGAATCAATTAGACCAAGCCCGATTGTGGAATGATGTAGGGAAATTCAAAACATTAGTTGGAAAATACGAAGAAGCAGACTCTCTTTTTGAATTATCCATAGCCTATGGTAAAAACAACAATGATATTGATGTTTTAAAAAGGGCCTATGAGAAAAAAGCCTACTTGCTAGGGGTGAAATATTACTATACCCAAAATGATAGTTTTGCTCAAGAAGCCATTGCTTATTTGCATGAGAGTCTAGTGTTAGCAGAGGATAATCGCCATGGCGTTTATGATCTTTTGGGGTGGATTTATGAAGCAAAATGGGGGTATGGAGAACAGTTGGTACATGTAGATTCTGCAATTTATTATAATAAATTATGTTTAGAGGAAGCACAGAATGAAGGGGCACTCAATGTCATGAAATCGGTAAGTAATAGAATGGCTTATATCTGTTCATTTGAAACTGAAAGATGTGAGGATATTCTTGGCAGTAATGTACCAACCTTCCTCAATACTTACTACATTGGCATTGTAGATACAATTACTAGTCATTCCCGAGCAGCCTTCCAAAGGACAAATCAAGTAGAACAAAGAGAAATCGTTGCCAATGCAAAACTTCGGCAAAGGAACCAACTCTTTTATAGCGGGGGGCTATTTGTCATTGCGATATTGACCTTTTTACTAATCCTACAATATTTTCGTCAACAAAGACTTCAATCCAAAATGGAAGCCTTGCGGGCGCAAATCAATCCTCACTTCATCTCTAATAGTCTAAACGCAATTGAAAATTTAGTCAATCAGGATCAAAAGAAAGCAGCTTCCAAATACATCATCCATTTTTCCCGCTTATCCCGTCGAATCTTGAATAGTTCTTTAGGTTCCATTACCAGTTTGGCGGAAGAATTGAAAACGGCGGAACATTTTTTGGCTTTGGAGGGCTTGCGCTTTCCGGATAAATTAAGTTATACTATTGATGTAGCGGAAGATATAGATCAAGACCAAATTCAAATCCCCGCGCTTATCCTACAACCTTATTTGGAAAATGCCATTTGGCACGGGATTAAGCCCAAAACAGGCAAAGGGCAACTGCAAATCAAGATTCGGATGAATGACAAACTGCTGGAATGTATCATTGAGGACGATGGTGTTGGTCGGGAGAAGGCAAGGGAATTAAAAGCGAAAAAGTTATTCCCCCACCAATCCGTTGGGATGAAGATTACCCAGGAACGCATTCAATCTTTTGGGAAAACAAAAGGTACTAAAGTAGAGATTGAAGATTTGTACGATGAATCGGGAACCCCTGCAGGTACTAAAGTCATCATTAAGCTCCCTTTAAAATATACTAAAGTCAAACAAAATGAAAAGCATACGGGCCATTTTAGTGGAAGATGAACCTTCGGGTATGGAAAATCTCCGTTGGAAATTGCAAAACAATTGTCCGGAGATAGAGATTGTGGCGGAGTGTACCAACGGAAAAGAAGCGATACAAAGTATTCGGCGTCATCTTCCGGATGTCCTTTTTTTGGACATTATGCTGGGCGATATGACGGGTTTCGAAGTACTGGACGCTATCAAACATCCCTCTTTCGAGATTATTTTTACCACCAGCTACGACGAATACGCCATCCAGGCCATCAAAAAAAGCGCGGTGGATTATTTGCTGAAACCAGTAGACGAGGATGAATTAATGGATGCGGTAGCTAAGGTGCGGTTGAAGCTACGGCAACAACCCCAAGCTTCGACGAGTATTGCTCAGCCAGATCCGGTGAAAGTTGGTTTTCCGATTGCTACCGGACAACAATTTATCGATTTGGACGAGGTCATCTACGCAGAAGCTAATGATAATGTTGCGGTGATTTATCTAAATGGGAAAAAGGAGATCAGGTTGACCCGTTCTTTGGGCTGGCTGGAAGAACACCTGGAAGAGTACAAGTTCTGCCGGGTGCACCACTCCTATTTGATCAATTTCCGGCATTTGAAAGAATACATCCGTAATGAAGGGGGATACGTTATCATGAGCAACGGAAAAGCTATTAGCATTTCCCGTCGTCGTAAGGATAATTTTTTAAAGAAATTGGAGAATTGGAACATAAGCATTTGATAAAAAAACCTATTAACTCAAGTAACCATGCCAAAACCATCACCACCGCCACCACCACCACCATCAGATGGAACAGACCGTCCAGGAGACAGCAAAATCTACGCCTTCCTCGTCGGTATCAATGACTACCTCAACCTCTCCGATCTAAGAGGTTGCGTAAAAGACATCGAAGAAGTAGAAGCCTACCTCAAATGGCGCTACCACGTCGAAGAGCCGGAAAAGGAAACCTTAGTGACCTCCGGCGATCATTTGTTGCAAACTACTTATGATCTGGAGCATTTCGAAGGCTACGAGAGTCTCAATATTTTTAAACTCTGGGATCAGGGGGCTACTTACGATAATGTCATTACCCATTTCCAGAACTTTCTGAGAGATGCCGGAGCGAATGACAAAGTCTGGTTTCACTTCAGCGGCCACGGAGCGGAAGCGACCACTGCAGAAGTCTTTGCCCGCCTCGAAAACGGTAAGGACCAGTGCTTCCTGTGCCACGACTACGTCAATGACAGTGGTACGTTAAGAAATCTGCTCGCTGATAAAGAGATCGCCCGACTGTTAAGCGTAATAGCCGAAGGAGAAAATGGATTGCCCCACATCCTGGTGACGCTCGATACCTGCCACAGCGGTAGTGGTACCCGGGAAGGTATTTTGGGTGAAGAAGGAGAGGATCTGGTTCGTAGCGTAGAGCTACCGAGAAGACATGATGCCCGCTCCTTAGATTCCTATTTTGGTTATGCGGAAGGAGATGAATACGTCGGACCGCCGCCGCACATCAACATCACCGCCTGTAATAATTTGCAGTTGGCCGGTGATACCCTCCAGGGAGGTGTATTTACACTCAGCCTATTGGAAGAGCTAGACGCGGCAGACGGCCACATCAACTACGCCGATTTGAATACCCGAACGCGCCATAACGTTAGACTGAAACCGAAAAAGCACGAGCAGACCCCTCAGTTCGATGTTATCGGTGGGCTGGGAGCTTATAGTTTGTTCTTAGATGGCCGTCCGGACGGTGATCCCGACCGGTACGAAGTGACAATCGAAGGAGGGGTGGATGTGATCAAATGCGGTGCTATTCATCACCTCCCACAAACCTTGGATCCCAGTAATCCGATCATGGTGAAAGTATTCGCCTTTGCTAATAACGAAGAGGTAGCCCAGGCGATGATCACTGGTGTCGGCCCCCATATGAGTTCTCTTGTTTTTCAAGGGGGAAGCCGATTGACTAATTTTGGTACCGGCCCCTTCTACGGGATCATTAACCATATGCCAGCTCCGGCGGAATTTGTTTGGCTGAATGTTCCCGAAGCAGATGAATCAATGGCTCAGGCAGTGGTAGAGGCTTGGTCAGATAAAGAACGTTCGAAAAATATTCAGGTCATCAGGAACAACGAAGGAGGGGAATCTCCACTGATGGAAGTAACAGTAGAAAATGGCCGGTATGTTCTGCACGATCTGGGCTTGGGGCATCGGGCTATCAATCATTATGACAATACGATCAACAACCGGGGCCACCTACTGCAGGATATTCGCAGTATCGTCGATTGGCACCGGACCGTAGAGTTAACCAAAGACCGAACACCTTTGCTCAATCAGGCAAATGTAGAACTGGATGAAGGTCGCAGGCTTATGGATAAAATACAGTTGCACGTCAATGTAAAAGGTCGTAATAAGTCATGGGGAATTGCCAGGGACGAGGAATTGACCATTGAAGCGTCAGCAGAAAATGATTTACAGGATCAAAGGCGTCCTTTTTTCCCGGGTGACCGACCTTATAATTACAATTTAAACGTCGTCGTTAACCGGGAAGATCACGATACCCAGAAGTTGTATTTCTACCTGTTGTACCTGGATCAGGATTATACCATTGATATCGTATCCGGTGAAAAGATCATACCGGAAGGCGTACCTTCTGCAGTGGTCGATTATAAAGATAATGAACTGAATGTTATCGGTATTGCACAAGGGAACGACGAATTTACCTATTACTTCAAACTGCTGGTAACGACAAGTGAATTGGATTACCACCAATTATTACAAACTTTCGGAGACCGGTTTGGACGCCGCCAATCTCAAGACCCCCAAAAAGGCTTTGGCGATTGGTGCGCTATTACCAAAAAAGTGAAAATCGTACGGGCGGATTAAGGCGTTGCGGGTTGCGAATTGTTGACGCGTAACCTAACTCGCAACCCGCCCAACTCGTGACCCCGTTTAACTCGTATAACCCGTTTATCCATGGCCAACTTTATCACCAAAACCAGGGAGGAGATCCTGGCTAACTACAGCAAACGCTACGCTTTTGTTATCGGTATTGATTCCTATCCCAAGCTGGATGCCAATTTGAGAAATGCGACGCGGGATGCCGAACAAATTGCCATGCGGCTTAAAGTAGTGCAGGGGTTTGACGATGTGTTGCTGCTAACCGATGTGAATGGCGCCGAAATTCGGACGCTCTTTGATTGGATGAAGGATCCCGACCGTCCTCCCATTATTCCATTTAATGAAGCGATTGATTTACAGGACAAAATCAATTGGATAGAATCGAAGCCTGAAGCCGAAGTGAATACGGAGGAAGAGCAAGAGGTTGGTGATCACGTTGAAAGGATTCCCTGGAAAGAGAGAACCTGTATGATCGAAGGGGGGAAAGATGCGGTGCTTTTCTACTTTGCGGGACACGGCATCCCCGGTGAAATAAGTGATGGCCCGACCGGTTATTTGACACCTTCCGACGCAGAAAATCGTTTGGTTGACAACGATACGCTCGTTCCTATGCAGGAATTGTACGATGCTTTGGTAGGTTTAGATTGTCATCATACCTTGTTGATATTGGATTGTTGTTTTGCGGGTAAATTTCGTTTTGCCGGCAGTCGTTTCACTCGTCAACCGATGTTAGTACCGATGTACGAAAGGCGGTTTAACTTTTTCGTAAAAGAGAAAGCCTGGCAGGTGTTGGTCTCTTCGGGACCGGACGAAACGGCAGCCGATTCTGTTAAGCTTTCTGGGATCCGAGATCATTCCCCATTTGCACAAACCCTCATCGAAGCCCTCGAAGGAAGTGCCGATGTTCCGATTTCCATAAACCACGGTAAAGAAGGAGACGGATTGATCACCGCCAGTGAAATATGGCTCTATGTATTGGATAAAGTAGAACGGATGACAACCCAGGAAGGTAAGGTCCAGCACCCGGGCCTTTTTCCGATGAAAGAACACCAGCAAGGAGAATTTTTATTCATCCCATTAAATGAAGAGGTGAGATTTCCCCTCGAGGATAACCGCAATTCTTACCGGGGATTGGTTCCTTACGAACCCACGGATCGTTCGTTGTTTTTCGGGCGTGATACCGTTATCGAAGAATTAGCCCAAAAAATTATCGATACTACGGTTTTGGTGGTAACGGGGCCTTCAGCAGTCGGTAAATCGTCGGTGGTCAAAGCGGGCTTGTACCCTCGGTTGGCCGACTTGTACGGATACGAATTATTGGTATTACGCCCCGGTAGTCAGCCCTATTCTGGTCCTAAAGTTACCAAGAAGATCGCTAAATCAGGGGGTGGTGAGGAGCAAATCAGTTATTGGACGGGGTTGAAAGGGCTATTGGAACAGCCCAGTACGTCCAATAAACGCCTATTGCTGATCGATCAGTATGAGGAGTATTTTGTGGAGTGCGAAGATGAAACGGAAAGGGAAAAGTTCGAATCAAAACTCGTTGAACTTGTCCAGGAACTGAGTAATCGCAATCAACGGGTGGAGGCTGATATCAGGGAATGGCAGCAGCTACAAAAGCAATTGCGGGAAGGGCTTTCATTAACTGCCGAAGAAAAACGCTTGCTTTCAGAAAGAGTCAAGGGAGCTTACAACAAGGTGAAATTCCAACCAGAATTTAGAATTGTTATTACGATTCGTTCTGATTTTGAATGGCAATTGGAAGCCTCTGATTTTGGTAAAGCCTTCTGGAACAAGAACTTAATGTATCAATTTTTGTACCGGCTTCCTCAAATGGATTTGGACGGATTGCGGGATATGCTCGAAGGGCCCGCCATGATGCGATCTTTCCATTTCGAGGAAAACCTGGTGGATACGATTTTGGAAGAAGTCAACTATGCTCCCGGTGCTTTGCCCATGTTGTCTTTCACCATGCAACAGTTTTACGAACTAGCCCACGAAAGAGATGGACAATTTAAACGGGCCGATTATAATCGAATTGGAGGTGTTACCGGGGCTTTACGCCAAAAGGCAAACGAGATTTACAATTCCTTTAGCAATAAAAACGACGACATCAGCCCCGAACAAGAGACCATGCGTAAAATTTTACTCCGACTGGTGCGCATCAACGAAGGTCAATACACCAGTCGGCGGCTATTGTTGGGAGGAAAAAGCCTTTTGAACAGCTTAAATGAATTGGATTTTAGAAAAGATGAAGACGATAAACTTGTAAAAAAAGTATTAGCCATTCTAGAGGAAAATTATTTGCTGGTAAGAGGAAGAGACATCAATGGGGCACGGTATATTGAATTGGCGCATGACTCCTTGATCAATAATTGGCCTACTTACCAGCAGTGGATCAAAGATTTTGGTAAAGAAAACCTGGTCCTTCAATTGGACTTGTGGCAGGCAGTGCAATACAGTAAAGTTTTTCAATTAGAAAAGGTAAGTAGGGAAAACAGCAATCAGGTAAGACAAGAGACGGCCGCATCCATTCAGGCCAGAGCGGAGAATGATAGTATGAATAACTTTTCCGAATATTGGGATAATAATCCTAAACTTTTGGAGGTAATCAACAAGATACTGGAAGACAACTTTGAGCTTGCTGCTACGGTCGTACCAGACCTGAATTTTAGATCCAACCTTTTCAGCCTTAATAATTTCATCTTAAGCGGAACATCCAGTGCCTTGCTCCGGAAGTTGCTCAACGAAGGAGACCATTGGTTGAATCAGGAAGAAGCGCATTTTATCCAACAAAGCTGGGAAAAAAAGATCAATGACTTAATCCAGCTGAAGAAAGAACGCGATGAAGCTCGTGCCAATGAATTAGCAGCGAAAGCTACTACGAGTAGCAACCGCAAAACCGCTTTTCGTTTGGCCGAAATTGCCCAGGCTATCGACCCAGGAAACTTTTACGTAAAAGAGCAACTGATCAGGTACCAATATCTTTCTTCTGAACCACCTCATTATTCCTTGGATGAACATGAGGTAAATATCGGGGGCCTTGCCTTTTCGGATGATGGAATGCTGCTTTCTTCTTCAGGCGCTGATAATATGATCCGGCTGTGGGATGTAGAAACGAGCGCTGCTATCGGCCGTTTAGCTGGACATACCCGGTTTATCAATGACATCGGTTTCTGGCCGCAAAGGAAAGACGTTTTGGTTTCTGTTTCTCACGACAGGACAGTAAAAATATGGCGTGAAAATGAAAACGGCTGGGAGGACATACGCACACTCAAAGGGCACAATAGTGAAATTGAATCATTGGCCATTGCTCCAAATGGTAAATACATAGCCTCTGGCAGCAACAATGGTCAAATCATCTTGTGGTCTATCAACAATGATATTTTCGGCACCGGTGAAGTTCCATTTACCTCAATTTCAGTTAGCCAACATAAAATTACAACGCTCAATTTTTCTCCGGATAGCCAAAAGTTGGTGATGGGTAATACGAATGGGCAAGTCAAGATGTGGCAAATAAAAGACAATAGGCTTGCTGATGAAATTACCTTCAAGGGGCGGCATGAACCTAATCAAGAAATATTTTCGGCTGCTTTTCTGGACAATAATTATGCAATTTCTGGAGCATGGGGTCGTGAACTATGGCGTTGGAAAATTGATGGTGCTGCTACGGTTGAACATCAATTACTAGCCAGTGTGAATGATTCCCCGGATTTTTATATCCGGGATTGTGTTGTATCGTCGGGTCAGAGATACTTAGCGCTTACGGTTGAAAATGTGGTTTATGTATACGAATTTGATGCGGATACAAAAACCAAGGGAAAATTGATTTATGAATTGACTTTGGATAATGGGCATCCCAGTAAATTAGCCTTTGCGAGGGGAGGAACATTTTTGGCCGCAGTAGTCGGTAGTTCGGTTACAGTTTGGCATATGAATTACCGGAAAAATGTCGACTTAGCGCCTCCTTACGATTATTATTTAGAACGAGGGAATAAATATTTGACGGGAGGATCAGATCGTAATTTAGCCTCTTCAAAGGATCTGGAATTTAAAATTGAAGCTAGGTGGTGGGAAAATTTTGATGAAATTGAGCTGACAGGTAAGAACATGAATCAGCCAAAAGTTTATAACAATGGGGAAAGGGTGCAGTTTCTTGCCTTCTTCAATGATGGGCTACGGTTTTTATCTGGGGATAAAAGCGGGAAGATTAAGATTTGGGATAGAACATCGTCGGAACCAGAACCTATTCAAGAAATTACTACCGGTTTAAAAGGCATTAATCATGTCGCCATTTCAAAGAACGATCAAATATTGATCGCTGCTTGGCACATGGACAATATTTTAAAAGTTTGGAAACGAGAGGGTGATGTTTATGTCCCAGCTACAGAAATGGGAATTAATCCTAGAATGGCATGGGGGTGTAGAGTAGTCCAATTTAGTCAGGATGAAAAGTATGTCCTAGCCGCTGGTGGAGCCCACCGGCTAGGGGGTGGCTCTCTAAAGGTATTTGGATTTTCAGAACAAGAGGGGATTGATCCGAATGCAAGGGTTGTTATACCTGGAAGGTTTAGTTATGCGCACTTTTCCCCAGATAGAAAATTGATCTTTACCTATGAGTTTTTTTTGACTTTAAAAGTCTGGGATGTTCAAACGGGTGAACGAAAAATGCATTTTCCTGAGATCATCAACAGTACCTGGGGTAAGTTAGTAGAAGATGAAAAAAAGTGGTTGGTTATTGCCGATCGAAATGGAAGACCTCGTGCATTCTGGTACGATTCTGATTTGTTAGTCGAACATGCCAATAAAGACCCATGGATGGGGCCACTTACACCCGATGAGATCATTGCGTATCAATTAGAACCCTATTTTGAATTAGCCGGTTATCTGGATGCCAACGGGAAACCTACAACTGCTGTAGAAAGATTAAATGAAAATTATGTTTTTAACATTGCCAGGTATTTTTCTCAAAAGGGGAAACAAAGTGATATTCAGAGTGTCAAAATGGATTATTTCCGAAAAGCAGTAGCATTTTTTGAAGCTGCCCGAAAAAAGGGGGAACTCCATAAATCCGAAACCTATGAGCATTATCTGCAAGATTTAAGACGTCATATGGCTTGATTTTAGCTATATTTATGTAGTAATATCAGAAAACTTTAATAAAAACCAACGGACCATGAATTTCATCCAACTCATCCTTAAATTTATTTATAGCCTCTTAGGCATTAAGCCCGCAAAAAAACAAAAACCAACGACGGAAGAGGTACAACCACCCCCCGAAATTTTAGAACCAGAAAAAGAAGAAGTGCCAGAACCAGAACCCGAGCAACCTGGCATTCCCGCCATTGATATTACGGATGAGATGATGGAGTCTACTCTTTATCTCGGCATTTGCGATAAAGCTGTCGATTTCAATAAAGTCTATCCCCTGATCGAGCAATACCACATCAAAATTGCGGAAAACATTCACAAAGCCTCTAGGCTTAGACATGGGGATAGCCTGGATTGGGTGCCTTTGAAACACGTGGATTCGGATGCCAACCCAGTGAAGGCACTACAAGTTTTCCTAATCCACGCCGGTATTTTCCCTCCGGATGCCGTGGCGGATGGATTCTTCGGCTATGGTACATTAGCTGGGGTTAGATTGTTCCAGGAATACGTACGGATCTACGAAGATAAGGAAGGTTTTTGGCCGGACGGCGTTGTGGGTAAAGGTACCTGGTCCGTTATGAAAGAATGGCAGGAACAGGGCAAAACCGCCGAAAACTGGAAACGCGGGCAGCAAAGTTTCGAATACACCACGGCCTTGGAACTACTCAACAAAGCCCGCGAACACTACCTCAATCAACCCGACCTCATCGTTAGTACCATCAATAAAATGGTAGACGAGCTGAATGCTGAGGCAGAGAAGAAGGTAGATACTTTCAAATCAGCGGATTGGAAATACAGCCCGGAAGATATTCACCTGATCGGTATCAGAAGAAAGGAGGAAACCAGCGGGATGGGACGTAAAAATGACGATATTTTTGTCTTACTCCTCAATGGTATGGTCTTTATTTTTGGCGGTTCTACGGATCCTAATTTGAAATACGCCAACCGGAAAGATGAAGCTTTCCTGGTGGAAGGGCAGCATAAATTCAAATTTGGCTGGCATAAGCATTCCAGCGGCAATGAATCCTACCAGGGGCTCAATCCCTACGACCGGGGTGTTTTGGTTTTCCGCGATAAAGACAATACCAATAAATTGACCGAAGCAGACATCAAGAAGGGCATCGACCCCAACCCCAATAAAACGATTAATATCCACTGGACAGGGCACGGGGCCAGTGGTACCTGGTCAGCCGGTTGTCAGGTTTTGGCGGGTACCAGCTATATTGATAACCTTGGTATAAAAAGAGATATGCTGAAATTTGCCGCTATTAGCAGCCGTGATTTTCGGAATAACAGTGTGACCAGCGTTAAAAAGTCTAAGGCCGCTTACAATATGTTTACTGATTTGGTCTTGCTCTATGGTCCAAAAGATAAAGACCATATTCTCTATACCCTCGGGCGGGATGAAACTTTCGATAATCAGTTTTTGGCGGATCTAGGATTGAAAGAACGGTTGGATCATACCATAGAAGCCCTGGGGCTACCAAGAGGATTAGGAGACGCATAGTTGGGTTTGGGTTGTAATAGTGCCGAACCCGCACCTCCTCTTAACATTGATCAATCAACCGCTGGGCAATCTTATCTAGTAATGCTTCGTGCTGAGATATATAGGCCATGCTAGATTCGTAAAGGGTTTCCAAATTATTAGCTTTTATGTTATCGATGGCATCATCGGTTGATTGTAGTTCAGGTTCGAGGCGGAAGTAGTTTTGGACATTCGGATCTTTTCTTTGGTTAAACAATTTTTGGAGCTGGTGATCCGTAATTTCCGCATTGGAAGACAACAGGATTTCAATGATGGGACGGATCCAACTCAATCCCTTTCCATTTACCAGGGTATGGTCACTTACTTTATTGGATGCGCCGGTACTAAGGGACACTAAAATCATCTCAGCTGGATTCGGAAAATCCCCTTCGTAGGAATCCTGGTTAAAAGTTGAAAAAGCCAAATTGCTGGCTTCAGCGAAAGCGCACATCGCGGGATTGCTGGCGAAAACACTCCCATCAATAAGGGGTGCATTATTGTTATAGCCATCGACAATAGCGGGTTCAAAAAAACCGGGAGCTGCTGAAGTGGCTCTTCCCACCTGCCAGATTTTATAATCTTGATTTGAGTCTTTAAGGCCTTGCCAACTTTTGAATAATACGGATTGGCGATTGATGATGTCATAGGCCGTTATGAGCGCAGGTTTGATAAGCTGACTCATGCAGGTCTGCGCACCGAGTAGTTTTTTCAAGTTCTCTTCCAGTGGTTCCGCGCTGTACTTATTTTCGACGAGCTTTTTACGACTGGCTAATTTCTCCGAAAAAGGAGGAGCGAATGTCTGATGACCTCTTTCCAGAAATATCTCTAAGACCTTAGCTGCCGACATTTTTGCTTCGGTTAACTTATCGGGGTGCTGGATTAGGTATAAGCACGCTAAAATACCGCCAGTACTGGTACCCGCAAAGAAGTCAAAGTAATCGCTCAATTTTGCTGCGGGATCTCCGCTCCAGGATTGTAATCGCTGCTCTAAATTGGCGAGGATGACCGCAGGAATAATACCCCGAATACCGCCGCCATCAATACTGAGGATCCGGAGTTTTTTCTTTTTGGAAAATGGTTTATTTGTAGTGGAAGAAAAAGAACCTCTCGGCATGACTTCTTTTAATGCCTTGGTTGCTTGTTTATTTAACAGTTGTTGCTTGTTTACCGGGTTGCTGATTAAGGTATTCATAATGGGTTTTTAATTGAAAATTACCCCGTAAAACTACCCCGATAACAGGTGAGAAGGAACAGAAGATGGGTAGCGGAACCCTTCTGGAAAGTAACGTGCAACAAATTTGTAATAAATGGAAAAAGAAAGCTGCCAATTTGATCAATTGACAGCTCCGACTTTACACTCACTAGTTTATGAAACTTATATTTTAAAGAGTAGATCAGGGTTGGTCTGGTTGGTTTAATCATCCAAAAAAATTGAAAATTTGGTTTACTTATCCATCAACTCCATTTTTTTAGCCTTATAAGCCTCTATTTTTTCTCTGTATTTTTTGATTTCTGCTTCACTCATCCTTGACAAGCGTTTGGTGGAAATGGCCAGGTGTTCTTGCATCTTCGGCGTAGTGAGGTCTGTAAACTTTGTAAAACCATTGCGTTTTTTGTGTAATTCAAAAACATCGTATAATTCGCCCATGACAGTATAGGCTTCATAACGAAGGTTATTCCCATCCACTTTGATCAACTGGTAGAGTTGCGTATTGGAGGCTGCCCATTCCATCCAATCGCCGAAACCGGGATTGTACATCTTGGGACCGCTGACCGAAACCACGTAAGTAGGGCCGCGGTAATACGGATTTTCACCAAAGCTTAAATTGTGGCCGCGTCCGTAGGCATGATCATGTCCTTGCAAAACAAGGTCAACGTGATATTTTTCGAAAATCGGTTGAAAAGCAGTCCTTAATTCCTTATTATCACGCCCCAATGCCGTAGAGTAGATTGGATAATGTTGCGTAACGACCGTCCACGTGTTGGGATTGTCGGTCAACACCTCTTCCAGCCAGTTTTTTTGTTTTTCCATATTGACGGAATCCAATAAAGCGGCTACGGAATTGAGGCTAATAATCCTGGTGCCTTGAAAATCGGTGTAATAAACCGTTTCTTCTAATCCTTCGGGACCATTCGTAGGAAAAGTGAACGTAGGACACCAGTTGTCCGATAAAGCACGGGAATTTTCCTCATCCCGGTAGTACTCATGGTTACCCGGAGTGGCGATATTGGGTTTCATACCGTATATCCAGCCACCAGCGTAGAACCATTCTCCCCATTCTTGGTCATTGTTCGCTCTGTTCACCAGATCACCGGCGTGCAATAGAAAATCTACATCAGGCATAGTGATAAAAGCTTGCCGGACACAGCGCGACCACATTGATTTAATCTCGTTTTGTGCATCCCCAAAATACAAAAAGGAAAAGGGCGCTTCTTTGTCTTCCGCGGTTTTGAATTGAAGCCATTCGCTGTAATATACACCATTGCCGACGCGGTAAATGTAAGTGGTATTCGGTTCCAGGCCGGTGAAGGTTACCGAATGGTAATTGGCCCTATTCAAATTAGAAGATAAAGGTGTGGTGGTCGCTATAATGGTATCGGTATTAAGGAGAAAATCCGGGGTGGGATCAGCCGGTGCAATTTCTGCCCACGCTTTTTGTACCAGGGTATTCGTCCGCCAGGTAACGGATTGCGAGGTAGCAGGATCATCGCTCCAGGTTAAAATGATGCGATCGGGCGTTTGAGAGGGCGGGTATTCATCAAATGACTGAGCCTCGAGCCGATAACCAGAAAAGGAAAAGAAAAGAATAAAAATGAAAACAAACTTTTGCGCCATTTTTAAGGTGCAAAATAAGCATTTTTGCTGTTTTTGTAAAAGAAATACTGGCCGAGTAAGCGACAAAACCAAAAAAAATATGCTGAGGATATATTGTGAAATTTTTAATAGAGCAAAACAGAAAAGTATATTTGTGAAAATGAACTTCAACATTTCAATTCCCTAATTCGATGAGTAGATCCAATAAATACGTTTGCATTCACGGGCATTTTTATCAACCACCGCGCGAAAATGCCTGGTTGGAATACGTAGAAATGCAAGATTCTGCGGCACCTTTTCACGATTGGAACGACCGGATCAATTTTGAATGTTACGCGCCGAATGCAGCGGCCAGGATCTTGAGTAGTGATCGCTTCATCACTAAGATCAGCAATAATTACAGCAAAATCAGCTTCAACTTTGGGCCAACGTTGTTATCCTGGATGGAGCAAGCTGACCCTGAAACTCACCAGGCAATTATCGAAGGAGATCAACTGAGCCGGGAAGAGTTTGGTGGACATGGCAGTGCGCTGGCACAAGTGCACGGTCATTTGATCATGCCGTTGGCCAATAGAAGAGATAAGATCACTCAGGTCAGATGGGGAGTTGCCGATTTTGCTTCTCGCTTTGGCCGCCAGCCGGAAGGTATCTGGCTGGCAGAAACGGCCGTTGATACGGAAACCCTGGAAATTCTCGTCGATCACGGTATAAAATTCACTATCCTGGCCCCGCGCCAGGCTAAAGCTTTTCGAAAACTTGGCGATCCTGATTGGACGCAACTGCCTTACGAAAATATCGATCCCCGCCGTCCCTACTTGTATTTGTTGCCATCCGGTCGTAACATCACCTTATTCTTTTATCACGGAGAAATTTCCCAGGCTGTAGCCTTTAAAGGGTTGCTGAACAATGGGAAGTATTTTGCGCAGCAATTTCTTAATGTTTTTGACGATAATGACAGTCCCCAAATAGCACATATCGCTACTGATGGAGAAAGCTATGGTCACCACCACCGCCACGGGGAGATGGCCCTGGCGGATGCCATTAACCACATCAGGGAAAACGACCTGGCGACGGTTACCAATTATGGCCAATACCTGGAATTGTTCCCCCCTGATCATGAAGTACATATCCACGAAAATAGCTCCTGGAGCTGTATTCACGGTGTGGAAAGATGGCGTGCCAATTGTGGTTGTAATACGGGAGGAAACCCCGGCTGGACCCAAGAGTGGCGCGGCCCTCTCCGCGAAACCTTAAATTGGTTGAGAGATACGCTTATTCCACTTTACGAAGAAGAAGGCAATGCCTTGTTGAATGACGTTTGGGAGGCCCGGAATGATTACATTTCAGTCATACTCGACCGCTCAGACGAATCCATCAATACTTTTTTTGAAAAAAACCAAAAATACCCCCTGGATAACAGTGCCCGGATCAAGGCTTTGCGATTGCTGGAAATGCAGAGGCAGACCATGCAGATGTTTACGAGCTGTGGCTGGTTTTTTGACGAAGTATCCGGTATCGAAACCAACCAGATCCTTCAATACGCTAACCGGGCCATTTATTATGCCCGTCAAACGGGCCATATGGAACTGCACGAAGAATTTTTGGAACGTCTGGAAACCGTCCCCAGTAACCTTCACCGCAGTGCTACCGATAGTTATTTGAAGCACGTCATTCCGTCACAAGTAGACCTGACCAGGGTAGCCACCCACTACGCTGTTGCTTCTTTATTTGAAATGAATCCGGAAAGCCTGGAGCTTTTCAACTATCGCTCCGAAAGTGAGATCTTTGAACGGTTCAGAGCCGGTAACCAGATCTTGTCCTTAGGGCGAACGACCATCAAATCCAAGATCACCTTGTCCGAAAAACATTTCAGTTTTGCGGTCCTTTATTTGGGCCAGCAGCACATTATCGGTAATATTTCCATTGATATGGACTGGAATGAGTTTATGAAAATGTCGGATCAAATTACGAGTGCTTTTTCACATTCCGACCTGGGGAAAGTCATTGGCGTGATGCAGACCTTCTTCAGTTCTCAAAAATTTACCATCTGGAACCTGTTCCAGGAGGAAAAACGCAAAATTATAGAAAGAATTACGGCAGAAAGCCTGCAACAAGTGGAATCTTCCTTCCGCGATATTTACAACGACAACTATCAGTTGATGTCGAGTATGCAAGTAAGTGAACTGCCTATCCCGGAAACTTACCTGGCCGCAGTGAAATTTATCCTCAATACAGACCTGCAAGCCTTCTTTAGCCACGAAGTGTTAAGTGTCCGGGAACTTAACCGCCTCATAGATGAAATGGATAAATGGGGCATTGATATTGACGACGAAGGTAGCCTCAACCTGGCGGCAAATGAACGCATTTACCAAGAAATTAAATCCCTTAATTTGGATGACTCTGATCTACCCAAGTTGAGTTTACTCAATGAAATTCTAGAATCATTGAGGAAACTAAATATTCACCCGGAAATATGGAAAAGTCAGAATTACTATTTCTATATCTTGAAGGAACTTAACCAGGAAGAACGATCTTATCCTTCCTTCGAATGGAAAAGTAAATTTATGGAACTAGGCAGATTATTAAGCGTCTACGTCGACGTTTAATTGCTGATGTTGTACAATTGAAATAAAGGGACGCCTTCCTCTTTAGTAAAAGCGCCACGGTCTGCCTCTTGCGTTGTAGTATTTTCCTGTCCGGCGGATTGATCGAGATCAAAAGACTCCACCTCCTGATAATCGAAGATGGACCACCTTCCCCATTTGTATTCTAAAGCGGTCAAATTTTCCACCCAATCTCCCGAATTGAGATAGGTAACCTTATGGCCGTTTATTACGATTGACCGCATTTGAGGCTTATGGATGTGCCCACAAACGACAAAATCAAAACCTTCATCTGCGGCAAGCTCTATGGCCGTATTCTCAAAATCAGCAATAAATTTAACGGCCTCTTTCATGCGTTGTTTTATGCGCTTGGTGAACGACATCCGGGGTTTCCCAAGGGCCACCCTGATCTTATTGATGAAGCGGTTCAACAAGATGAGATAGTCGTACCCCTTACCTCCCAATTTGGCGATAAACGGAGAATATTTTATGGACGCATCAAAAATGTCACCGTGAAATATCCAATACTTTTTCTGCCCCAGACTCAAAACTAATTTGTCTCTCAAATGAATATTTCCAGAAGAAAAATCAGAGTATCTCCTCAGGGCATCGTCGTGATTGCCCGTTAGGTAATAGACTTTAGTACCCTGCTCAGCCATGCGCAGGATGCAATGGATAACTTCCATGTGCTCTTTGGGGAAATAACGTTTGCGAAATTGCCAGATGTCAATAAAATCGCCGTTCAAGATCAATGTTTTAACGGTAATGCTCTTCAGGTAATTGAGCAATTCCTGGGCATGGCAACCATAGGTTCCCAAATGCACATCGGATATGATTACAATGTCAATTTCACGCTTTCTCATTCTTTTACCTGTGCTATCTTGGTTAGTTTTAGTGACATTAGTCACATGATTTCGCAATATCAATTTTTTGTGTGAACTAAATGTTAATGTTAAATTATGTGTTGATTAATATTTTCATATCCAGCTACTTCAAAACCAAATGCTTACAAATGGAGGTTTCTTCTCTTTTTTGGCTTTTGAAGCACAAAAAGCGGGATCTCTTTTTTATCTATTGATAACCAAAGCCTAATGGCAATTCATACCATAATGGGCGGCAATTTCTAATTTAAGAATTCAATTGTTAATATCTGAGAGTTCGGGGAATTCCGCGGTACAAGGAGCAAACCCAAATAATCACCTTTTTATCTGAAAAATAAACCTCATTGATCCTATCTTTGTTGGTCTTATATCAAAACAGAAAGGACTCATGAAGTACAGAACACTTGCCCTTTTATTAGTAGCGATTTTTTCCTATAGCACCATTAATGCCCAAAAGCCCAAACGGTGGACATCGGGTGAAATCCATGACGCCATAAAAAAGCTGAACTTTTTGGGTTCTGCATTATACGTAGCCGCCCATCCTGATGATGAAAATACCAGGTTGATCGCTTATCTGGCCAACGACCTGAAAGCCAATGTGGCCTATCTTTCCCTTACCCGCGGCGATGGCGGCCAAAATTTAATAGGCCCTGAAATACGGGAGCAGTTGGGGGTCATCAGAACCCAGGAATTACTGGCGGCAAGACGGATTGACGGCGGGAACCAAATGTTTTCCCGGGCCAATGATTTTGGCTTTTCAAAAACCGTTGAGGAAACCCTGGAAATCTGGAACGAAGATGAAATTTTATCCGATGTGGTATGGGCTATCAGAAAATGGCAGCCGGACATTATCGTTAATCGCTTTCAGCATTTCGAGGAAGAACGTCTCTACGGCAGAATGCACGGGCATCATACTTCCTCCGCCAAATTATCTCATCAGGCCTTTGATCTGACCGCAAAAGAAGATGTTTTTCCCGAACAATTGAAATACGTAGACCCCTGGCAACCCAGGCGCTTGTTTTTCAATACTTCATGGTGGTTCTACGGCAGCCAGGAAGCCTTTAATAAAACAGACAAAACCAACCTGGTCGAATTGAATGTGGGCAGCTACCTCCCCAAGATCGGTAAATCAGTACCGGAAATTGCAGCAGAGAGCCGCAGTATGCATAAGAGCCAGGGATTCGGTTCAACCGGCTCCCGGGGGAAAACCATTGAATATCTCCAGCTCTTAAAAGGTGACTTACCCAATTCCAAAAAGGACCTTTTCGCAGGAATCAATACTACCTGGACGCGTGTAGAGGGCGGTGCTCCTATCGGAAAACTACTTGATGAAATTATTGCTTCATTCGATTTTGACCGTCCCGCAGCTAGTGTTCCTCAATTGCTGGAAGTGAAAAAATTAATCGATGCACTGCCGGATGGTCATTGGAAAAGGATAAAAAGTACTGAGATCAAAGCGGTGATTAAAGCTTGCATGGGATTGTTCGTGGAAGTAGTCGCCGGTGATTTTTCCGCTACCCCCGGTGATAGGATCGATTTAAACATGGAAGTGATCAACCGCTCAGGAATTGATGCGGCCTTTACGGGATTTTCAATTCCCGTTGTGAGTTTTGATACGTCCTTTACTACGGAACTATCATTTAATGAAGGAGTGACCCTGACCAAACCGATCACGGTTCCTGCTGATATAGAATATTCTTCGCCTTACTGGCTAGACGAACCCGGAGAATTGGGTATCTATAC